>JADYYD010000259.1 GCA_020853845.1 Candidatus Melainabacteria bacterium
ATTTCATAAGTAAGATCGTCTTCTATTCGCTTCAGCTTCTCGCCCAGACTGACATGTTCCATGTCACCCGGATTGTCCGACGAGAAGAGCGCTTGTTGATTGGTTTGAAACCAACTCCAAAAGAATGGAATCTGGTCAACACGCTCCTGCCGCTGCGCTTGAGAACAAGCGGTCACGCAAATAGCGCAAACCGCAGCCAGCAAAAGTATTCCGGAAATACGCATGACACTCCTGAGATCGGGTTCTGCCTTTGCCAACAAACTATGATGCATAAGATACCTTTTTAGCCCTGAGAATGTTATGTCCTGTTAAAATCAGAGCATGTCAAACCCTAGAGGTCCTCTGTATGCGACACCAATCGCCGTATTTCGTTGCCGCCACATCAATTATCGTTTTGGTTGCCGGTGCTGCTCCGGCTTTTGCAGATGCCTATAGCGATGGAACTGCAAGCTATGCTGCCGGAAATTTCGCCAAAGCGAAAGAGCAGTTTGCCAAAGCGCTTGTTGCTAAGCCCAAATCGTGGCAGGCACACTATCAGCTCGCGAACACGTACATGCAGTTGAAAGATTCCGCCAATGCGAAAAAGAGTTACGCGAAATGCCTCACCTGCTCTCCGCCCGCGGACATAAAAGGCAATTGCGTGACGGCGATTGCTTACATCGCGACCAATCCGACGCTCGCGGCGCCGGCAGCCGCAGCTCCTCGACCGCAACCATACACGCCCAAGTACAGCTCATCAGCCGAAACTGCATCCGGTAGCGGCGGTGGTGACTCTGGTGTAGAAGCCAGGCGTGCCGCCATTTTGCAACAAGGTGAAGCTGAGATTGCGAAAATGAGAGAGCATGAGAATGAGAAATTGAAAGAAGCAGAAGCCAGCGGCAATCAGCGCTACCTCACCCACGACGGGCAAGAGGTTATGGGATTGACGCGGGAAGACAGAGCCGCAATGGAAAAAGAAATCGAGCGCAAAGCGGCGGAAATCCGTGACCTCTACAAGCGAAAAGCCCAATCGGTCAGGTAATCCGGCTGAAGGCCGGATATCAGTTCCGGAAGCGTTAAGATGGATGCACCCACACAACGGTTTCCAAAGCTGAACAAAAAAAAGATCATCAAGTTCGTCGTTATTTTCTGCGTCGCTCTTATTTTCACCGAGTTGGTCGCTGTGTATTGTTTCGTCGCAAAGGCGATGGGTGATTTCGACTTCTTAAGTAGAGCCGTACTGCATCCGCGATCCGTCGCCAAAGAAGCCTACGAAATCGAACCTGTTGCAGGCATTAGGAAGAACTCGTTTTTCATCCCCTGCAGTGACGGATCAAAAATGCACGCCTGGTATTTCAAAAAGCCGGATTCGGACATGTTGCTGATAGCTAATCATGGCGCCGGTGGAAACATCATTACGCGCACGTACATTGCGCAGAGCGCTGCAAAATCAAACTATTCGACCTTGCTGTACGATTATCGCGGATACGCCTGGAGCACCGGCAAGTGCAATCTTGACTCTATCCTGGATGATGGACTCACCGTTTACGATTATGCGCGAAGAGAATTAGGCTACTCTGCGGACAAAATAGTGGAGTGCGGCGAATCAATTGGTACAGCAGTAGCGTGTCAAACGGCTGCGTCACGGCCGTGCGCCGGACTTATCATGTTGTCGGGACTAACTCAACTTCCTACGCCTGTGCGGCATATTTTTCCCATTTTCTCGATTTTTCCCGATATGTTTTACGCGAAGAACCGAATCGACAACATCGCAACCATCAAGGGTATTCACGTCCCCGTCCTCTTTGTTCATGGCAAAAAAGATGAACAAGTTCCCTATCAATGCTCTCAACAGATGTATGCTGTCGCTCCCGAACCAAAGAAACTCGTTCTCCTGCCCAACAGCGCGCATGATGACGTTGGCAGAAAGGACGCCGACCAGTTTCAAGAAGCAATAACCTCATTTTTATCGCTGTGCCGGAAGCAATGAATTATGCGCGCTGACGGCTTTATTCCTGGGTTTGTTCGTCCGAAAGAACTGAGTTTCGCTATCAGCAAAATAGAACTCGCTATTGGCCTGCAACATCGTGCGCAAAGTGTCTTAGACGGCATGCAGCGATATCAGCAGATGTCCGCACACAATGCCTTCGGACAATGGAAATGCGAACAGTGCGAACGCGCAAAACTAATCGTGGCGAAACGCATTCTTAAGTGGCAATCTCTTCATACACAAGTGGAAAGCGTCTCCAACTTAATCGGCATTTGCGAAACATCCGAGCGCTCTAAAATCAGTAAAACGCTTATCACTTGGTGTTCTGCGGTTAGTGAAAACATCTACAACTGCGGAGTTCCGCAACCAGATAATTTGCCACTTACTCCAATCAATTTCACTGTTTCGCTTCTGGAAGGAAGAGAAAATCGGTGGGTTGAAGAAACAAACAAGCTCGAAACAGAATTGAAGGCGCTGATACTGATGATGGAGAGTGCCGCCATTGAGGGTCTGACCAAGAAACGAGAATCTCCTCTTCACCGAGCAGAGCTACAGGAATGGAAGCAATCCGCGCAATTTATGAGAGCTTGGGGAGGTAAGAGATACCTTATCTTTTCATGGCATCATCTCAAAGACTCATTCAGAGAGCATCGCAGGGCATGTGTTTATGCGCAAGAATGTGACCACAAACTCTATTCTTTTTGCAAAACGATTTTTACTCGAAAATTCACCAAAGCCGTCAACGATGCCCAAATCGATACGTTGCGGAGATGGAAGTACAGAATCGTGGACCTCGAGAGTTTTGAGGAATGGATAATACTCCTTGCGTATTTCGTGTTGCGCAAGGATATTCCCCAAAAGTCTCTGATTGTGAGGCTGGCGGATGTAATGAACGACTGCGCCGAGTGCATGCGTCACCATATGAGTTTCAGCTTTCCGGAATTCGGAAGCCTCGGCATCTACACCTGCATGCTGGCAAATACAGAGAAAGAAGAGGTGGAGTTTGCGGAACGCGTCACAAAAATCTCGGCAAGTCTCGATGAGATTGAAAACGAACTTTGTTGCGGTTATAACGCGCTGATCACTGAAGCATTTGACCACGCCATCGCAAATGGTGGCGCCGAAATTATTGCGCTATATTCAAGAATTGTCTTGTGGGAAGACGCCTTCAGATTGCCATCCTCCAGCATTTATGAGAGCTGGAAAGCAGCCAAAATCGATATTCTGGACGCCTTGCAAAAAGGCGATGAGAGGTTGGCGGACAAGCTGATCAATATTGCCACCCGCAGAAACAAGACGGCCGCACGCTTCGATTCTATCTATAAAGTGGCAGAAGGGGCTCGCTTTGTCCTTGCCGAAACGCTCAACACGTTTACGGAAGAAACAGATTCGTAACTGTTTCTCTCGGCGCCCTTTTGGTTTCTCGGCATTGTAATTTGATAGCACGTGCTGAGCCCGGAGAAATCAGGGCGGGATTTGCTTTGGAGATATTGTGATGACTTCCGCATATAACACATCTGACGAGCCTTTGAAGAAACCAGAAGGAAACGCAGCCGAGCCCGGCAGCGCCAACAGTCTCGAGGTGTGGCTAGGGACACACCTCAACAAAATAGGTGTTGTTTTTCTTGTGTGCGGTCTTGCCCTGCTGATCGTCAACCAGTTTCAACACTTCACTGCGCTAATAAAAATAATCACTGGCCTCATCTCAGGATGCTCACTGATTGCCGCCGGATTGTGGTTCGAAAAAAAATCGAAACTGCCTGTCTATGGTTATGCACTCTCGGCGGGCGGCTGGGCACTTTCTTACTTCACTGCATATGCGGCGCATCACATCGAGTCAGTACGCATTATCAATAGCCCAGTCATCGGGCTGCTTTTGCTGCTGTCAATTTCTTATGGCGCAGTGCTTCATTTTCTGCGTTTGCGCTCTGAAATTATCACAACCATAAGTCTTTCGCTGGCTTTCCTGACGACTTGCTTCAGCACCGTCTCGCTCTTCACTCTGATTTCCAGCGTCGTACTCGTGGGCAGCCTTGTATTCATCGTGGCAAAAATGAGGTGGTACGGACTTTTCGCGGCTGGTGTAGTCGCTTCCTATGCAATCTATTGCTTCTTTCTGCTGCCCAACGTCGTCCACGATCCATGGATTCAGTCATTAGGATATTCGGCAGCACAATCGAAATTCTGGCTGACAATCGGCTTCTCAAGTTTGTTGTGGGGAGCGTTTATGGCTGCTCTATTCGCTTTGGATGAAACTACAAAAAGCAAGAAGGTTGTTCTAATTTCAGCGACAACAGTGAATTGCGTTGCTTACACAACAGCGGTTTTGGGAGCCATGGACGTTGTATATCCAGAGAAGCGATTTGCTTTCGTCCTATCTTTGGCTCTTGCATACTTGATCTCCGCATCACGCGGCATGCGCGCCGTCCTGCCCGGCGTTTCCACAATTCACACACTCTTTGCACTTTTTCTATTTTCGCTCGCCGTTCCCCTGCACTTCACGCAGCAATGGATAAGCTCAATCTGGCTCATGGAAGTGCCCTTGCTCGCCTGGATAGGCATCAAGCACGGCCTGCCCGCCTACACAAGATTTGCCGGAGTTCTGGCTGCCGCTTCATTCGTGCCTCTTGCCTGTCACGACATCTGGAGAAACACGGTTGTCGACAACTCGCTGCCGGGGCTCGAAATCGGCACGATTATCGGCATTCTGGGGACTGCTGCATATGCGGCCGCCTTCGCTTGTCACCGCTTCTTGCAAAAGGCAAACGGACTGTGTTCGCGATCGTATTTCTTGATGGCCTCTCTAACCTCCGCCTGTTTAGTCATGCGATATTGCGATACCGACTGGATGCCTCTGGCTTTCATCGCCGGTGGTGGCATGGTGGCGCTAACTGGATTCAAAATCGGTGATGTTTTCACTCGACGCCTGGGCGAATTTTCCATAGCTTGTGCCGGCATTCCCCTGGCGTATCTAAGCGGCAACACCGTGCTGAATTTGCTTGCCGCCGCGGCAATACTGGTAATTGATCGCGGCTACCGGTCCTATAATGGCGACCGCATCTCCTATGTCCGGATCTGGTTTGTCGTGCAGTCATTGCTAGTTATTGGAGTTCAGACCAACCGATTGCTCGACACTGCCGGCGTTGCGGCACCATGGGCAGTGGCGGTTCCGCTCATTCTCATGATCGGTTTCAAATCGCAAGACAAGGTCTACAGAATTGCCGGTTTGACACTAGGTGCATTGGCTGGTGTAGCTTATCTTGCCATGCCTTCGTTTTTTGCGAAAACCAGTTTTCTTGATCTTCCATATAAAGAAGTGAGCGCATTGCTGCTGATAGCAGGCTCTGCGGTGGGCGCTTCAAGCTATTACAATAAAGACAATCGCGAAATGGTCGGACGCCTCTGGACAGCCGGATTTATAGGTTGCACGACTTGCGGTTATCTTATTTTGCAGAATTTATTTTCCTTCACGATGCCGCACGCTTTCTTGCCTGCAACATATGCAGCAGCAGCGCTGATCCCCCTCTCGATTGGAATCGTCACATCCCATCCTTCATTGCGTGCGCTGGGCTGGTTTTCAGCTTTGACTCTGCCTTTCTTGTCGCTGGGGCTGCCGCTTGCCGACTGGAATTTAGGTGGAACACTTCTCTTGTCGATCGTTCTTTACGGTTTCTACTATCTTTTCAAACACCTTCCGGAACGAGACCAGCTAGAAGAGAACTTGGAGCATGGATTTTCAGCGCTGGCGACGCTTCTGGTTGCTGCCGCTATCGCACAACATGGCGGGAAATTCATGACTTTGCTCTGGGCTTTGCAGGGTCTAACTGTTCTGACCACAGGCTTCGCATCCAAAGACAAACCTTTCAGAATATATGGATTGTCGCTTCTGGCCTTGGTCTGCGGCAAGTTGATTCTAGTCGACATGGCCAGTATGCAGATGGGTTATCGCATCATGTCATTCATCGCCGTCGGAATTGTCTTGCTGATTACGTCTTACTTCTATGTGCGCTTTCCGGGTCGCGCTGACGGCGCAGAGCGCGGCAAGGGAGATTGCGAGCCGGAGCAGGATATTACAGAGACAATATGGAGCGACGCGCGCTGACAGGTTAACAACCTAACGAAACGGGCGACGCAGATGCATCGCCCGTTCGGTTTCTCTTTCGTGGTGGATTAAATGTGGTGTTGCGGCAATGATGCAACGTGGTCCCTGGTTACGAGGTTAGCCAGAACCCGAGCCAATCCTTGCTTCTTGATCTCGGCGAATGACTTCACTTCAACGATGTCGTATTTCGCATTTTGATTGACCAGTCCTTCATCGAGATCAGCCAGGAACTTGGGCGCGCGACGGTCGTTTCCAACTTGCAGGATAGCAATCAAAATTTCATCCGAACGCTTCATGTTTTTAGTGGCGCGAATGATCGCTTCTTTGGTTTTCATGCCGTCTTCCGGCGCACCGTCAGTGATCATCGCCAGCAGCAGCGGTTTGATTTTGTCGCCGCCGGCATCGCGATGAGCAAAATATTCATCGAGGTGGTGAGACAAAACGCGGCTTACATGCGTGCCGCCGCTGGGCTCGACTTCATTGAAAAGAGCTTCGACTTTCTCGCCATCGACATTGGCGTATGAGTCATAGTTATTCGAAAACATACTCAATTTCAAGCCGGACGGCAACACTTTCTTGATTTGTTCGGCCAAATTGCGGGCTTGATTTTTGCACCAATCCCAGCGAGTGATCGAATCACCGGGGTCAGCAGCAACCGGCAGCGGGCGATCGAGACCATCTTCAATTTCCGCCGACTTTTGCGGAGCATTGCGCTGATTGAGGCGGTAGGTCATAGAGGCGGATTTGTCGATGACGAGCGCCAGATCGTAGGTTCCTAATTTCTGGATTTCCGGCTCACGAAGAACTGCTTGCTGAGGCAAAAATGGACTGTATTCGACAAAGCTCGTCGCAAACGACGGTATCGCCGTGCCGATTGTCATCGCCAAAGCACACTGCCCGACAATAAATTTGCTCAATCCTCTCTTGATCGTTTTTTTCCGGCCCACATTCGCTTCCATGTCCCTGACTCCCAATAAAACAGCCTGCGCGAAACTATCCAGCATTCCGCCTTCCGCCATCGAAAGGTTGCTGTTCTTCGCTTTGTTGCCGGTATCGACGGGTTGAGCAGGCTGTAGTTCCCGGTCATGCGAAATTATGTTTCCATCGATGTTGCAGGCGGGTGAACGAGGGTATATAGAAGCAATGCAGCGCGGAGCTTCGCCAGCATATGAATGAAACCCGGCGAACAAAAGACTGGATCACTCCAGAGATTCTCGAGAAATCGCATCAAAAGCACCTGATGGTGTCTCGCGAAGCGATAGATACGAGCGACAACGTCGGCGCGCCACTGGCAGAAGCTCAGAACATTCTTTCTACGTTCGTTCCGAACGTGAACGACATTGTCTCGCTCAGCAGCCTATTCGACAGGCGATTCTTCAAGCTGTTTTTGCTGGGCATTGCCTTGAGCGGATTGCTGTCGCTGTGCACAATCGGCTCCCAGCAGTTCTTTGGCGCCAATAAATACGATTGGGTTTCGCTCAATAGCTCGGGACGCAGCCTGATGTGGACGAGACGCTATGACGAGGCGGAAAAGTGTTTCAAAACAGCCCTGGCATTGCCTAATTTGGACTCGGCCGAAAAGGCTTGTCTTTACGGGGAATTGGCGAACCTAGCCGAAAAGAGGGGTGACGAAAACGCCGCAAGAGAGTACAGCCTCAAGGAAAAGGAATTCAGTCAGGTTGGCTTCGGCGTGGGCTCCATGATTTTGGCAGCGATACTCCTATTTGCAATGGGATTGAGCGCGATGTTCACCTTCAAAAGCGACAAGGATAAGGTCGCTGTCGGCTGGCATCAACCGGTTGTTGTAGCCCTGGCGACGTTTGCTTTTTCAAACGGTTTGCACAATATCGCCCCATATATTCCCTGGCTTCTGGTGGTCATGGTCGGCAGCGCGATTACGTTGGCAGTGCTCATATTTTCGGCGGCATGCGACGGCAGCAGGCACGGGCAATTTGTCACTCCGAGTCGTTAGCCTGTTTCGAACATAAACTGATGATCTGGAGCGTGAACTCTAAGGCTTATCGCCTTGCGGGTCCGCAACCGGCTTGTGATTGTTCTTTTTCAAAACGCTCTTGGCGAATTGACTGACCTGAACTAATTGTGTGTAGAACATAGACTCTTGCTGGTGCGGGAAGATGCCTTTGTCTGCAAACCACTGCGTGCGACCAAGGACACCATCGACTTGCCTCGGGGTCAGACCCAGACTTTCCAGTTGCGCACGCCCGTCAGCGGTGCTGTAGCGCTCGTAGAGACTGCGTACTTCGGTTCGGGCTTCAGGCGCAAGCGGCTTGCCGGAAATCTCGCCGTAGAGCCCCTGGCTCATCGTCTCGAAGGCTTTGCGCGCTTGCGGCAGGGGCGTGAACTCGAGCGTTGTTTTCGGCACCCTGAACGAATAGCCCAGATCGATATTGTGCACTTTGTTGTTTGAGACGGACATGTTCATCGCATGGTTGTCCCACTCTGCCATGATCATTCGATGCGTGAAAGCGTCTCTGTAGCTGGTCGAGAGCGGTGCTGAGGCGCGGAAATGTTCGAGAGTTTTGCTGAAGGCCGAGCTTTCTGAATGAGGCACGGCGGCGCGGAAGTGTTCCACAAGATTGGGTCCGCTCATCTCCTGAATGTATCCGGAATAGGGCTTGCCGTTCAGCTCTACGACTCGGGCAACGGTGGCCGGAACATTGGTTTTGAAGCCCAATCCGTTCATGCCGTACCCCGCTATTTCAGCCTGCATACGAGCAGCAAACGCTTCGGTTTTATCATTTGGGCGAAAAACTGCCGGGATCATTTCGCCGCTTTCTGTTTTCACTCGCCCAAACCAGGTCTCTGTGTGCAAACCGGTCGCCTGCCGATCGGCAATGAAGGTGCCGTCACGCAAGGACGTCTGTCTCTCATCGGCAACAAGACCGCGCTGGTAAGGCGTGGAACGCGCTTTTTCCATGGCGCCGGGGGCATCGGGCTGCAAATGTGTTCCGCGAGTAGCCTGCCAGGCGCCGACTCGTCCGCCCGCCGCATCGAAAACACCTTGCAGGAAGGCTCTGCGAGCCAGTTGGGTGGGGTCCAGTTGCTTGTCTTCGCGCAGTTGTCTTTCCAATTCCTGACCAAAACCACTGGTCAAGCCCATCGTACCGGCGGACATCGTGTAAGTAACTGATGGTCTGTATGCCACCATACCGCGCGTTTTGTTGAACATGGTCGCAAACATCATGTCGTTGACGCCGAAAGTCAGCGCATCTACGGCAAGAGCGCCCGGATTGCCGACCACCGAAGCAGTTCGCTTGAGTCCTTGATTTAAACTAAACTCTCCTTTGGCATCGTAATAGTTATTGCGCGTAAGAAGCGTCTCAGAGCCTCGATTGATGATGCCCAGACCCATCCCGGTAGAGGCCGGAGTCATGCTGCGACCGTGAAATACGCTGAGACTAGTCTTGAGAATAGCGCCTTTGCCAAGGCCGAGACCGGCATCTATTGCCTGATTGTGGGCCGTGTCTCCAAGCTTTGCTTCATCGGACATATAGGTGAGCGCCAGAAGCGGCAGTGAGGTTCTGCCTTTAAGAAACAAGGGGACAGTTTTGATAAATCCGCGCAGGTAGCCGGACATTTCGTCAGAGGCTTTATCCGACGAAGTGACGGCATCGGCGAGCGGATGGACCGCATGGTCCAAATACGAGCGCAGGCGGGCAGTGGAAGATTGCCCTGAATTGGCCGGTCTTTCGCCATAACCGGGAATCGCCGCCAGCATGAAGTTGGTCAGTCCAACTTTCTCCAAGGTCATTTCGGGCTTTTCGCCTTCATTAACCTCAGGAGCGGCTTTTTGACTATTGGATATTTCCTGACCGGCCATGCTATGGGGACTCCAGGCGGCTCTTGCGCCGGAAAACCAGCGGATGCTGTTTCCTTCAATATATGTGCCCGAAATCCGGCGCCTCTAAAGCCAGGCAGTCCTAGAAACTCGAGGCATTCGGGACGACTCGATTCTTGTCACAGTTTCGCAACTTTTTAGTAGCCAGTCCGAAACAAGGGCGACCTAAATTGGGTTCATGAGCGGCGCTGCCGTTCCTTCCCCCCAAACGCAATTCCGCAAATACGGCTGATTTCAAACAGCCGACTTTCAAAGGAGCTTAATATGTCAGCCAAAGAAGCTGTTATGAGAATTGAAAGTGCCGCCCAACACCAGGGTCTTGATGAAGCAGTAAAGGTAATGAGAGCTCAAATTAACGAGCTAAATGCCATGCCAGGCGACGAAGGGCAGCAGCAGCTCGCCATGGTAGCCGAACAACTGCAACGCGACGGACTGCTGCCGGACCTGGCAATTCAATTTGCTCTTACCGAGGGATTCAACTCGGATGGTTCCTTCGATACGGACGATCTGTACAGGTACCAGAGCGATAAAGACCCGCTTACCAGAAAGATTACCGACAACCTGATTCAGAATTACGAAAATTTGCGTGACGAGCACGGAGACTGGGGTCTTTTCCCGCAAGACTGGGACGGACTGGACTGGGTCACCAGAAGCGACCTTGAAAATGCGGCCGGTGACCTCAGAAACAAGAAGTATGACTTCGGCATCGCCGAGATGACTGAAGAGGAAATAACCAAGAAAAGGGCCGATGGCGGAGATTGGTTCGATGCCAGATTCGCCGCAATGGAAAAAATGGCGCGCCAATTGGCAGAGCAACAATGGCAAAGGCAAAATCCTGAGATAGAAGTGCAACCAGGCGAAGGCTTTGACCGTATTGCTCGAAGAGCCCTCGAACAACACCAAGGAAAGGCGACCGAGGCTGATGTTCTCGAATATTCGAGGCGCCTTGCCGAGCAGAACCAGAAAGACAGAGACACAAGCATACTTCATCCCGGCGACCGCCTGCGTCTGCCCTACATTGAAAGTCTTCGCACAGACAATTAGTGCAATTCAAACAACTAACCAAAAGGATTTCTGCGCACGGGAAGAAAGGGGAGTCCGCGTTTCACGCAAGTGAGATGCGGATTCTCACTTTGAAGATGAAATTGAAAACAGTTTAGTCACAGTTTGGAAACACTTCGGTAACCACATTGACACATCATAAAAGTATCGTGGAACTGTTAGACCTCCCCGCGCCCCTTATACACTTTCACTCCAGGAGTGTCCGCATGAATGAATTGCATGGTTCAGGAGCAAATGCCTTTTCCAGTTCTTTTGCATCGAGCGTTATGGGCGCCATCAGCAGCCGCTCTCTGAACAATATGCAACCAGCTTGCCCACCATCGTCCGTCACTCCGGATGGAAGCAAATTCTTTACCGATGATTCCGGCGCTATTGTTTATGCGCAATACGCATCCGGCGCGATCGTTATAAAACAACCCAAAGTCGTCGCAGTCCGCACCGCTGATGGTGACTACTGGATGGGTCATTCGAATTGCGGCTGGTACAGAGTCGACTGAATTTTGTAGTCCTCTGGTCAGATTTTGTTTTGTCCGAATTGACTGAATTTTCTGTTGCCAACAATAGCTCTGGGCAGATCCTGGTGCCATAATCGGAGCATGAAGACCCGGTCGACAATAAGGCTGCAAATTCTGGCGCTGGTCATCCTTCCGCTCATTATAGAGATCGGATTATTGGTCTGGCTTTCCAACCTGCTCAAACAAGCTGATGCGGAACTGGAAAAATCTATACGCGCACAAAAAATCGAATCGAGTATCAATTCGATATCCAGACAGATGTACGACGCGTTCTTCATGTACAGCACCGAAAAGGATGAGCAGTTGATTTCGAAGGAATCACTGGCTCCAGTAATCGCCAGGTTTCGCCAAACATATGATGAACTGGAAAAACTGACTGCCGGTGATGAGCACGCTTATACGATAATTAAGAACTCTGACCGCGCGGCGACGCGAAGCGTCGAATTGATGGAGACTTTGCGAGCGGCTCTGGAGCGGGACGGCAGAACTACGCTTGGGCGAGCCTATAGACGACCTTACTGGTTCGAGCTGAGAAAGCAGACAAAGCTCGTGCTCACGCCTGAGTTTTTGAGTTTACGCCGGGACCAAGCACAAGTGGCGGAAGCCGCGCCGCTGATCCAGAGGGACCTTAGGCAGCAGATTCAGTATCTGATCTGGGGCGGAGTGCTGATTTTGGCAGGTATGGTGTGCGCAGTCGCGTTCTATCTGACGCACAACATCGCCGGAAAAATTTCCAGGCTGCGCGATAACACAATGCGCCTGGCCAGCAACATGCCGCTCAATCCGATAATGCAAGGCCATGACGATTTATCCCAGCTCGATCGAGTTTTTCACCAAATGGCGCAAGAACTGCAAGCGGCAGCCAGGAAAGAACGAGCATTGCTGGACAATGTCAGGGATCTTATCTGCTCAATAGATCGCACCGGCAAATTTGTCGAAGTAAATCAGGCATCCTTCCTGCTTCTCGGATATAAGCCTGATGAATTGCTGGGCTCGCATTTAATAGATTTCCTCGGTGGCAATGATGTGAGCGAGGTTCTTGCTTATTTCGACAAGATCCAGATGCGGGGCGAATCGGAGCCGCCGGCAGCACCGCTGGAAACACAACTGGTTCATAAAAACGGCACCGTTATCGACGTTACCTGCTCCGCGCAATTCGCCGGTGAAGAAAACCTGAGCTTCTGCGTCTTCCACGACATCACCGAAAGGCGGCAGGCAGAAAGAATGAAACAAGAGGTGGTGGCGATGGTCACACACGATTTGCGAACGCCGCTCGGCACGGTCAACAATGTCTTCGATTTTCTCAATCAGGGGCAGTTGGGCGACCTGACCGAAAAAGGCAAGAAGTTCGTCAATAGTGGTTTGCGCAATACGGGGCGCATGATGAGCTTGATCAATGACTTGCTGGACATCGAAAAAATCAAGTCCGGCAATTTCGAAATTGATTGCGAAGATGTGGAAGTTAACACGCTTTTCAAAGGATGCATCGACTTGCACTCGA
>JADYYD010000260.1 GCA_020853845.1 Candidatus Melainabacteria bacterium
GGCAGTTTTGGTCGATGTAAAACGAATCACTCAAGTTCTGATCAATATTCTTTCCAACGCCATCAAATTCTCTGCGGAGAATTCGAGCGTCGTTATGGATATCAAAGAAGTGGGCGACTTTGCCGAAATAGGCGTCAAAGACTCTGGTCCGGGCATTGCTCTCGAACATCAAGCAAAGATTTTCAATCGTTTTGAACAAGCAGGGATTGCGGCCAAGAGTTCTATGAAAAGCACCGGTCTGGGACTGGCAATCGCTCAAGTGATCGTGATCGAACACGGAGGCGACATCGGAGTCGAAAGCGAACCGGGCAAAGGGTGCAGATTTTGGATCAGAGTGCCGAAACTTATTGATTTAAGCGAAGATATCGATGAGGAAGGTGCGCTATGAAAAGCCTCAAGCTCAAATGGCGCGGTCCGCTGCTGATCGCATTTCCACTTTTGTGTCAGGCACTGTTTTTGGTGGCAGTTGTATACATGCTTTCCCAGGTGCAAATGTCGCTTGAAAAGACTGCGCACATGAGAGAAATATTGCTGCGCCTCAACCATGCTTCAACTAAATTTTGCGACAGCCTTCTGTTTCAAACCGAAACTCTAAGCGATGCAAGCGCATCCTCAGCGCAAGTTGGAATATTGAGAGACATAAACCTTCTCATCAAAAGCCTCCCCAACGAGCAGACAGGCGGGCTGAGAGAAGCGCTGCCCAAGGCGGCTGACGTGCTGTATTTCAGCGCCAACTTAATGACCCGGAGGAACCTCGACAAAATTGTGGCAAGAGCAGCAATTTACAAACGCCTGTTTGTCGCTCTTCCTGTGCTCTTATCTGAAATCGAAAAAATAGTTGAAATCAACGATAAGTTGCGAAAAAAGGAATTCGAGCAATGCGTCAAAATCAAGGATGACTTGTTGAAGCTGATCACATCTGTCATATATGCGTCCATTGTGCTTGCGATCGCGCTCTTCTTCATCTTCACGCTCAGCATCAAACGTCCGATTCAACACATCGCTGAGAACAGCGTGCGCTTGTCGAAAAGACAGGCGCTGCTTCCTTCCCTCACTGGTGACGACGAGCTGAGCAGTTTGGACAGGAGCCTTCATCAAACTCTCAATACCGTAATTCTAGGATCTGAAAGAGAACATGCGCTCATCAATAATGTTAGCGACCTGGTTTGTTCTTTGAATCAAGCAGGAATTTTCATCGAGTCGAATGCTGCAGCGACAAGAGTGCTCGGAATAACCGGGGAGGAATTGAAAGGTAAAACGATTGGTGACATTGTCATTGCCAATCAGTCTTTGCTTGCGGATGAATACCTTCGCAAAGCGTCCATGCCAGGCGAAGTAAGCAATTTTGAACTAAAATTGCAGACAGCGTCCGATCAAGTCGTCGAGACACTATGGTCGGTAACCTGGTCTCCATTGCGCAAACTTTACTTTTGTGTCGTTCGCGACATTACCGCTGAAAAAGCACTGGCAAGAATGAAGCAAGACTTCGTGGACATGGTCAGCCATGATTTGCGCAGTCCCCTTTCATCACTGGGAATAACCCTGGAGATGATTGAAAAAGGCGGGCTCGGTGAGCTTAATGAGGCAGCACTCAAAGAAGTTCAGGCGACAAGCAAAAACGTTCAAACTTTGGTCACCTTCATCAATGACTTGCTCGATTTTCAAAAACTCGATGAAGGAAGAGTACACCTCGACAGAACCTACTGCAGCACTCACGACATCATGCGGGATGCTATCGCCCTGACGCAAGAAGTTGCTGATTCAAAGAAGATTTCCATCCGATATGAACCATGCGACTTCGAGGTCTATTGCGACCAGGTGAAAATCACGCAGGCAATGTTGAATTTGATTTCCAACGCAGTGAAATTCAGTCCGCCTGACAATACAGTTTCAATTGCCGTCAATGTTGAAGAAAAGGACGAGGTCAGCTATGTCCGCATCGAAGTTTCAGACAACGGACCAGGGATCCCTGAAGAATTGAAACAGCGCATTTTTGAACCGTTCGAACAAGCGCCTTCACATAAGCATCAAGGCACAGGACTGGGTCTTGCGATCTGCAAAATGGTGGTGGAAGGGCATGGTGGCGCAATTGGTGCAAGAAACCGAGACAAGGGTTTGGGAAGTTTATTCTGGTTCACCATTCCAACCACCGATGTCGCAATTACCCAAAGCGAGCCCACAGACGATCGGCTTTTTCTTGATTAACCGATGCACCAGAGGTTTTCTCCAAACTCATGAATGCTGTGCCAGTCGCAATCGACGCTCTTGTAATTATCGGCTACTTCGCGGCCGTGATTTTCGTCGGTCTCAAATTCGCTGCTAAAGATAACAACCTCGAGTCATTCGTCCTTGGTGGCCGCTCGATTCCATGGTGGGCGGTTCTCGCTTCGATCATCGCGGCGGAAACAAGCGCAGCGACATTTTTAGGAACTCCGGGAGAAGGCTATAAGCTGGTTAACTACACATACCTGCAACTGGTTTTTGGAACGATAATTGGTCGTATTATTGTTGCCTTCCTTTTCATCAAGCCGTTTTTCGAACACAACGTTTATTCGATTTATGAATTTCTTCAGTGGCGTTTTGGAGAAAAAACTCGCAAATCTGCTTCGGCAATATTTTTGTTGACGAGGACATTAGCCTCGGGCGCTCGTCTCTATGTTGCCGCAATAATTCTGGCAGTCGGTTTCGAACTTGCCACCGGCACCCATCCAAGCAACCTGGAACAACTGGGCATCTATATCGGCTCGATTGTATTCATCACTGTTATTACAGCCATTTACACTTCTGTCGGCGGAATAAAAGCCGTGATCTGGACGGATTGCATTCAATCATCCGTAATGTTCATCGGCGCTGTTGGCGCTATTTTTGTGCTGCTGCGCCGGATTTCCAATGACGGCGGAATGGCGAAATTGTCCGACATGATAAGTAGCGGCAGTCTGACGCTTTTCACCACCGGCACCATATCCGGTGAATCTCTGACGGGCAACGCGCTTAACATCCTCAGCTCCGAATACACAATTTGGGCGGCCATTTTCGGCATGACTTTCACCACACTGGCTACTCATGGAACCGACCAGGACATGGTGCAGCGAATGCTCACCGCGAAAGACTACCGAAAGAGCCAAATTTCGCTCGTTCTATCAGGGCTGGCCGATTTGCCGATCGGTTTTATTTTTTTGTCGATCGGTATATTAATGAGCGTTTTCTACGCAAGCAATCCGGACCCGGCATTACCAACGAAAACCAACGAAGTCTTCGCCTATTTCATACTCAAACATTTGCCTGAGGGGTTGCGCGGTCTGTTAATCGCCGGGATTTTTGCTACTTCAATGGGCTCCCTGAGCGCAGCTCTTAATGCCCTGGCTACCAGTTACACCCGCGATTGGCACAAGAATGCCGCCGATACCGGCAGTGAATCCGTAAAAACCGTGAGGGTTTTCACCTTTGTATTTGCCTTTTTGATGATCGTTGTCGCTGCCGCCACCGCATTCTTTGTAATCGAACATCCACAATCGCGCATCATCCCCATTGTGCTTGGAATCTTCGGGTACACCTATGGCTCGCTCTTGGGGATCTTTCTTCTGGGTTTGCTTACCAAAAATCGAGGCAGCGACACAGGCAATATCATCGCCATGTTCGTGGGTTTTCTGACTGTGGCGATTTTTTCCGGTCTACCGGAGCTCTTAGGTCAATTTCTGCCTAATTTCCCAAATCCACCTAAAATTGCCTTTCCATTTCGTATACTCCTTGGTTCAATAGCAACTTTCGGCTGCGCCAGTTTGTTTTCCAGCAAAAGACAATCCAACCGCTGACCGATCTAGCCCTTCCGTTTGCCCACAGTGCCTTTTCGGGAATAACCTGGGTGGAATCACTTTTAGATAGAGCCATCACTATGGAGCTTTGAAGTGAAGGATTTCTTGCGTACCGGCGCCGCCGCTTTGGCATTCAGCGCCTTCCTGATGACCGGCAACCCGATACTCAGCCTGCCCGCCTTCGCGGACTCCAAGTCTTATCAACGAGACCTGACGCGCGGGCTGTATCAGATGAACAAGAAGGATTATGAGAGCGCCGTTGCCTCTTTCACGCTGGTCTTGCGCGACAATCCCGGCGTCTATGAAGCCTACTTGAACCGAGCCCAGGGGCGCTCCGAGCTTCGAGACTTCGAGGGCGCGCTTTCGGATTACGATCAGGCGATTAAGATTAACCCGAACGTAGTCGAAAGCTACATTAAACGGGCTGATTTGCACACCAAGATGAGCAACTATCAGCTCGCGGTTGACGATTATTCGCTGGCTCTTAGATTGAACCCAAAAAATGTGGACGCTGTTTTGAACAGGGGCGCGGCATACAAAAAAATCGGCGATTATCAGAAAGCCATTAATGATTTTTCTTCCGCTCTAAAGCTCGAACCAGGCTCCTACGAAGCTATCAAGGAAAGAGCCGATTGCCGAGCTAAGTCTAACGACCTGGACGGAGCAGTCGAAGATTATGAGTATCTGCTGAAGAAGAACAAGTACAGCGCCACCGCACTTCGATTTAATCTCGGGGAAGTTTTCCTCGCTAAAGGCTCCAAAGGTTCAGCGGACGAAAACTTCAAGCAGGTCATCGCCTATTACAACAAGAGTTTGAAAGGCAGCAGAAAGGATGGAAACTCGCTTCTGCAGCGTGGACTTGCATATGCCAAACTGGGCGAGATCGACAAGGCAATTTCGGATTTGCAAGAAGCGTCAGCCTGGAAATCCGATGAAGCACTGACGAAATACAACTTAGGCCGCCTCAAACTTATTAAAGGTGACAGCAAAGGCGCGATCGCCGACCTCACTGAAGCCATACGCGTGAATCCGAAGTACAGCCCCGCGTTAATGGATCGCGCATCCGCCTATGCGGCCGCCGGCGAATACATGAACGCGCAGAAAGATTTAGATGCGGCATTGTCCGGTGAGAAAACAGTCGAGGGCTTTTACAATCGCGCCATGGCACGCCTGGCAATTGGTGACAGCAGTGGTGCAGTTTCAGACATTGCCGAAGCCAAAAACTATGGCGCGCAATATGTGACAAACAAAAAAGCTCAATTGCAAGAACAAATTAGTGCCAAGGAAACGAAAGGAGAAAGAGATATCGCCCTTAGCGATCTTCTAGAACAAGTTGTTTTGATCGAACTCGGTGAAAACAACGCCGATGTCGCCGAAGCGCTGGAAAAACGCGCACTGGGTATTAAGGAAAAACAACTGAGCAAGCATGATCCGAAACTGGCACACAGTTATATGATGCTTGGGCGTGTCTATATGAAGAAGAAATCGCCTACCAAAGCCGAGGCACTCTTCCGTACGGCAATGACGCGATTGAAGGGCACCACGGACGGTACTCAAAAATTTGCCATCTTCAACTTGGAAGATTGCGCAAAATTGCTTATCCAGTCTTCGCAGCAAGAAGAAGCTGGTGCAATTCTTGTGGATACCCGCATGGCAAGAGCTGTTTCCAGCATGAACGATCGCGCCTTCTCCGGCGACCTTTCGCGTAAGGCGGAAAGAGCAATCGAAGCGTTCAAAAAGAGAAAACGCGCTGCCGAACAGAAAGAACTTGCCGAGCAGGTACAACCGGAAGGTACCGAGCCGATGAGTGTACGCAGAGTTGATGCAGAATACGGCACGACAGTTTCCGCGGCTGCAACCTCGTCGCCGAGCGCGGCAGCGGCAACCAGCGCCGCTCTGTCCGACAAAGCGGTGGTCAACAAACCAATCAGGGACAAATGGGCACTAATCGTCGGCATCAGCAATTTCAAAGATTCGAGCATCAATCTGCATTATTGTGCCAAAGATGCGAAGGACTTCTACGACTTCCTGGTCACCGAAAAGAATTTCGCGCCTGACCATGTTCAGTTGCTGACCGATAGCACTGCCACACGGGCGAACATCCTGTCACTCCTGGGCAACAAGTGGCTGCCTCGCGTGGCAGAACCGGACGACCTCGTCGTCATTTATTTCTCGAGTCACGGCAGCCCATCCAGTTTGGATGTAGGTGGTGTCAATTACCTGGTGGCACACGACACCGACATCAATGATTTGTATGTTACAGGCATCGCCATGCAAGACCTGTCCAGGATCATAAAAGAGCGCGTGCATTGCGATCGAGTCATGGTGCTATTGGATGCTTGCCACAGCGGTGTAGCGGCGCCCAGTTCGAAAGGACTTGCGCGTTCGGGCAACGTCAACGTGGACACCATTGTTCAGGGTACAGGACAACTGGTGCTTTCATCCAGCAGCCCAGATCAGAGATCCTGGGAATCGAAACGCTATCAAGGCAGCGTCTTCACCAAACACTTGATCGAAGGATTGAGAAGAGACGGGAAGATGACAAAACTTGGTCAGGCGTTCAATTACTTGAATGAAGAAGTGCAGCGCGAAGTAATGCGCGATCGCGGCGTCTTGCAAAATCCTGTGATGAAGAGCAAATGGGAAGGAGATGACCTCGTCATCGGCGTCCCGCCTGCAAAACCATCTAAAGGGCTCAGTAATATAGAGCTGCCCGATCAAGCAAAAAATGTCACCACGACCGGTGCAGAGCCGACCAGGCAATCGAAAGAAGGAAGACCTAAGGCTTCATCGACCAGACGCGCAAGGTAAAGTCGTCACTGCCGGTAATGGCTTTATCGCCAAGCTCAGAAAAACCCAAACTCCACATTCCGAAATTTTGAAGGTTGTAGATTCTGTCTTCACGACCTTCATCAACATCCCAGACACGGAATGTCTTGTCGAGCCCGCCTGACAAAATCTTGTCGACAGAGATGAAGCGAACTTTGGTCACCCAATTCGTATGACCATTCATGACCTTCACTTCTTCACCCGAATCTACGTCCCAGAGACGCACGGTTGCATCGCGACTGCCTGACACGATTCGGCTGCCATCATCAGAAATGGCTACTGTAA
>JADYYD010000261.1 GCA_020853845.1 Candidatus Melainabacteria bacterium
GACTGAGGCTTCCATTGATCAAAATATATCGGAGTTAGGCGCACTACAATACAACGCCACAGACGCGAAGCGGTGAAGCATAACTAATTCTTTAAGAGCAGCAGCTATGGAGTTTGCCCTAAGTAGCAGCGAATCGAGCGCGCAGCCATCATTCCGCTGCCGGCAGCAAAAGCTATGCGATCGTAACCGGGCGTGACGATGTCTCCGCCGGCAAAAACACCTTCAGCCGAAGTAGCAAATCTTTCATCCACTTTAATATGTCCCTGCGAACTGTCCACTTGCTGGGCAAACAACTCAGTATTTGGCAGATAGCCAAGTTTTGCAATTAGTTTTTCGCACGGAACATAGATATCGCCCTTCGAATTCTCAGCGAGAATTCTTTCAAGTCTCTTACCGCCGCTAAGACTTTTTACAGATGTTCCAGTATGAACTTCAATTCCGTCATGTTGATACATGCGAGCGACAATATCCGGTCTTGCCTTGAATTTCTCGCTTCTGGCAAGGACAGTGACAGGGCAGCCATGATCGGCAAGATCAAGTGCAGTGAATACAGCGCTGTCGCCACCACCTATGATTGCAACAGGTTTTCCTTGCAATTCTTCGCGCACAATCCCGCTTCTATACAAGACATCTTTTGCCAACAATTCAGGAACAGGAAAGTCCCATCTCCTCAAGCGATATCCGGTTGCAAGAAATATTGTTTTTCCTCTGAAGATTCCTTTATTGGTAACTACTTCCTTTCTAGAAAGATCCAGGCTTTGCACGTTGCAGTTTGTTAAAAGCCGCTCGCCCAGAAACAAATTTGCAACATTCTCGAGTTCTTTGCGTGCCGCTTCGCCGTTTTCAAAATGGCCGGCCACGTAATTGAATATAGGGCTTGGAATTGAGGGAATCTGTCCGCCGGCTCTTTCTTCTCTCTCAAGAACAACGACGTCCAGCGCCGATTCGTGACATTCCAATGCACAGCTTATGCCGGCAGGTCCGCCGCCAACAATAATCGAATCGTAGATATTCTCGGTCTGAGCCACGCTTACTCGACCTCTCTACCGTTTGCCCGCTGAAAGCGCAACGAGATCGCTGACCGCTTGCGCGACTGCTTCAGGCGAGATCATCGACATGCATCTTTCGCGCCAGCTTTCTTTGGTGCATTCCCATGTCTCCCAATAGACTTTCTGTTCATTTTCGGCAAAAGAATCAAAACTGATCACTTTATTGGGAACTGCGCTGAATTCGAGATCTATACACGCCTGGTGGCACAAAGGGGCGGTAATGGTTCGAACGTGTTCGTAGTCACGTTTGAACATATCGTTGTAGCGAAATAACGCTACAGTCGGGACATTTTGATGGACTGCCATATGCATCAATCCGGTATCTCCCGCGATTACACAAAGAGCCGAGCTGAGCACATCGAGCGCGTCTTCGATTTTAGGCGTAGAAATATGCGGCAGTCCCGCATCAACGCAGTCCTTCACAATTGGAGATCGATCGGGCTGACCCACGACTACGATTTTGTGACCGCTTTGTGACAACCGGCCGGCTAATTCGATCCAATGGTATGACGGCCAGCACTTCACTATGCCTGCCGAACCAGGAACAAAAACAATCGCTCCGGCTGTTTCTTTTCGATTATTGAAAGGAAGCGGGACAAGCTGTTCGTAATTGGCAGCGATGCCATAGTCGGCACAGATGCCCTTAAGAACATCCGTTATCTTGAAACCGGGATACAGTTGTTGGAATTCATTGGAACCCCAGACAAAGTCAGTCTGCAAGGGATGATTGCGAAGATTGAAATAAACGTCTTCTTTGGACAGCGAATCGAGGTCGAAATCAGTCTCGCGAATAATGCCGGCCAGCCCGGGAATACGAGTCTCGAGTCCTTCTTGCATGGGAGTGCGGCTGATTAGATAAGTCGGCTGCCCACTCTGGATCAAGGCTTGAATGGCTGGAAGAGAGACAATCAAGTCACCCAAGCCGGTAGAAATTGGCGCCAAATAGATAGCCACTAGATCCAAGACCTCAGTCCAGACACGCGCGAAGGAAGCTCGTTTCGATGCAGTCATGATACATCAGCGCAGCGCCTGCGTTTCCACAAAGATGACACTTCTCTAATAAAACCCGGCACTACATCCGGGTCTTAGCGATTAATCTCCTTTCAGATATGTTGCAGACCCCTTTGCTTCCTCTTGACTTCGTAGTATGGTGTTGCCAGGGATTTATTCGGTCGCGATAGTTAGCTATAAACCAAACATGTCACGCACTAAGGCGGATTTGTTTGGTATTTTTCTTTGAGGAAACCTGCAAAAAATGACAGCTACACAAGAACGCGGCACTACCACCATCAACTGGAACTTCGAAGGGGATTCGACGGTTGTTGCACCGGCGCAAGACGACAGAGCCATCGTTCTGCAATCGATGTCTCTGGACGAAGAGGTCAAAGAAATCACGCGTGTGCTCAGCCAACCTGCCACCATAGTTGGAGGCATGATGCTGGGCGTAAGTGCAATATATGAATTTGCACCGGATGTGATGCACAAAGTTTTTCAGGCAATGACACTGTATCCGACTGAGAGCAAACTCATTGCTCTGGCCAACATGGCCATCGCCGGTCTTGCATTTCTGGCATTGAGAACATCGCCTGGAAAAATGGCAGGCTGGATTGCTTTCACTGCTATTGCAGTTACCCTCATCGTAATTATGGAATGGACGATGTTGGTCAGCTAAAGGTCACTGTTCTGCAGCGCTGACAGCATCGCTGAACTTTGTGCCGAGCCCCTTCTTCTCCGCTGTCTCTCTCATGGACTCGACCGAACCGGCAAGTACGGCTATTTCCTCACGCCACTGTTTCAACTTGGAAAAGCCTGCTTTAGTGTCCTTTTTCAAGTCGGACTGAAACTGTTCTGCGCTCGACGTATCCAGCGGTCCTGCAGGAGAAGCAGGCACTATCTCAGTTTTGGCGAGCTTTTTCTTGAGAAATCGAGCCGCTGCTGCTTGCTGTTTTTGCAGCATCACAACCAGCTCTCGCCAGCGATAACCCTCTTGCGCAGCTTGCCGCAAACCTAATTCAGTCGATACATAATCATCGAATTGCGACTGATTCCAGTCTCGCAGTTTCTCCACCGGTGGATGGGACGAGAGAAAGTCGCGCTCTTCTTGGGTCATGGGCATCGGAGTCGCCAATAGCATCCTTTCCAGAGTCCATTCGAACGCGGGTTCATTGGGGTTTACCCCACTGCTTACGGTGCCGTCCGAGTCGGAAACGCCCGAAGGTCCGGCAGAGCCGGAAGCACCTGCACCGGAGGCCCCAGAAGATCCAGGGGAGCCGGGTGATCCGGAAGATCCGTCGGAGCCTTCGCTCACGCCAGGAATGCCATCCGGTACCGCCGGCGAGTTTCCTGATGGTGGTGCCACATTTTGCGCCGGTGATGGTATCAGTTTTGCCACATTGACCAGCGCAAAAACCAGCCCGGACAGGGCAATAACGGCGAGTAAGCGATGAGGAAGTTTAACCATGTATCTATTTTAGTCCTTTCACCCGGCAATTGCTCAAGACATATCACATCCGCTGTTCATGC
>JADYYD010000262.1 GCA_020853845.1 Candidatus Melainabacteria bacterium
AAAGAATCGATCATTCGCACTTTGCACCGCGTCGGCTACATGCTGGTGCCGCCCGAGGCATAAACAACGTGAAATTCAAGCTTAGATTTACGCGGCGAATTCTGTTGTTTGTCTGTATTCCAATGATTGTGCAGATCGCTTTTGTCGGACTGATTGCTTATCACATCAGGCAATTGGAACAGTGCTATGTCCGTGAAGCACAAGCCTCAGACTACCTGAGCGACAACGTCAAATTCCTCTCTCAATTGATTTCTTGCGCGGGCGTGCAAGCGCTCTATCAAGTGAGCAAAGAGCCGAAGCTTCTCAGGGACTATCAAAATAGAGTGCAAGGCGCGATTTTGACCGCGGAAAAACTGCGCCAACAAGCACACGACATGTTCTTTGAGCAAAAGGAAAATGCCGAGTTAGAACAGCTATTTGAAACGCTGAAGCAAGCAGCGGACAGAGGTCAGCAAGCAGTTGAGTCGCAGGATCAAGTCGACCAGGCTGTTGCTTACTTTGAGTTGCGCGGCGTGCTCAACAAGGTCAATGGTGTCACGTCCAAAGTCATCGGTCATCTCAATGACGAGAGGCACGCCATCGCCGAACGGAAGCTTGCAACGCAAAGCAAGATTTACGGCATCATAATTGTGACGATAGCGGCTAACGTCATCGTCTTGCTTCTTTTCATATTCCGATTTGACCGCGTCACCGCGCAGCGTTTTTCCAATCTGACTGACAATGTAATGGCGCTTGGCGCCAACCAGCAGCTTCAACACAATGTTACTGGAACTGATGACCTGGCTGAGCTGGACTCCGTAATTCGCCGTGTTTCCAGAGTCATGCATGATGCTCGATTAAAAGAACAGGCAATTGTCGATCAAGCTGTGGATGTGATTTGTGCGTTGGACGAAAACGGTAAGTTTCAGCAAATCAATCCGGCGGCTGAGAGGCTTTGGAAGTTTGAACGCGACGAACTGCTCGGGAAGAGTCTCTTGAGCTTGGTGCTACAGGAAGAAAAGGAGCGTGTTCATCGCACGCTGACACAGTTGGTTGCGGACGAGGGCATGGCGACATTTGAAACCAATTTAGTGGCGCGCGACTCCGAGCAGGTCGAGATGCAATGGAACGCTTTCTTCTCGCCAGAGATGAAACAGATATTTTGCGTCGCACATGATGTGACTGAGAGAAAAAAGATTGATCGTTTGAAGGCTCAGTTGGTCGAAATGATTTCGCACGATTTGCGCTCGCCGATGTCCGCGCTGCAAATCACGCTCAATATCCTTTCTTCTGGCTCTCTGGGCGAACTTTCCGATGCGGTGAAAACCCGTATCGCAAGGGCGGAGCTTTCTGTTTCTCAGATGGTGGATATGCTCGACGACTTTCTCGAGCTGGAAAAATTGGACACATCGATGTTCGAACTTGACTGGAAAGAAATCAATTCCGCTGAAGTCGTCGATGTAGCTCGAGGGCTGATTGTTGAGTTAGCATCCAAGAAGAAAATCGAGATCGCTACTAAGGCGGAAGATTTTACCCTTCTGGCTGATAAGCCGCGGTTGGTACGGGTTTTGACAAACCTGATGAGCAATGCAATCAAGTTCTCTCCTGAAAGTTCAACAATCACTGTCAGCGTGGTCAAGCAAAACGATGATGCTGTTTTTGCAGTAAAAGATCAAGGTCCGGGCATTTCAAAAGAAGATCAGTCGACAATTTTTCAACGCTTCACTCAGACCGGCGTTGGTAAAACACAAGCAAAGGGCGGCGTTGGGCTTGGATTGTCTGTGTGCAAGGCAATCGTTGACGCTCACGGCGGGAGCATTAGAGTCGAAAGCGAAGAAGGACATGGTTGCAGATTTATCGCGACTGTACCTTGTGGAATTACAAAATCATGAGGAAGCTCCTTGCTGCCGGTGCCGCGATCTTGTTGTCTCAGTACCTCTTTCTGCAACCGGTCTTCGCCGCCAAAAAGGCGCAATCGACGAGCGCGTTGCTCGCGGCATTCCAAAAGCATAAGGAAGAAGACGACCGATTTGCTGTTAGATTCATGGCAGAAGCGCGTCATCCGGGCTTAGCAAAAAATGCCAGAGTTATGTCCGATTTCGCAATAATCTATGTTAAAGCGCGCTGGTATGGAGATGCTCTAAACATCAGCGAGAGAGCAGTCGCGCTTAGCCCGAAAGATGATTATGTTTTGGCCTCTAGAGCCTGGGTTTTGCTTAAGAACAAAAATCCGAATGCTGCAATGGTTCCGGCCAAGATGGCCGTTTCCCTCAAGCCGAACGCTCGTAACCTTGCAATTCTTGCCGAGGTGTTGCAAGCTCGTGGAGATGTTGCACAAGCAGATGCGGCTCTGGCAAAGGCTCGTCTAGCCGATCCAAACAGTCTGGACATGACCGCTTCGTCTGCACGTATTCTGATTGCTCGCTTGAAAAGTGCCGAAGCACTTGCGGAAGTATCCAAATACGTGCAAGCGCATCCCGCCGATTTGCGTGGGCTGATCCTTCGCAGTGAAATCACAGAAATCGTCGGTGAGCGAAAACAGTGTATCGCCGATCTCACGGCTGTCCTCAAGGTGCAGCCGAAGCATAGTTATGCATTGCAAAAACGCGCCGAGGCTTATCAGAAGAATAAAGATTATGCTCGAGCTTCTGCAGACATCCGCAAACTGCTTCCCCTCGAGTCGGACACCGGCGTGAAAATCATCGCCAACAAAACCCTTGCCGAATGTCAGGAAAGCCTCGGTAATTTGGAGGAAGCATATAAAGCTCGTGCCGCCATGCTTGTGCTTGCCCAAAAGATTTTCAAGACCGATCTGGACATGGCTGCTAGCTCGATGCCGATTGATTTCACCAAAGATACAATCGATTGCTGTCGTTTGGAGATAGCCACCAAGCGATATGATGCTGCTCTTTCGAAGTTGAATATAATTTTGCTGAAACGTCCCAGCTATACACAGGCTCGCGAGCAACGTGCCTATGCGTTGGAAGGCTTAGGGCGATGGAAGGATGCATTGGCGGATTGGTCGCGCCTGATTACCAAGCAACCGACTTATCCAAAATGGTATGAAAGAAGAGCGCGCGTTTATAAAAAGCTGGGCAACGAAAAAGCTGCGCGAGAGGATATTGAAACGGCGAAAAAATTGTCTGCTGGCGCTACCGTATGGTAAGACCTACGCCCTCAGGTTTGCGCAAAAATTGAGGCCGCGAAAGCCAAAAGTCCCATGGGGTGGGCAATACCTGTGCATGTTATACTAAATGTAAGTTCAATAATGGCAGGAATTAGCACAAGTTCTATGGAAACCGCACACATAACCAAGACCCCAGGCGTATGCGGCGGAAGAGCATGCATCAAAGGTCATCGCATTCGTGTGATGGACATTGTTGTGTGGCATGAAATGCGCAACTATTCCGCAGAGGAAATAGTCGAGATGTTTCCTGGAATTACGCTGGCGGATGTTTATGCCGCGCTGACATACTATTTTGACAATCGCGAAGAAATTGACAGTGATTTCGTCACCAATGAGGCTCTCGCCGAAGAATTGATGAAGGAATTTCCTTCCAAGCTTCCGGGCAAGCGTAGTGCCTGAGAAGATTCGCTTTCTTCTCGATGAGCATATTCCAGCAGCAGTTGCAGCGGGGCTCAAGCGGAAAGGCATCACATCTGCAACTGTGCACGAACTGGGACGGAGCGGAGTTTCTGACGCTGAGCACCTTCAGTTCGCATTCGAGGAGGGCTGGGTACTTGTTACTTTTGACTCGGATTTCCTTGTGTTGGCGCGACAAGATAAGCCGCATGCCGGATTTGTTTGGTGCGCGGAGAGAAAGTTTTCCATCGGGCAATTGATCAGAGCCTTGGCTTCACTTTATGCATTGGTGGATAGAGAGAGCATGCAAAACCACATCGTGTTTTTGTAATTCGTTCAAGTCATTCAGATTAATTTGAAGAAGCGAAATGAAATGATCAGAAATTCCGTCCATGTTCTTGAGAGCGTAATGTGGAACCTCAAGCATTTCGGCCGACGTTAGAAATGTTCTGCGCAAGTCGTGGAGCGTAAACTTGATTCCGATCTCCTTAACGCAGGGAGGCTGGCTATATTTAGTTCAACGGTAGAATAGATGCAGTCGGTGGAATTTTTGCGCCAAACGATTTTCTTAGACGGTGTTGCCTGTGCAGTCTCCTGAAATCAGAGAAAAATTTTGGATTTACTGTTGCTCGTGCTTTCGTTCGTGGCGCCGATATGCATCACCGTCTTTACTGGTATCTTTGCGCACGTTTCAATCGAAAAAGTCTTTGCGTTGCTCGATCGCATGTCTCCTAACAGCGGACCGATGACTCTGGGAGTCCTCTCGTTTGCCCTTTGCATATTGCTACCCGGAATCATCGGAATTGTCGCTGCCTATGCGTTGCTCAAGTTCAAGGAGAAACGCAATCATGCTGTGTTTGCGTGGGCAGTCATTGTGCTTGCGGCAATTTCCGTAGAGTTTGCAGTATTAGGGAATGTGAAAACTCCGGCGCAAATTGCCGCTAAACAGCCGCGCCTCGCAACGGTTGTAAGAGAAATGACTTCGACATCGAGTGGCAACCGCGAGGTTACTGCTTTAATTTTCCCGGCGTTGCAATGGACGTTTCTCGTGCAAGAATGCGTTGGAACACCCTGGCGGACATGATGGCTGAGCAGTCTAACTTTGATCGTGGAACGGTCACGCTAATCAAGGCGCGAGAAGATTTCCGCGCGCTGCACAAAAGGTAAAACGCAGGCTTATTTCTTCGAATACTTCGCTGCGACTTCTAA
>JADYYD010000263.1 GCA_020853845.1 Candidatus Melainabacteria bacterium
CTTGTGGTGCCGCGCCGGATGGTGCGTTTGATGGGACGCGCCAAGTCGCTGATCGAGCGGGATTTTCCTCTGCTCGAGCAAAAGGCGCTGACGGACTTCATCAATGAAGGTCATCTGGAACGGCATATCAAACGCACGCGGGCGTTTTATGCAAAACGCAGAGCAGCGCTTGTGCAGGCTTTGACAAAGCAGTTCGGCAAAAGGATTTTCATATCACCCGTGACGGCAGGTATGCATGTCCTGGTTCGGTTTGCTGAAGACCTTGATGAAGAGCGCGTTTTGTCGGCGGCCAGTCAGTCGCAGGTGTCGCTTGTAAGCACCGTCAATCACTATATTACGCAGCGGCGTCAGGGGGAATTCTTGATGGGGTTTGCGCATATGCCGGAAGAGGCGATCTTCCAGACGGTGCAAAACTTCGCCGAGCGGCTCAAGATCTAGCCCTTGGAAACCGAAAGACGGGGCGCTGTTGGTTTTGCGTGTTTCGTTGTCAACTGGTAGCGCAGCTTCGCGTGGTGATGAAGTTCATTCTTCCTGAGATCTAAACCAACATCCGGACATGTTTCTTGATCAAACAGCCTGATTTGGTGATTGTTATGTTCTCCTCCTTTCTCCTGCTCACCGGTGCCGTTGAACAATCAAATTTTGTCTGAACCTCAGTAAATCTCTTCCGCTTCCTGGGAGATAAGCGCACAAAAGCTGCGCAGGGGGTTCTTTGGCACCAAAAGAGAAATACAGAAAGCAAAATGGAGTTCTTCCATGCAACAACCTCGAGTTGTCGTAGAGAATCCTGTTGCGGCGAAGGGCACGTCTCGGCGTTCTCTCACCGTCAATAAGGGCGATTTGGAATGGGCTGCCGGAGAGGGTCTGTTGTCACAGGCTCAAGCCGGAGCTGTCTGGGATGCGCTTTTGAAGCGGCACGCCGAGCGTCCGCAGTTCGACCTGGCGCATCTCTTCTGGTACGCCGGCGCGGTGCTGGTGCTTTTCGCCATGAGCTGGTTCGGCGTCGAGATGGGCACGCGCTTCGGAGCGCCCGCCGTCCTCGCCACGTCGGTCATCTACTCGGCTGCTTTCCTTGTCGGAGGTGCTCGCCTCTGGGCGCAGAACCTCAAGGTGCCGGGCGGCTTGCTCGTCACACTGGCAGTGACGATGGCGCCGGTCGCCGTCGGCTCGCTCGCCGAATCAGTCGGATACCCGCTTACCAACTACCTCTCCAACAGCGGCTTCCAGTTCCTTCTGGAAGGCGTCACGATCGCTTCGGCGCTGCTGGCGCTGAGATTCTTCAAGTTCCCCTTCCTGACCGCGCCCATCGCCGCATCGTTGTGGCTGATGTCGCTCACGGCTGTCGACGCGATGTTCGGCGGCGGCATCTTCTTCGGTCAGTGGAACCAGCAGTTGACGGTGACGATGCTATTCGGCATCGCCATCACTTTCGTCGGGCTTCTGGCCGATGGGAAGCGTGAAGGCGATTACTCGTTCTGGCTGTACCTCTTCGGTGTCAGCGCGTTCTGGTTCTCGCTCACTTTCCTGGACTCCGGCAGCGAGATGGGCAAGTTCGTCTACTTCCTCATCAACGCGGGTCTGATGCTCGCTTCGGTGCTGCTCGCCCGCCGCGTCTTCCTCGTCTACGGCTCGATCGGCGTGCTCTATTACCTCGGGCATGTCGCCTTCACGCTGTTCGCGGGCTCGATTGCCTTCCCGGTCGCCCTCACCGTTCTCGGTATCGGCGTCATCGGTCTGGGCGTGGTCTACCACAAGAAGCAGGCGGCCGTCGACGGCTTCTTGCTTTCTCTGGTCCCCGCTTCCCTGCGCGATCGCCTGCCTGGTCGCGATTAAGAACTGACAGAGATTCGCAACATATCGCAGGGGGACAAATTCGTTGTCTCCCTGCGAAGCCTGGAGAAAAACAACATGAGTCTCGCTCTCGCTCTTGGAGGTCTCGTCGCCTTCGTGGCGCCGATTTTCCTCTACATCACATACTTCTCCGGCAAGCAAATTCTCTACGAGGGAACTGCTTCCTGCCACAACTACACCAAAACCGTGTTCACGCAGAACCGCCAGTACGCGCTCGTGTTCGTGGCGGTGCCCGGTCACGGAGAAATCCTCACGGAGATCTCGCCGGCTCGCGCTCAGGCTCTTTCAGGCGTGGAAGAACCGGTGACGGTGCGGGTTGTGAAGCGTCCTTTCAAGGCTGCTGAAATCGAACGCATCGCTTTCAGCGACTCGCCTGCCGAGCCTGCTGCCCCGTCTTACGACGGACTCGGGCTCTCGCTGTACTTCTTCGCGCTGGCGGCTGTTGTGCTCCTGTGGGTCCCGGCTCACCTGGGCGACGGTTCGCTTGCACAACACGTTGCGCTGTTCTACTCGGCACTGTCTTTTGCAGCCGCCGGGTTCTTCATCAACGTGCTGTCCTTGAAGGACGAAAAGTACGAGCTGCAACAGGCGAAGTCCAGCTTTCTCTTCATTCCGCTCGGTTCCGGATACGCAGGTCTCTATACGATGTGGATTCTCTCCACGCTGTTGACCGCGTTCTGCTTCTGGCAGATCAGCATCCTCATTCTGATCCCCGGACTGCATGCGGCTTTCGCCGCCGGCTCCATTCCCGGAGTTTTGTGGAGAAACAGAACCTCAAGTTAGGCGTTTAGGCGACTGGATTCCGCGAAGAATTTGATCATTGTGCGACCAGCTCGAAATCTGGTTGCACGATGATCATTTCTTTTTGAATTTGTGATACTAAAAACCATAGTAGATTAGGTTTTAACCCCAGAGTGTACTACTATCTAAGTGAAGATATATTTGGGCGCTCGGGTGTGGAAGATTCCAGCAACGAATCCTTGAAGTATGGGTTGAGACTGGTTACGCCGGCCTCTCAGGTAGGTTCGGAGCTGGCAGGAAAATATCAAGTCATTGAGCTTATCGGAAGCGGTGGCACCAGCTCCGTGTTTGAAGGCTACGATAGTCAGGCAGAAAGGAGAGTTGCAATCAAGGCGCTCCATGCTCACCTCGTAGACAACCAAGTTGTGGTGGAGAGGTTTGAAAGAGAGGCGAGAACAGCAGCTTCGATAGCTCATCCGAATGTGGTTCGGATTTTTGATCAAACCAAGACGGAGTTTGGTCAACCTCTACTGATAATGGAATTTGTCGAAGGCAAACTACTTCAGGAATTGATGATTTCTTGCGGAGGTAGCTTGCCGGTCGAAAGAGCAGTCAATATTTTTCTTCAAATTGGAGCTGCATTGGCGGTTGCACACGAGAAAGGAATTGTGCATCGAGATTTAAAACCGCAAAACATAATGATTGACGTTTCCAATCAAGACCATTTGAAAGTCCTGGACTTCGGCATTGCGAAGACACTTGCTCCTCAGGGCGATACTTTTTTTAAATTGACTCAGTCCGGTGAAACTCTTGGAAGTCTTCTCTACATGAGTCCGGAGCAATGTCTTGATGAGGATGTTGATGAGCGGTCTGATATCTATTCGTTGGGCTGTCTGATGTATGAGGTTCTCTTGGGAAAACCGCCTCTAGCCGGCAGAACTGCCTTTGAGACTATGAATGCACAGATAAGTCAAACTCCCGCCAGTTTCAAAATTGCCAGACC
>JADYYD010000264.1 GCA_020853845.1 Candidatus Melainabacteria bacterium
ACCCTAATTTGGGGGAGTCTGTGCACAGGCATCACAGCCTAAAATACGAACGTTTATCTGACTGTCCTACGCCGACCGCATCACATCGGCCGACACTTCCTCTGGCTCCGGCGGAAGTGTCCAAAGTGTTGGGGTTTCCTCCAAATCCAGTTCTTCGCTGTCTATAATCAACGTCCACAAAACTTCGTCCGGAAAATCGTTCATTCGCAAAGTCACTATTTTGTCTTTGAAGCGCGTTTGAAAAAAAGGACCTGAAGTTTCTTCCCATTGAATTTTTGCATTTACGATTTCCTGAAAAATCTGTTTCATGGCTCTTTCTGTTCCTTTTGTGCTCTTAAATGCTCAATTTCTTGATTTACCTCAGGGTTCGTGCGCTTTGATGCAGCAATTGCTTTTTCATAGTCGCCGCTGTATTTTGCCAAAATTTCTTCACGACTTTTCAACGGATAATGGCGGTCTAGTTTCTTTGCCTCAAGTCTGTCTTTCATTAGGTCTCTAGCTTGACGTTTTGCTTGATTCCGAAGATCCGTCGTTACTTCAAAGATTTCTTTCGAAGATTTCCCAGACTGGCGCATTTCTTGCTCTACTGCTTCGATTTGGGCAACTTGCGTGTTGTACCAATCACGAGCCTCTATGTTACTCAAAGAACCTGGCTTTGGCTCTATATTCATCTCAAAAGCTTCCCGGTTTGCAATCTCGCTCGATTGTACTCCTTTCGCTTCGCTAAAACTTTCAGCCTCAACGGCAGCCAACTCTTCTACACGTTTTTCAATTCCAAGCGCCTTGAGCTCGGCCTCAGACATTCCCTCTAAACCCATCTGCTCAATTGTCTCAGGATTGATAGGTTCCTTTCCACCTTCAAAGAAAAACATCGGCAGGAGAATTCCAGCCATTTTTGCCCGTTCTTCCGGCTCAAGTGGCTTGTCTATTTGGGCTGTTGTGCTTTCTAAAATCGCCTGCGCGTCTTTGTTCGGTTGTTCGGGACTCTGCGCAAAATGCCCTGGTCCTTCAGACAACCACTGCCCAATCTTCTGTAAGTCACTGTTTATTGCATTAGGCTGCGCTAGATGATTTTCTATCTGTCTGACTGCATCTGCAGCGTTCTCTAAAACGGCTTCGGCATATTTGCCTAGAACCTCTTCTGTCACCGCTTCCGACACTTCCGGCACATTTGTAGTCTGCACATTTGCCTTCACAGAAGAATCAAACGGCGGTTGCTGCATTGTCGGCGATAATTCAGGAATTGGCTCTACAGCTTGTTTTGCCGCGTGTTCATGGACTATTGTCTTGCCGGCGACGCCGGCGCCGGCATCGTCTTTTTTCTCTTCTGCCGAATCATAGAAGCCAAATCTGTTAGCCTGAATCTGAGCCACTCGCGCCTTGTATGCTGCGACCGTCTCATTTTCTTCCATCGCGATCATGTCCGGCTCAGAAAGTGTCTTGTCATTGGCGTGACTAGCTGCATGTGCCTCTCCGTGTACTTCCTGATTTGCCTGGCCGCCAATGACACCAGACACAGCGGCTTTCTCCGGCGTTTTCTCGACGCTCTTTTGCTCTGCCTGGTCGATTGTTTTTTGCGCTTCAGTCACGTCCTGGGGCCTCAAAACTTTCGGCACTTTTCCAGTATACGCCTGGCTTACTTGCCTCCGGTTTTAATTAACTGCGCCATAAGACAGCCGTGTCCGACTGTCATGGCGGCTGAGTAGCCTTCGGTTGCCTTGTTTCCGGCTCTCCAGACAAGCTCTGTGCCGTCGATTATTGCCTCGTACTTCCACTGGTCTTTGTCCCAGGGCGCTGCTTTCTTGTAATTGACAGGCGGTAAGGATCCTGGTCAAAACTGCGCTCGGTGCTTTGCAATGTGCCGTCTATTTATCGTGCGCCAAAATCTCGAACGGCAAAATGTTCCGCTTTCCTATAATTTTCAGCACGGTGCTGGACGTCAGCTTCACATTTGTCCTGAGCCTTCATTTCATAAGAGCGGCACCGTAAGCTGGATTTTTGTCGGTATTGATGACGTCAGGACCGCCTTCTGATTTCATTGTTTTCAATGCTTTGCAGAGAAAACGCTTTGCCATAGCCGTGCTTCGCGTGTGTGACAAGAAGAAGTCCAACGTTCGACCTTCTTTGTCTATTGCCCGATAAAGGTATTTCCACTGACCTTTTACCTTGACGTAAGTTTCATCAATTTGCCAGGAAGACGAGTAGGAAGGGCGATAGTACCAGGTAACCGGAAGAGCCTGGAGCTTTACCAGGCATCTTTCGCTGTCCGCGATCGAGGGAGACTATCAAAAGGCTGTGCGCAATTTGGAAGTCTAGTCGGTTTTTGCAACAGAGCCATCCTTACCGACGGTCTAAATAGCGCTTAGACAGCGTTTCAAAAAACTGAGACTCAAAGAGGAACGCAGACTTCGTTGCGTTTCAAAAATATGGGCGTGAAGGGCGGATTGTAGTAAGCCTCAAATGGCTCACCTGAAGGCGTCAGCCCTTTTTGATCGAGTTTTTTCTTCAAGGTCTCCCAATGCCTGTCAAAATTATCCTTGCGTGCCGAGCCGGAAAAGCGCAATACGGCAATTTTTTGAGAGGGCAACTCGAAAACCTTGACGCGTTTGTCGTCAGGAATCGGCAGGCGGTCGATCGAATAGGTGGGAGGCATGAAAAAACGCATGCGAATTGTTGATGGACCAACCGACTGCGTAGTCACAGGAATGGTCATGGACAGCTTCTCTTTGCTGTTCGAGGAGACTACGGACTTATGCAATTCAACCGGCGAATGCGGGCTGTTCTTGCCGAACAGATAGCCGGCAAGAGTATTGAAAGCCTCGCTCAAGGACTTCTCGCGAGTGCCGCTCACTTCTACTTCAGCAACCACTCTTGGTCCGTATTCGCGCACCTCGAAGCTGCGGTCCGACTCTTTGACTTGATAGGGCAATTCCAGAGTGCGCGCTTCGCTGTGCCTTGCCAGCGCAATTGCCGCAACCACTGAAACCGCACCGATACTAATCAGGATTCCACGCCGCATGGGCAACAAATCTCAAACGCAAAAAACTCTGTCGCCGCCCCGTGCTCTGGCATAGTCCAGAGCTTCCCACGCCCGAGCTATCAATTCGTCATAATTGCTGGCGTTTTGCGGGAAAGTCGCCACACCGACGCTGGCCGTTACCGAGAATGTTTGCCAGTTATGATTGATCGCCTGATTGCCGCACCTGACGCGCAAACGTTCCGCAAGCAGTGCCGCACCGGCTGCGTTTGTTTGCGGCAAAGCAAGAACAAACTCGTTGTGCGAATAGCGTGCGGCGATATCGACTTCGCGAATTCCTTCGCGAATGACATTGGCGGCAACCTTTGCCACTGCATCCACGGTCAAAGTGCCATAGTGAGCGCGAATTCCATCCATGCCGTCGATGCCGATCATGCATAACGCAACGTGATGCCCGTATCTTTTGGCGCGATTGAGCTCGGCTTTCAACTCTTTCAAAAAAGTTCTGTGGTTGTAGAGTTCGGTCAACGAATCGAGAAGCGCGAGCTTTTCGATATCTTCACCCCTTGCCGACGCAATGCTTATAGTCTGCTGATTATCGAACTCTTGCTTTTCATAATTACGCACGCGGTCGAGAATGTCTGACCGGCCGCCGTACGAGCCCGGGTCTCCAAGCTTCTGGCGTTTCAGCTCCTCAAGAATCGCGTGTGCATGCGCCTCTGTATCGGCTGCTGGCGTATCTTCGGACATCCTTACCTCTTAAAAACAGAACAAAAGTGTTCGAGAGCAACTATACCGCCTTTAAATAAATATTTCCCTAACTGCAGCCAAGAATCAAGGGGGATTCACCCTTCACTAGTGGCTATGGCGGTGATGAAGGTCGGGCCAGTGCGGGTGGCTGTGACTGAGCGTTTCATGATTATGCCAGTGAGAATGTCTCAAGGATGCGGGCTGACCGGGGTGGGCATGATTGTGATGCCCGTCGTCATGGCTGTGCATGTGTATGTGTTTCATTTCTTCGTGCTCGTGATGATGGGCATGTTGATCGCTCATCAAAAGATAAATCGCGATACCCATAATGCCGCCGGCAACAATCTGCACTGCCGTCAGCGCTTCGCGCAAAAACAAGGCAGAAAAGACGACACCAAAAAATGGCGCCGTGGCAAAAATCATTTGCGAGCGGGTGGCTCCGAGCTGTTGAGCGGAAGTGATGTAGAGCGTCAAACTCAAGCCGTAGGCGAGCGCGCCTACTACCAGCGCCTGACTTACCGAAGACGCAGTGAGAATATGCGGCTCGAAGATCAATCCTAAAACGAAATTGGTACAGCCTGCAGCCAGGCCTTTTAGAAAAGTGATCCGGGCCGGACTGATACCATCAATAATGGCAGTCGAATTGTTGTCGACACCCCAAAACAGGCATGCCAAGGCGCACAGGCAGCCGGCAAGCAAGCCGGTTGTCCCTTCCTGAAAGCACAAAAGAACTGCAGCCGCAGTAGACATGGATACCGCCAGCCAACCGATTTTCCCCAGGTGCTCGCGAAAGACAAGTCGGGCAATGACGGCTGTGAATACGGCCTCCAGCGTCAACCACATCGAAACGGAAGAAGCGCTCGCGGCCTTCAGCCCCATAAGCAAAAACACCGGCGCCAGAACTCCGCCAAAGAGCAAGGCAGTGGCGAGGCGCTTTACCGTCGCCACGGACAGCGACCAGGTCTCCTTTGCTGCAGCCCCTTTGATAATCATCGGAGCCACACCAATAGCGGCGCCGAGGTAGAAGAGTCCAGCCAGTTGGAACGGGGGCAAAGACGCCAACAAGGCTTTACCGGCGGGGGCCGCACCGGCGAACAACATGGCCGATAAAACTGCAAGGACGATAGCGAACATGAAAGGTTGTCCAAAACCTCAACTGAGGGTGACTAAAACGCCGTATGGTACCGGAGTCAGAATGAAATTTTATTGGTTTTACATAATTGTGGAACCGCATGTGTATCCGGAACGTCATCCCGCGGGAAAGATAGATAAGGATAAAGAGGGTAGAATCGGTTCTAAAGTAGCCAACAATCCACTCATTTCATGACATGAATGGACGGGGATCTGACAAATGGAAATCTCAAAGAAAATTGCCCTGGCGGCAGCTATAACATTCGCCGTGTCGAATATTGGCGGTGCAGCCATGGCGGCAAATGCGGCTTCATCGGTAAAACAATCAGCCGACGGCGGCGATGATGATAACAAGCCGGTGAAAGCAGCAGCGAAGAATAAAACTTTCAGCGGCAATGTTTCCTGGTATGGTCCTGGTTTCGATGGCAGGCTGACAGCCAGCGGCGAACGCTTCAACATGATGAAGCTTACAGCAGCGCATTTGAAATTGAAGTTCAACACAAAAGTATTGGTTGAAGATCCGCGCACCGGCAATACCGTCATTGTGCGCGTCAACGACCGCGGACCCTACCACGCAAAACGAGTCATGGACTTGTCGAAAGGTGGCGCCATGAAGCTAGGGACGATATCGCGCGGCGTCACTTATGTCGATTGCATGATTCTGGACGAAGATAAGAAAAGCTGATTGAGCGGCGCTGCCAGCCTCAGCCGACACTCATTAAAGTAAGCATTTCCACCACTTCGGAAAAAGAAATGGGTGGGCGCAAACTCTTCAATATCGATTGGCATTCAGTCAATTCCAGGCTGGCAATTTTCTGACCGCGGTTGTAAAACTCGACCATCTGGGCGTTTTCAGGGGACAGGGAGGCAGTCACGCCGCTGCTCGCTCCAAGCAAACGCTCTAACTCTGCATTCAAATGCGAACCGACGTCACCGGAAACCGCCCCGCATGCCGAAGATGTAGAAGAACCGAGACCTGCAGCCAGCCCGGCTGACAAGCTGACGCCCGGCTGCGCCTTTCCGGAGCCTGCCGCATAATCGAATGCACCGCCTGAGGTGGCATAGGCTTGAACGGCGCGATTAATGAAATCGTCCTTTTTCTCGATGCCGATTTTCTCTAGTATTCGCAGGGTTTCCGGGTCGACACGAAAAGTCAGTTCGCTCACGCTCGAGATCCTCTGGTGGATGTTCAGGATTATTCTTTTATTCTTTGCTCTCAATCGCCCTGGCCCGGCCGTCCATGAGCGCCGCTTCGTCCTTGCGCCCCATGTCCCGCAACAGCGCAGCGTAGTTTCTCAAACTGGCCGCTACCCTGGGGTCTTCCTTGCCGTAGATCTCTTCTCTCAATGCTAAAGAGCGCTTATATAGAGGTTCTGCTTCTTTGAACTTGCCTTCATCTCTGTAGAGTCGAGCCAGATTATTAAGGCTGTTAGCCAGCTCCGGCAGGCTCGCGCCGCCGCCCTTTTCACCTATAGCCACCGCTTCCTTAAAAGACGGCTCCGCTTCATTGTCCTTGCCCTGCTGCTTATAAATTAGAGCCAGGTCGTTCATATCCTTTCCGATTTCCGGATTGGTGTCTCCGAGCACACCTTTGCGAATAACGATGACACGCTTCATCGTATCTTCGGCAGCGGTGTAATCTTCCATGTGCAGATAGATTTCCTTGAGGTTATTCAACGCTGTCGCGTAAAGCAAACCCTTGTCGCCATCGTATTTCTCAGCAACGCTTACGGCTTTCTGCAAAAGCGGCTTGGCTTCATCGTATTTATCCAATGAGTCTAAAGCCAGCGCTCGGTCTGTAAGCGCTTCCAAATATGCACGCGGATCTTCCTCGGCGCGTTTTTCTCTGATTTCCAAAAGCCGCTTGGAGTAAGGCAAACAGGCTTCGAAACTACCCTGCTCTCGCAGATTTTTGCAGAGATTATGCAAGCAGGTGGATATCGCTTCATCGTTGCCGATTGTCTCTGCAGTTTTCAATGCGCGCTCTAACAACTGCTGAGCAAGTTCGGGCTTTTCCCACTCGCGATACATTCCGGCCAGGTTATTCATCGCCGCCACCACATTGAGATGGTCGGTGCCTTGCTCCTTTTCCCTGAGTTCAATCACTTTCTTGTAGAGGACTTCCGCCTCTGCGTACTTTTTGTCATGACGCAACTGGACTGCCTGATTGTTCAGAGTTACAGTCTGCGCATCTACGTTGCCGGTCTTGGCAGTAAGCTCGGCCACTCTTTCGAGATACTTGGAAGAGCTGGTCGTGTCACCCATGATTTTCGTGACCCGGCCAAGGCTGTTGAGCAGCGGAATCATCATATTGTCCCCTTTGCTCTTGTCCTTTTCCGCAATTGCCAGGGCGCGTTCATACTGCTGTTTTGCCAGTTCGAACTTTTTTTCTTTGAAATACAATTTGGCAAGATTGTTGAGGCTGGGAACCAAACTTATACTATCGACGCCAACGCCCTTCTCTTTTACTTCCAGAGCGCGTTTATAGACCGCCTCCGCTTCTTCGTCTTTATTCTGCGACTCGAGCACGAGGGCCAGATTGTTGAGCGTGATTCCCAATTTGCCGTCATCCAAACCGGAGGATTCGCACTCTTTGAGCGCCGAGCGAAATATCGTTTCGGCCTCAGTAAAGTTACGAGTCTTATAGAATTTCTCGCCGTCTGAAATGAGATTGCCCCACTCCGTTGCGCCTGCCCAAACAGGATTGGCGAGCGAAGGGGACAGTAAACACAGTGAGAGAACAGAGAGGCGAATCAATCCTATTTTCTTGCCTGCTTTCATGCTGATTTCTACTTCTTCCTGATTGAAAATACACGAGGGCGCCACTATGACCACTTTAGCGGAAGGTCGGCGAACAAACATTAGATGGCAGATCAAAGCCCCCTTGAGGACTTTCCGGCTCGGGGAAGGTTCCGAAAGCTTACGCTCGAGGCTTATCGCGCCTACTCTTTTTTGAATCCTAATTCTTTGGCTTTGGCTTCATCACTGGTAGCACGGGTAGTATCACCCATTGCTTTATAGGCCTGGGCGCGATTGTAATACGCTTCTCCAAGCTTCGGATTCAATGACAGCGCCTTGTCGAAATCTTCTATTGCCAACTGAAACTGCTTGAGGTGCCGGCGCGCCACTCCGCGCGTGTCGTAAGCAGCCGCCAGGTGCGGTGCCAGATCAATAGCTTTGGTGCTGTCATCAAGCGACTTATCGTACTGACCGAGATCGTTATAGACAGCGGCGCGATTATTGAGAGCCGCCGCGCATTTAGGATCGATTGAGAGAGCTTTATTGCAGTCTTCCAGCGCCTCGGCGAATTCTTTGTGACGTCCGTGCGCCCAGGCTCGATTTACATATGCAACAACATAATTGGGCGAAAATTCCAGAAGTGAAGTCAAATCTTCCAGCGCCTTTTTATGGTCGCCGAGAGTTTCATAAGCCGTACTGCGATTGAGCAAAGCGTTGATGCTTTTCGGATTGATCTGCACAGCTTTAGTGTAATGCTCTATTGCCAGCTCGAACTTTCCATCCTTTGCATAATCGGCCGCCTTCTCGCATTCTTCCTCTTCAGGAGTGGGAGCGCCGACCTCCGGGTCGGTCAGACAAGTCCACTTCGCTCCCTTCAACTCGAACAAAAAATTCTTCACTTTCGCCGTTTTTGCACTTGGACTTTCCGGCTCTTCACGCACTGTTATCACAGCGTGCTTATAACCTTGCAGCAAAGCGTCCTGCTTAAAGAAAGACCAGATCTCTTCGACTTCCTTTCTCAGATTGGGCGTATCGGCAAGCTTGCAATCGCTTTCATAGCTAAGCAGCAAGGCCTGATCGCCGTCGGCAAAAATCAAGGGACCGACAAAATGCAATTTCATTTTTTTGCCGGAAGGCAGCAGCTTGACCGTGTACTTCGGCTGATGAGTGGACACGTGCAGTTTCAGCGCGGGCTCCGGAATCAAATGCCGCGGCACGGCATGTGCAGAGCTCGCCAAGGCAAGACCTGCGCACAGAGCCAAAACTGACGATTTTACAGCCGATACTTCTACTTTCTTGCTGGTTGCCATTACTGCTTCTCTTTTCGATTCCTATATCGGCGCTGCTTCTCTTTCATGTACCCGGGTTCTTTCAACTGCTTGGAGATTTGGAAAGTCGCGAACCGGCAAGCGTCGGAGCAGAATCTGGCCTTCGACGAAAGCACAAACAGATCTTCGCACCTTTGAATCTCATTCGCCACCCGCGGCTCGGCTTCGTGAATTAACGAAATTTCGGCTCGCCAGGCTGATTCACGCTCAGCGGGCAGAGTTCCCAGCCGCTTTCTCCCCGCTGCCCCCTCGCGAAACAGCCCTTCGCATCGGACTATTTTGGGAGATCCCTCATTTTCGAGCGCTTCCGACAGAAAGGCAGCGAATTGCATGAGTAACGTATCGCAGACACATCTTAATACGTCCCCATCCGATGTGCTCGCCTGGCGAGCCATTAGCAGAGGCATTCCATGCTGGTGGTGCTGCTCGTTAATGGTCAAAGTTACGCCTTGCAGCCGCTCCTGCAAGCGCTCCAGGTCGGGCGGTTCGCCGAAATGCAAGCTGGTGACCTGCGCGCGCATGAAATCGAGCTGGTCGAAAAACCGGCCGAGCGCTTCAGAGGAAACATTCAGCTTGCGACCGGTCATTTTATATAGCCATCCAAGAACTTCATCATTTGAAGTCCAGACGGACTGTTCGTTCAAAGTTTCAATCCAGCGCAGTTTCAAGGTTTTCAAATTCAAGTCGTTGACTACCACGGACCGCCGTGGTATCGTTACCACGACCGAGCGTTGTAAAATTATACAACAGCGTCGGTCAGAGAGTTCGCCACCCGCGAGCTTCTATTTTGGTCGATTCAAAACCTTAAAAGCCTTTCGCGAAACTGACGCGCTCATGCTCACCGGCATGTGCTCGCGCCGCCTTTGTCACATCGCCGGAAAAACCACCATGCAAAAAATCAATTTCCTCATTTTCAAAAATAATCTTCTCGAAGTTCTGAGCATCATCAAAAATGTGATTCCCGTCTGCATTGCAGTCGGTCTGGCAGCAGCTATCGGGCTTGTAGACGTTCATTTGGCGGGAAACCTCGGCTCGGCAGTGCAAGCAGGCGTTGGCATCGGCGATCAGGCGCTTTTCTTTGCCGCATTGATGGGCACAGGGATCGCACAGGCATGCGGGTCTCTTATGGCTCGGGCGACGGGCGCAAACAAACCAAACGAAGCGAAAAGTTTCGCCGCAACTGGATTAATGCTCGCGAGTCTTTTGGGAGCTGCCGCCTCGATTCTCACATTTGCAGGCGCTGACTGGTTTCTCACTCTCTTCAGCAGCGATGCCAAAGTGTGCAGCACAGGAGCTCTTTACTTGAAACTTTGCTCGATTGCCAATGCTCCTTACTGTTTGATGCTCACGCAATCTGCCATTCTGCGCGCGATGGGAAAGAGCTTCTCAACGATATTCCCGTGGTTTGTCGCTGCTTCAATCAGTATTGCGCTCTCGATCTGCTTACCTCAACTTATGCCGAACGGACGCCAAAACACACTCGAATATATCGCTCTGGCATGGAATCTCGGCGCTCTGGTCGCTGTATGCTTCGGTCATGTCGAGCTGCGAAAATGCGGATTTTGCATTTATGATCGCTATTGCAATTCACAGAGAGTTTTTGAAAGCGCAAAACAAATTTTCACGCTGGGATTGCCGATTGCGCTCACGGAGGCAGCCTGGCTGGGCTCCAACTTCATCATCTATCTTATTCTCGCGCAGATGCCCGAACCCAACGATGCTCAAGCAGCCTGGACACTTCGACTGAAGATTGAAGAGATTGCCGCTGCACCTTTGATACTTGCCTCGAGCATGACCGCCGCATCTCTGGTGGGTCAAACAGTCGGTGCCGGCAATTTCGCTAAAGCGGCAAAAACAGCGGCCAATACAGCCATCTTCGCAGCTCTTTTGCTGCTGTGCATAGGAGCAATTGTTTGCTTGAACAGCGAATATCTTGCCGGACTTCATGCCACCACCCAACAATCCGCAGACTGCATGCGAATTTTCCTCTGGTCATCATTGCTGATCTATCCGCTTTCCGCGTTTTACAGCACTATCTTTGGGGCTTTAGAAGGCGCGGGTTCCACTGTAAAGCCGATGCTCGCCGTTGTGTGTGGTCTGTTTCTCCTGCGCATTCCAATGTCGGCTTTGCTTGCTGTCTTCATACAAATGGGAATAGCAGGAATTGTAGTTGCTGTTTTAATTTCCCACATTGCCGTGGCACTGTCCGCAGTATCACAGTTGCGGACCTTTTTTGCTGATAAAAAACCTGCCACCAAGGTGCCAATCTTAGCTTTCAACTGAGGCAATCCGGGTACATTTCTACAATCTACAATTTCTACAATCTACAATTTCTAAAACCTACAACAGGAATGGGACTTTGAAAGAGAAAAAGGATGAGCTTGAAGACAATTCGTTCGTGGTCTCAAACTCCACGACTGAAAGCGAGCAAGATTTCGAAGTCCGAGCCGCCAAAAATGTCGTGAAGAAAAGCGCATCATACGAAGCCGACCTCGACGAAGACGAAGCAGAACAACGCAGCAACAAAAAACCCGCCTGGGCTCTAGCCGGCTTGATTTTCCCTGGATTGGCTCTCGCTTTCGTTGCCTGGCTTTTCTGGCAACCGGCAAAGGTTGATGCTCAATCCGAGCCAGAAACGCAAAGCGCTCCGGCATTACCAGAGAAAGTGCGTTACCGGCTCGGGCTTCAGCCCAATACCTACGCTGCAAAGGGAGCGCTGCGGGCGACGGAACAGAATCGCTTCACAGAGCTGAACGATGCGACTGTAAAAATGATGGATGAGAAAAATGTCGCCGATGTTTCACTGGAAGGCGCGAAAATCAAAGACGGTGATTTGAAAAAGCTGGCCGGGCTGAAAAACATCTACATGCTGGACCTTCAGGACGGCACCGGCTTCAGTCATAAAGGGCTGAAAGCGTTTAAAAACACCAATTTGAAACGGCTTTATCTGGACGGCTCCGGCGTCACCGATGAATGGATTCCCACCATAATCGAATTGCCGGTGGAATTTCTTTCCTTGATGGGCAACAAACTTTCCGACGAGAGTATCGAAAAATTGGCAAACAGCGCCACTTTGAAATATCTCAAATTCGAAGCGGACAATTCCAAGAAGCTTATAGACACTTTCAGATCCGGACAATGGCTGAGGCTGCCGGAAGGCAACACCAGGGCATTCAGTTTCTATCGCAATGCCAACCCTCCTCCTCAGCAACAGTGATCAACCGTGATTCAATATTGGAGCAATAGCCCGGCGCGGCTCATGTAAAATAGGGCAACGGGGTCCCAGAAAAACATTCGCCTTCAGGCGCTGGCCGGATCGCACGCGAGCGAGTTCAAATTGCAGCGCTTCTTGTGAAAGAGGAAAGATGGCTGAGATTACCGCGGACCTGAAGACTGAGGAGCTCCTCAAGCTCGCCGCAGACAATCATCATAAGCGCATAACTTTGAGCGAAGAAGAGCGCAAGATGGTGATCGACCTCTTGAAGAAAAAAGGCGCGGAAGAACTGGAGTACGGTCAGGAAATCGAATTCGACACGGTCAGGCTTGTCAGGCGCGTGACTGGAGCCGTAGGCGTCTATTTCAGTTAAAACGTTCGCGCCCAGGCAGTCAGCACCCTTTCGCCCCAAAAGTCAAGTGTAACCGGGCGTTACAGCCCGCCGTTCTAATGCCAAACGGCGCGACATTCTAGGGGATAATTGCCTCTCGACCAACCGGCACACCCAAAGAAGGGGTGCCGAGATTGCGCTCCGCATGAGGAAACAAAAAAATGGCCCGAGTGGTTTTGGGGATGCTGGGACTGGGAACGGTCGGCACTGGCGTTGTAGAACTCCTGAGCAAGCACCGCCACCTGACTCTCAAAAAAGTTGCGGTCAAGGACGTTCAAAAAGAGCGTGATGTAAAGCCGAATTGCCCGCTCACAACCGACGTCAACGAGATTATCAATGATCCGGAAATCGAAGTTCTGGTCGAAGTGATGGGCGGTGAAAATCCGACTGTTTCCTATCTCGAACAGGCGATTAAGAAGCGCAAGCACATTGTGACCGCGAACAAAGAAGTTTTGGCCAAACACGGCCCGCGCCTTTTTGCGCTGGCTAAAGAGCATGGCGTGGCGATATTTTTTGAAGCCTCCGTGGCGGGCGGAGTGCCGCTCTTATCGACCATCCATAAAGGGCTGGAAGCTAACGAAATCGAGTCGGTTACCGGTATTTTAAATGGCACGACCAATTTCATCCTCTCCAAAATGGAAGCCGGAAACAGTTATGCGTCGGCATTGAAGGAAGCTCAAGAACTCGGTTTTGCCGAGGCGGACCCGACAGCAGACGTAGACGGATTCGATGTTGCTTACAAGCTCTCCGTTCTTGCAGCACTCGGCTTCGGTCACTTCGTCAAACCGGACACCATATACAAAGAAGGCATTCGCAACATCACCGAAGAAGATATGGCGCTGGCCAAAGAATTCGGCTACAGGATAAAACTGCTGGGAACGGCGGCCAGAGGCGGCAGCAACGGCAACAGCGGATTTGATGTGCGGGTGCACCCCACACTTGTTCCGCTAGATCATCCGCTCGCATCCGTTTCCGGCCCGAACAACGGCATTCTCGTGCGCGGGCACGCTGTCGGACAATTGACACTGATCGGCCCGGGCGCAGGCAAACTGCCGACAGCCTCGGCTGTTGTTGGCGACCTGATGAATCTTGCCGGAGCTTTGAAACTGCCCGATTTCGCCAGCTACTTTCAGCCCGCTATCGATGCTTCGCCCGCGTCGGCGGCACCGCCGGATTCGTGGAAATGCCCATTCTATTTGCGCCTGGTCGTCAAAGACACGCCGGGGGTAATCGGCAAGCTCGGCACCATATTCGGTGCGCACAATATAAGCATCTCGACAATTATTCAGCGCGGCGTCGAAGGTCAGGCGGCTACCGTAGTCATCCTTACCCACGATGTACTGGGCAAAGACATGAATGCGGCCATAGCCGAACTGAAAAAATCAGACTTCCTCGCTTCAAAAGACGAAATAGGCAACGCAATCAGAATTTTCAGAGCAGCGTAGAACACTGTTGAGAAAAACGCAAAAGGAATTTTCAAAGTGCAAAAAATAGCGCCACAAATGATGTCACTGATTGATAAATATGCCGAGTTTTTGCCGGTCACCCTCGATACTCCAATCGTTTCTCTTGGCGAGGGAAACACCCCTCTGGTAGCGGCTTCGGCGCTGCCGAAAAAACTTGGCTATCCGGGTCTCAAGCTCTACTTCAAGCTGGAAGGACTGAACCCGACCGGAAGCTTTAAAGACAGGGGCATGACTCTTGCTGTTTCGAAAGCCGTCGAAGAAAAAGCCGGTGCCGTCATCTGCGCCTCCACGGGTAATACCAGCGCATCGGCGGCGGCGTTTGCCACCAAAGCGGGACTGGCTTGTTTCGTACTGCTTCCGCACGGTTATGTCGCCCTGGGTAAAGTCGCCCAGGCAATACATTACGGCGCCAAACTCGTTCAAATCAAAGGCAATTTCGACAGAGCCCTGGATCTCGTAAAAGAGATCGGCGACAAGTGTGCCGTCACTATCGTCAATTCGATCAATCCTTATCGCCTCGAAGGACAAAAAACGGCGGCGTTCGAAGTGATCGAACAACTTGGTGAAGCCCCTGACTATCTCTGCATCCCAGTCGGGAACGCGGGCAATATCAGCGCTTACAGACGCGGCTTCAAGCTGTTTCACGAAATAGGTCGAGTTTCATTCGCTCCTAAAATGCACGGGTTTGAAGCGGAAGGTTCCGCTGCGATTGTTCAAGGCAAACCAATCGAGAATCCGGAAACCATAGCAACAGCAATTCGCATCGGCAATCCCGCCAGTTGGAAAGAAGCTGAGGCAGCCGCACGGGACTCGGGTGGAAAAATAGATTCCGTGACGGATGAAGAAATTCTGGAAGCGTATAAGATGCTTGGATCGAGCGAAGGAATATTTTGCGAACCATCGAGCGCAGCCAGTGTGGCAGGCTTAATCAAACATCTCAAAGCCGGCCTTATACCGGCTGAAGCAAGCGCGGTCTGCGTTCTTACCGGCAACGGATTGAAAGATCCCGAAACGCCTCAGAAGGTCAACAAGGTCGACCTCGATCCTGTCGAAGCTGATTTGGATGCCTTGAGAAGGGTGATGGGAATTTGATGCCGAATAAGGACCTTCCCGAATTTGCTCACACGCTGATTGGCAGGCGCCTGGTCATCAGTGTACCGGGAAGCACTACCAATCTTGGTCCTGGATTTGACGCCATCGGTCTTGCGCTCAATGTTTACAGCCGCTTCTCGTTTTTCTTCACAGAAGGCGATCGGTTGGTTATCGATGCAAAAGGAAGCTGCGCGGGCGATCTTTCGGACAGGAAAAACAATCTGCTTTTGAGCGTTCTTCTCAAATCTCTGCAACAAGAAGAGAGCGATCTCAAAGGATTGAATATCACCATCGAAACAGACATACCTCTGGCTCGAGGCTTGGGTAGCTCGTCTACGGCGGTTTTGAGCGCGCTATGGGCAGCAGAGATTCTGAAAGGTCGTGTTCCTGATCGCATGAGAGTGCTCTCGGAAGCCGCCCAAATTGAAGGACATCCTGATAATGTCGCTGCCAGCTTGCTGGGCGGATTGGTCGTTTGCGCGCCAGCTATCTACGGCAGCAAGTCAGTTGTTCGCCAGCTTGCCTGGCCGGAAAAGTGGAAAACGCTTGTCGTCGTTCCTCCCTACAAACTTTCGACCGAAGCCGCGCGCGCGGCGCTGCCTAAAAAAGTTCCACTCAAAGATGCAACAGCCAATGTGCAACGCGCCGCACTATTCGTCGCCGCCGTGGCAGCCAAAGACGAAGAGGCTCTGCGCGAGTCGCTGATAGACAATCTGCACGAACCTTACCGCGCATCGCTGGTTCCGGATTTGAATAAGTTGAAAGCACTCGTGCGCGGCACGAGCGGACTCGGTTGCGTACTCAGCGGGGCCGGATCTTCAGTGCTGATAATTACGCATCAGCGCAACCACAGCGACATGATGAGCGAATTGACAGACTGGTGCTCACGCCAGCAAGAAGGCTACAGAGTGCTGGATCTGGATGTCGATACAAAAGGATTGAGGGCGGACTATGAGTCATTCAACTAGCGGTCTTGCGCCAGAGAAAAGTGCCGATAAGAAATTACCCCCCATATCGGTGCTCAAATTCGGCGGCACTTCGGTCAAAAATATGGCGCGCATTCAGCACGTTGCAGAAATCGTCAAAGAACGGCTTAAATTAGGCAAAGTATTGGTTGTGGTTTCAGCAATGGGAGACACCACCGACTACTTGCTGAAGCTTGCTCATCAGTGCACAAAAAATCCCGATCGCCGCGAATTGGATTCATTGCTTTCAACCGGCGAACATATCTCGATCACTTTGCTGGCAATGATGTTAAAGACGATGGATGTGTCAGCCCGCTCCGTGACCGCGTATCAACTGGGTATTTTTACCGAGAGCGTGCACACGAAAGCAAGAATTGTGGATATAAAAACTGAAAATCTTGCCGACGCATTCGAGTCATGCGATGCATTGGTCGTAGCCGGATTTCAGGGTGTCACCGCCGATGGTGACATCACCACTTTGGGCAGAGGCGGTTCAGATACGACTGCAGTAGCGCTTGCGGCAGCAGCCGGAGCCAAATACTGCGACATTTATACGGACGTGGACGGCATTTACACCTGCGACCCCAACAAAATTCCCAAAGCAAGACTTCTCGATCGCATCTCGTACGGTGAAGTAGTGGAGATGGCCAGATTGGGAGCGCAGGTCATCCACCCGCGTGCTGTGGAATTGGCAAGGCAATACGGCGTCATTCTCAGAGTGCGCAATACATTCAAGCCTGAGCATGAAGGCACGAGCATCGATGGAGGAGAGGATATGGAAATCTACCGCAGCATAAGCGGTGTCGCGACAGATAAAGACCAAGCCTGCGTTGCCATAATGGACGTGCCCGATCAGCCGGGCATCGCCGCCCGCATTGTCGAAGCCCTGGCGAAGAAAGCGATCGTCATAGATATGATCATGCAAGCATTTCATCCAACCGCCGGACTCAACAATATAACTTTTACAGTAGCGTCTACAGACCTGCCGCAGACCATCAAAATTCTGGAAGAATTAAAATCCGAGATGGGCGCAAAAGCCGTGCACGCGGATGAAGACATTGCCAAAGTCAGCCTGGTCGGCGCAGGCATGGCCGGTCAGCCGGAAATTGCAGCGCGCCTCTTCAGCACACTGGGCAATGCGCAAATCAACATCAAGATGATCTCTTCCAGCGAAATGAAAATCACCTGCGTTGTTTCCCGCGGTCAGGCGGACAAAGCAGCAAAACTGATTCATGATGCCTTTGAGCTTGAGAAAGCACAAGGGCGAAAAGCCTAGAGCTTAGTCTGTTTGTCCATGTCCTGCAGCACGCCGCCCCAGGAGTCATCAACGAGTGATTTTGCGCTTTTCCTGTCCTTGCGGGCCAGATCGAATTTTCCCAACTTTTCGTATGCGTCCGCTCGCATTGTATAAAGCCTGTCCTGAAGCTTTGGCATCTTGTGAGTAAGTGCTTCCGTGTAGTCGGCTA
>JADYYD010000265.1 GCA_020853845.1 Candidatus Melainabacteria bacterium
ACTACAAGAGGATGGTTGGATTCCACCTCGTCTTGCTTCCACCAGATTGACGGGTCCTTCTCTTTCTTTATCTGAATCTGTTTCCATTCCACCTCTGACACTTTGCCTTCCATGGCATCGCTGTTCAGCAGCGCAGGGTCTACATACGTGTCTTTGCTGGTTTTTGCTTTGCGGCGCATGTCTTCGGCCAAACCCTGGTTGGCGGTCTTTTCCTGCAGAAAATTGGCGTATGCTTCCAGCACGCTCGTAAGCAGCGGATGTCCCAGCATCAATGTTTTTTGCGCCAGATCAACTGCTCGCTTGTATAAATCTTGCGCCGCCTCCACATTATTCATGTGTTCTTGTGCTTTGGCATTTTTGAGATACGCCGTGACAATTGCCGCCGGCGTCGAGTCCTTCATTCGCTCGCGCATCGCCAGCAGGCGTTGGTAGAGAGGCAGTGCCATTCCGAATTTGTCTTGCCAGTAATAAACATCACCAAGAGCGGTCAGGCAATCCGCCATCGCTTTGCTGTCACCGGCGTAAATCTGTTCCATTAGAGGCAGACATGCGGAATAGAGATCCTCCGCTTGCGCAAAGTTTCTCGACTTCAATGCCGCTTCCGCAGCCGACATCATTTGCGCGCAACGTTGCGCATCGATGCCGACTTGTTCTTCAACCGTGACTACTTTTGTTTTCGTCACGGATTTGAATTTTGGTTTCGGCTTTTCTCGTTTGAAGAATGGCATAAAGATCGCTGCGGGAAGCAGAAAGAAATTTCAGTTCCATCTCTTCCTGCTTTGTACCCGCCAGCGCCCCTGGAGCTTCTTACAGAAGCCCCATCTTCGCAAGAACGGACTCGGTGATCTTCCGGGCGTTTCTGCCGTATGCGTTTTCTTTGGCGCGAACGTTGGTCGCAAAAACATATGTTTTGCCGTCGTGTTTCACCGCGCCGACAAACCATCCGAATACTGCACCCGAACTTGTGCCTGTTTTGCCAAAAAGTGTGTTGCCGTCTTCCGTTTTCAATTTGATCAATTGCCTTACATCGCTCATTGCTTGCTTCGACACCGGCAGTTGATCGTTGAAAAGCCCCGACAGAAAGTCGATTTGCTGGTCGGGCGTAATGCGCAGAGATTCATTCGGTCCCAGCCAAAATGTCGTGAGACCGCTGGACATGTCCTGATTGCCGTACTTTAGTTTGTCCAGATAAGTCTGCATCCGCTCTTTGCCGATCATCCGCGCTACGCGCTGAAAATACCAAACCGCCGAGTTCGTCACGGCGCTCTGCAAGTCTTGATCTTTGTTATGCGACTCGATCTCTCGTTTCACTCCATCCCATTTGATTTTAGAATCGTTGAGTTTTAACACTCCTGAATCCAGCGCTATGAGTGAATTGACGATTTTGAAAGTGGAGCACGGACAGTATTTCTCTTTCAAGAGACCTTCGTTGTAGCGATAGACTGTGCCGTCGCTAAGGTCCTTTATGACAAATGCGCCTGAATATCCTTTAAATTCGGCGTTCATTTGAGCATCGCTCAGGGTGTTTGAAATTGCAGAAAACGCCGGAGTTGCCGTGGCGAGCGCCACAAAAATAGAGACAGCAATTTTGCGCAGCATATGCTTTCCTCCAGGGCGATGAGAGTCGACAAAGTTCGTATTCTGTATTCTCGGCTCCCCACGTAAAACCGGAAACCGACGTCTGTTAGGCCAGGTAAGAAGCATGTTGAAGTATGTGGTTTTGTATGCCCGGGAACATCAAGCGCAGAATTTCGTCGCTGGGCATAATAAAGTTAGTAACTAGTTATAGTCTCGTGGTTTAACATATGCACCCACACAGCCTGCAGGCAAGGCTATCGATGTCTCATCTCGTGCGCAGCGGGGTGAGCGCCGCTCTGGCTTTTTGTCTCTTGTGCCCGAGTCTGCCGGTGTTCGCGGCGGACAATGACGAGCCCGCCCTCGCTCATGCCGAGACGATTCTTTTCGGCGAGCCGTCCACTGAGCCCGACATGGGAGTCAGGCTGGCGCGGGTAGAGAAGCGCATTTTCGGCAGGAAGAAGAATGGTACGGATGAGGCGCGCATAGAAAGGATAACGTCGACGCTTTTAATTGACCGTAAGAAGATAAAAGTCGCGAAGAGGACGCAGCATTCTGAGACAAAACCGGCACAGACTGAGGGCGAGCCGAGCGCTCATGCGGAGAGAACTGCGCAAGATGCTGCGCAATCGCCGAGCGAAACTGTCGCGAAAACTTCATCGCCAGCCGTTGCGTCGTCGGTTTGGGAAACGTCTTTGTCCGGCTCTGCCGAGCCAGCGGGCCAAATTTCGAGTCAGCCTTCGAGTCAGCCGACGCCTGAGCCGGTTGCTCAAACACCGCCGATATCGCAGTCAGCGTCTGTGCCCGTCAATCAGCAGATAGCGAGTGCCAAGGCGGCACCGATCGGCGCAGCTAAAGCTCCGGAAAAGTTATCTAAGAAGGGCAAGAAAACTGGAAAAGCAGCCTCCAAGCAAGCGGCTAAAAACACTGCCGTGAAACCGGCAGTCGTTAGCAAACCGGAGACACTGCTCGCTTCCGAAACTCCAACCTTTGACGCGCGCAAAACGGAAAAGCCGCGCTCAGCAGCGCCGGAAGCGACTTATGCGCCTTCCAGCGCCCACCGCATTTCGCGGGGGAAAACGCATAAAGGCAGTCATGCCGCCAGTCTTTTGCGCGAAGGGATGGAAGCGCATCGCAATGGCGACGACGCCAAAGCGGAACATCTATTTAAGCGAGTCGTATTAATAGAACCTCGCAATCCTGATGGTTATTTCAACCTGGGTGCATTGGCCGAGAAGAAAAACGACCTGGCCGGCGCACTCATGAGTTATCGTGCCGCGCTCAATCTCAGTCCCCATGACCGTGAATTGTTGGACGCCGTCGAATCACTTGAATCTCAGCTTGGTGTTGTCGGCAATGCAGAGCAACAATCCGGCGGCAAAAGAGCGTCGGCTGCCGATGAGTTCGAACAACCGGCTTCTCAAAAGTCGAGAAGCGAACAGATTCGCGACTACTATTCGCGCCAGAGCGCCGGGCAAGAAACAGTCGCCAATGAGTCTGCAATGCGCAGCTCGGATCGTTTCGAATCAGAACCAGGCGAGTATGGATTCAGAAGTGGGCGCCATAGCGGCCACAGCGCGCACAATGGACCGGCTCCCGCACCCAATTTCTATCGCGCCCGAGCAAAGACCACTCGCGAAATTCAGGAAGAAGCCGCTGCTTACATGGATGTGAACGATCCTAATGCGCCTCAGTTGACGGTCTCGACTCCGCAAACCCCTGTAGCTAATACGTCTCAGCCCCAGCCCTTCCAGCTTCAGACTCAGCGCAGCCAGGCGGTAACTCAAGCAACGCAAAATCGCGGACCCAGTGCCGGCGCGCAACTCACTCGCGCACTTTTCGGCATAGCGCTCTCAGTGGGCACCAATTATGCGCTACGATCCGCTGGGGTGCATTGCCCTGTCTGCCGAATCGGCGGCGGCGCCGGTCCATTAAGGAGTCTTTTGAGGTTCTAACCGGATGCAAATCCGCGTAATTCGGGCAAAAACCAGCATTGTCGTGTTTCTTGCTGCATTTTTTGTTGTGGCTGTGAGTGTTTCTAGCGCACAAGAATCATTCAGAATCGAGCGCCCAGCCCGCCCTAAGACCCCACCCGCTCAAGTTCCTCCGTCGCAAGCTGCGACCTCTCAAACGCCAGCCTCTCAGACTTCTCCCGCCCAAGCTGCATCTGTTTCACCCTTTGCCGCTGAAAGCACAAATTGCCAGAGCCCGTGCTGCGCTCCAGGCGCACAATCAACCGGTTTGACCAGCTCACTTCCTGAAGGTGGTCTTTTCGCGCGCTGGCGGACCGAATTCATCAACCCGACCGTTTGCCCAATCAGGCTTTGCCACGGTAGCTGCAAGCGTTCATCGATGAGCTGCCGATCTGTAAAAACGAAGATCGACTCATTGCTGGATGCTTACATTCCGGAAGAGGAGCCTGTGGAAGCGCTGCTCAATTTCCGCTGTTGTGCCGGATTTACAGACGACTGACCAGCTTCGCAGTCTCATTTTGTTTCTTCAATCTTTTCCGCGCGCCTTTTCGAGGCATTTTACGGTCACTGTCAGCCCACCGGTCAACATGCTTATGACCGTCATTGTTAATCCGCCCAGAATTGGGGGCAAAAATCCGTGAATGGATAAATGTTCGGGCGCCACAAAAGCAACCAGCTCAAGGGCTAATGCCGGAAGCACCCAAAAACCTAAAATCCAGAGCGGGATGAGCAACAGGAGCGCTAAACCAAGAGTGGAGATGGTCCACACGGCTGTTAGCAAAATTGCAGCAGCCTCAACCACCCATAAGAGGCATGCAAAAACAATTGCCAATATGGCAGCATCGGTAAAGCCACCTTTGAATTCGATGCCCGGAATTAAAGGAAGAATGTAAATGAAGGCTAGAGCACCGGCAACGGTTTTAAGTAAGAATTTGAGCATGCATGGATTGTAGCTTATGTCACAGTCGATTCTAGTAATTGAAGACAGTCGAGCGCAGCTCAAAGCGGTGACGGCTATTTTGCGCAACGACAATTTTCAGATAACGAGCGCTGCATCGCTGAGAGAGTCACTGGCGTGCCTGGACTACACAAGTTTTGACTGCATCCTTCTGGATCTCTCCCTGCCGGATTCCGATGGATTGGACACTTTGCGCGCCGTCAGAGCGAAGGCGAGAAGTGCGCCGCTCATTGTTTTGACTTCGACCGATGATGCCTCCCAAGTTGCCGAGGCATTGCGCGAAGGAGCGCAGGACTATTTGATCAAGGGGCGCATAGACGGCGAGCTGTTGAAACGTTCGATCAGGTACGGCATCGACCGAGCGCGTACGCAAGAATTAGTCAGGCAGGGAGAAGAGAAATTTCGACTGCTTGTCGAAAGCGCCAAGGACTACGCGATTTTCATGCTCGACACCGACGGCAATATCGTCACCTGGAGCGCCGGAGCCGAGCGCATCACGGGCTATTCGAGTGAAGAAATCCTGGGCAGGAATTTATCGATTTTCTATCCGCAATCGGCCATCGATCGCGGCGAGCCGCAACATGGACTGAGAGAAGCTGTGTTGAAAGGGCGCTATGAAGATGAAGGATGGAGAAAACGAAAAGACGGCACGCGCTACTGGGTGAATTTCATCAACACGCCCTTGTTCGATGCCGAAGGGAATCTCAGGGGATACGCTCGCATAGCGCGCGACACCACTGAAAAGCGCATTGCGGAGGAAACGCTCCGGCAGAAAATTGTTCTCGAACAAAAAATGGTTCTTGTAGATCTGTTGCAATCTGTCACCATCGCCATCAATCTTGCACCATCAGTTGAAGATGCAGTCGCGCTGCTGCTCAAAGAAGTCTGCACTCACACGCGCTGGTCGATTGGTTGCGGCAATATTGTGGATTCCGAGTCTAAAGGAGAGTGCCAGGTATCGAAAGTTTGGTATTTCCCGGAAGGATTTAAAATTCGAGCGGATGATTCGGTATTGCGCGAGCGGCTGCTCATGGGCGTCGGCATCGCCGGAAAATCCTGGCAGTCCGGCGCTCCGGTTTGGCTTGATGATATTGGCAATGATGATTCTGCATTGTGTGTCTGGCTGAGCAAATATCAAGGCATCAAGAGCGGGCTTGCAGTGCCGGTTTATGAAGGCATTCGTCTTTTTGCCATCGTGGAATTTTTCTCCGGCGACAATGAAAAACCTGATGCGCCGTTTCTTGAAGTAATGGCGAATATCGGCAAGCAGCTTACCGCAATCGTAGAGCGAAAACGGCTTGAGCAGTTGCTCGCCAAAGAAATGCAAAATCTTTCGCGCTCAAATGCCGAATTGCAAGAGTTCGCAAAAATTGCCGCGCACGATTTGCAGGAGCCTCTCAAGTCTGTTCAGGGTTTTGTCGATCTTCTCAAAAGAAGGCATGCTGCGGAATTAGGCGAGGACGGAAAACGTTTTCTGACTTTCATCGACGATGCAGTTGTGCGAATGGAACAGTTGATTCGCGGCGTTCTCGAGCATTCTAAAATCCGCTCGCATGAAAAACGTTTTGAGCCAACTGATTTGAACGAAGTCGTACAAGAGGTTCAGGACAATTTGAGTGTTAGCATCGAACAAACCGGGGCAAAAATTAAATGCGACGACTTACCGTCTGTCGTGGCCGACAAATTGCAAATGGTTCAACTCTTTCAGAATCTGATTGCCAATGCGCTGAAATTTCACGCACCCGACACCATTCCGGAAATTCATATTAGTTGGCGACGAGAGAATGGAGACTATCAATTTTCTGTCAAGGATAATGGAATAGGAATGGATAGTCGCTATCTCAACAAGATTTTTGGTATGTTTAGTCGCTTGAATGCGAAAACCGAATACCCCGGTACCGGAATCGGGCTTGCAATTTGCAAGAAGATCGTGGAGCATCACGGAGGCGTAATCTGGGCGGAGTCCCAACTTGGAGAAGGTTCGCAGTTGTGCTTTATTCTGCCGGATGAATCTAGGAGATAGTTTGTGAAAAATCCCGTCGAAATTTTGCTTGTTGAAGACAGCCCGGCCGACATCGCCCTGACTGAAGAGGCGCTGAAGGAGAGTGGGCTGGAGAATACATTGACAATCGTCACCGACGGCGAGCAAGCCATCGAGTATTTGAGCAAACGCGGCAAATACAAGGATGCCGAGAGCCCGGATTTGATCCTGCTTGACTTGAACATGCCGAAAAAGAACGGGCATGAGGTCCTGGAAGTCATTAAGGACAATCCGAAGCTGGAAGAGATACCGGTGGTTGTCCTGACTGTGTCCGAAGCGGAAGAAGATATCGCCCGCGCGCTCGGCTTGAAGATGAATTTTTATCTGAATAAGCCGGTGAATGTGAAAAAGCTTGCGCCAATCTTGACGACTATTATCGACCTCTGGAATTAGTTTTCTGAATAGTCTGGAGTGAAGTCTCCGTCACGCGGCACCTCGGGAACGAAAGATTTTCGGTGTCGTCGGTTTATTATGTGAAACCGGCGCCTAGGAATAATGCTCTTTGAACAGTCGGCAAATTCTGAGAATGCACCTGGTTGCCGCCGCTCTGACGGGCTTCAGCCTTACTGTCGCGCCGGTTTCCGTCAACACTTTCTTCGATCCAGTCGCATCGTGGCAAGCGTCGGCCGCCTTCGCAAAGGGCGCCAGGACGCAGGAGATGCCTTCGGTCGCGCCATCGTTTTCAGGTGAGACGTCGTCGGACAATGGGGCGAAGGGGAAGAGCCGAGCTGAAACAGCATCGCGTGTCGATCCTGCCGCAGTCGGTCGTGCGACGATGATGTTGAATGTGAAACCGCCGGCCTTGCAAGGCAATGCCGTGCGCGATGGTACCGCGGGCAGTGCTGATAATAAACCGGTTTTGGAAGGCAATGTTATGCGCGAAACAGCGCCGGATGATGCTTTTGCCGCAGCGGGCATTGCTCAGACTGATGCTGTTCAGAAAAGACCTAAACCGGCACGTGTGGAAGAAGATGTCTATCGAGGCTGGCTCGGCAAAACGCATCCGCAGTTCTCTCTCAAGCTTCAATCGCAAGATCCGATTGAAGTGGTTGAGATAAAAGGTCAATGGGACAAAGCCGATCACACTTTGAAGAAGCTCGGTATTCCGCATACGACGATAGGCTCCGGGCAACTCAACAGCATCGGACTTGCAAGAACCAAAGTGCTTGTGGTTAATTGCGCGGGCACACTGGACAGAAATGCTTTGCAGGGGATACGGGATTTTGTGGTGAGGGGAGGCTATCTCCTGACCACTGACTGGGCTCTCGACAATATGTTGCGGCAAACTTTTCCGGGCTTTGTCGAATGGAATAAAGGCAAGAGCAAAGGCAATGTTGTGGACGCTCATGTAGTGCTGCCTGAGCGCGAATTTTTTGGGGGCACTGTAAGCAATGCCAGTTGGAAACTAGATGAGGAGAGTCAGACCATAAGGGTGCTCAAACCCGATGTCGTAAAAGTTCTTGCTGTGAGCCGTGATCTGGCGCCATTGGATCCTGATCGGCAGGGCATTCTTGCTGTTGCTTTTTCATTCGGCAAGGGCAAGGTTTTGCACATGGTTGGACATTTCGACAATAATTCTCTGCCCATCTTTCCCAATCGCCTGCCGGATCCGGCGCCCGTTATCGGTATCGGCTTGCGCCAGGCGCTGGCTGCCAATTTTGTCGTTGCCGGGCTGCAACGCGGTCGCTGAAGGCTTTTCATCTTCTGACATCTCTAGTTTGCTAATATTCCGGATTCAGATACCCTGGCTGTAGCGATAACAATTTCAAGCACATGAATGCGAACAAGGTCCCTTTGTTTGGTGAACTGCTGGTCCAGCTCGGCTTTCTCAGCGCCGATGATCTGGAAGCTTCCATACGCGATGCGGTGCAGTTGAGCTTGCCGCTCGGGCGCTCACTTGTCCTCTCGAATAAAGTGTCGGAAGCCGACATCAATTTGACGGTGGCGCTGCAATCCATGATGAAGATTTGGGATCTGCCTCTGGCGAAGGCGAAGATGGCTGTGCCTCTGGCTCGCAATGAAGGCTTGTCGATTGCTGATGCCCTGGCGCGTCTGGGCTGGCGTACGCGCGTGCACAACACACCTTCTCCCAGCAGTCTTGGCGGGTTGCTGATGGACTCCGGCTTGATTACCAAAGAGCAATTGGAAGAGGCGCAGCATGAGGGTTATGCATCCAACTTGCCGCTCGGGCGCGTTTTGATTCTTAAAGGCATAGTATCGCATTCGGTGCTGGCAAAAGTTCTGGAAGTGCAGCGCATGATCCGCGACGGCAATCTCACTTACGTGACCGGCACTAAAGAAATACGCTCCCATACTTCTGCGGGCACCAAGATCGTCTCCAAACAAAAGAGCGGCAGTTATCATAAGCGTTCAATCAGGCTTGGTGAATTTCTCATGCTTGCCGGTGTTCTCACCGAGAGCGATTTGATGAATGCTCTGGAACTGGGTCTGGAACGCAAGCTGACGGTTGGTTCGGCTCTTCTGGAGCTTGGCTTGCTCACGGAATCAGTGCTGGAAGTCGCTCTCGTTTTGCAAGGACGAATACTTGGCGGCGATATGGAATTGCCGGCTGCGGTTCGAGACTTGAGAAAGGCGGCGGGATTGTCGGAGCTGCCGGAGGACGAGGCATCGCCCGAGCAACGAGTGGTGATTGGTGAGCTGCTTAGAAAGTGCGGTTTGGTTGATGAATCGCAAATTTCAAAAGCGATTGAATTGACGGCGCGTTACCCTTCTTTGATCGGCAAGATGCTTGTCGTGGCAGGTGCTATCGACGAAGCGACCTTGCTGGCAGCATTGCGTTGCCAATTTTTGATCAGGCACCGTGCCATTACAGTTGCCGATGGCGTGCGGGCGCTGCAACATGCCGCCAACAATGAAATCTCGCTCGATGATTCTCTGGACGAGTTGCGCATCAATGTGCCCTACAAGCTGAGAAGGGACGTTCGACTTCCGAGCGCTTGAGTTAGCTGTTGAATTATTGGCGCACTATATACGGTGCAGAAAAAGTTAACGCAGGGAAACCGCAAGCGGTCCCCCTGCTAGCCTTGTACCGATACTAAACTCACATAACGCACGACCGGCGGGCTGTGCTCGGTAGAATTGCTAAGCCCGCTACTTATGAGGGGCGGCGTTGTGCCTGAAATCCACAATCTCGCCGGCCGTGTTTAACTCTGTTCTAAGATTGCCCAAGACATTTCAGGCAGTACCACAAATAAGACAGTATTGCGAAAATGTAATGAATATCTGGCGAACGATCGAGTTATGCGGGCGCTGGTTATTTGTGCGCAGCCCAGGTGCCGGAGCGCTTCCACGTTTGAGCGAATCCCGGAGATGTCGCTTTCAGCATGTCCGCTTCTTCTTTGCGGTTGGTCTCGTAAAGTAGACGCGCATAGCTCGCCAACAAAGTGACGATGTCGGGATGATTTTCCGGAAGATGCTGCTGTTTGATAGCCAGCGCTTGCCTGTAAAAGCGTTCGGCATCTTCGTGCTTTTTCCACGAGTGATAGAGCATGGCAAGATTATTGGCTATGACCGCGACGTCCATATGATCCGTGCCCAGGGTAGTTTCATAAATTCGCAACAGGCGGCGGCATAGAGGCGCAGCCATGGCGTACTTGCACTGTGCCCAGTAGACCTCGGATAAGCCTTCCAATGAAATTACGAGCTGCTGGCTGGCTTCTCCCAGGCTCTCAGCCTCTTCCAGCGAACTGAGCCAGCTCAGCTCCGACTGGACTATCTGACCCTGCAGGTGCGCCTGCTGTCCCGCGGTCTTGTAGATTTCCCACCGCTTTCTGGCTTCTCTTTGTCGATCGGTTTCCTGCACCGAGTTAGCTCCTTGCCGACACAGCCTGACAGCTCAGGCAACATTGATTGATTATCGTCGCCCCGACGATTAATTGGAAGTACCGACCACCGACAATTTTTAGGACCGGAATTTCAATGTACCGCTGCCGGAGCAAAAGAAAACGGGGGCGCCAGGGCACCCCCGTTCGTACCTTTCGAGCGCCCGTTATTGGGGCTTCAAGGTTTCGGAAGTATCCTTCAGTCCGGTCTTGTTCGTGTCGGTCAGGAAGGTTTCTTCAAAGTATTTGTCCGGATTCTTCGGATCGTTTTCGAATTTGATTTCTTTCGGAAGCGAAGGATCGAAGAATTGAGCGCGTTTGATGTCTTCGTGGGCGAGGATGGACTTGCCCAGTTTGTGCCATAGAAAAGCTCTGGCCAGGTAGAAATTGCCCTGGTTGGGGTCCAATCTCAGAGCGTCTTCCAGGCTGGCCATGGCTTCACCGTTGGAGCCCAACTGCATCAACGCTTTGGCGCGGTGGTAGTAGAGCTGAGCGCTGGTCGGGTCTTGCTTGAGCGCATCGTTGTAGTCTTCCAGAGCTTCTTTTGCGTTTTTCAGCTTGAAGTATTCATGCCCACGCTTCTTGAGCAAGTCGGCATTGGATGGGTCCATTGCGAGCGCCTTGTCGTAATCTTTGAGCGCATCTTCCGGTCTTTGCAATCCGCTGAATGCTGTACCGCGGTTGATGTAAGCGGTGCCGTACTCAGGTGCAATTTGGATTGCAAAGTTGTAGTCCTTGAGGGCGGCGTCGTTGTTGCCCATGTCAATGTAAGCATCGGCGCGTTTGGTGAGAATCTCGGCATCTTTTGGAGATGCTGACAATGCCTGATTGTATTTTTGCAGCGCCAGATCGATTTGACCTTGAGCTTTGTAAGCATCGCCTATACCGGCGTATGCTCTCGCCAGCTTGGGATCGAGTGTGATCGCTTTTTCGAAGTCTTTGACAGCGGCGGTGTGGTCGCCGGTTTTTACCTCGGCAGAACCGCGCCAGAGGTAATACTCGGCATTGTCATCGTCATATTTGACGGCTTCGCCGAAATCGTTGACTGCCAATTTGTATTGCTTGAGCGCGAAGAAACATTGTCCGCGGAGGTTATAAGCCTTGGCATTGGTGGCTTGCAAACCGAGAACTTCATCGAACGCCTTGATGGCATCGTTGTAGGCTTTCGATTGCATGGACTGAACTGCCTTGTCATATGCCGGGTTTTGAGTTGAATCGGCGTTGGCACCGAGCGGTGCAAAACCTGCAATCGATGAGATTACAAGACCGAAAGTAAAACTCAAAGCTAGCTTTTTGAATCTGTTCATTTGGCTGTTTGCCGGGCTCGACATGAGCTCATTCCTCCATTGTTGGGACTATCAACCTAGTCCTAAGGTGAGTGCACATTATACAGGTCGCCAAGTCAGTGGCAGACATTGGCTCCGCGCTTTTGTAAATATCTCTGGTGATATTCCTCGGCGGGGTAAAACTTTGCAGCGGGCGTCACTTCAGTGGCTATCGGGCCGCGAAACTTGCCGGACTTGCCGAGCTCGCCGATCTTTTCTCTGGCTGCCTTTTCTTGCTCGGCTGAGTAAAAGAAAATAGCTGTCCGATATTGCTTGCCGACGTCCGGTCCTTGCCGATTCAATTGGGTCGGATCATGGATGGTGAAAAACTTGTCGAGCAACTGCTCGTAGGTTATGACCGACGGATCGAATTCAATTTCAATTACTTCCGCATGACCGGTGCGATCGCTGCAAACTTGCTCGTAAGTGGGATTTTCGGTATTGCCGCCGCTGTAACCGACTTTGGTGTCTTTGACGCCGTCCATGGTGCGGAATGCTTCTTCAACTCCCCAAAAGCATCCGGCACCAAACATTGCTTTTTCCATTTCTTCTCCTTGCTTAAATGCGGAAAGTTATGATGAAGCTCCTGTTTTTGCAGGGGTGCGATTCATTTCCGCTTGGGGTTTTAACTCTAGATGTCCGCCGAATTTGTAGCGCATCGCCGAAAGCAATCGCTCGCCGAATGGCTGTTCTTGCCGCGAACGGAAACGCGTATAAAGCGCGGCCGACAAGACTTCAGCAGGCACGGCTTGCTCGATTGCCGCCTGAATCGTCCATCTGCCTTCACCAGAATCCTGAACGAAGCCGGTGTACGACGCCAACTCTTTGTCTTCGCACAGCGCCATCGATGTCAGATCTAACAACCAAGAGCCGACAACCGAACCGCGTCTCCAGACTTCGGCGACGTCCGCGACGTTGATGTCGTAGCGAATGTCTTGCGGCAATTCTTCGGAATTGGCACTGGCCATTATGCTGAAACCTTCAGCATATGCCTGCATCAATCCGTATTCAATGCCGTTGTGCACCATCTTCACATAGTGCCCGGCGCCGACGGGGCCGGCATGAATATAGCCCTTCTCCGCACTGTTTTTCTCGCGCCCGGGAGTTTCAGCAATGTCGCTTTCTCCTGGCGCAAGCGTCGCGAAGATCGGCTCGAGTCTCTGGAAGACTTGTTTTTCTGCTCCGACCATCAGGCAATATCCGCGGTCTTTTCCCCACACTCCGCCGCTGGTTCCGCAATCGGCAAAGGTGATGCCTTTTTCTTTCAGCATGTGTGCTCGGCGAACGTCATCTTTGAAATAAGAGTTGCCACCATCGATGATGGTATCTCCCGGCTCCAAAATTTCGGAAAGCTCGGCAATGGCATCATCAGTGATTTTTCCTGATGGCACCATTACCCAAACCGCGCGCGGTTTGGCCAACTTGCCGATCAAGTCTTTGTAGCTTGACGCGGCGGTGGCACCTTCCTTTGCCAGTTCTTTTCCCGGTTCGGGATTGCGGTCGTAGACGACGCATTCATGACCGCCCGCCATCAAGCGGCGGACCATGTTCGCGCCCATACGACCCAATCCGACCATTCCCAATTGCATATTTACTCCTCCTACTTCACTGCCTCTTTAACGGCAGCGGACAGAGCCTTCAGCCCTTTTGCGACATCTTTTCCGAGATGCACGCGCAAAGCTCTTCTGCCTCTGTCATCGAGCACTTTCAAATCGCCTCGCGCTTGAGCAGCCTTGACGATTCCGAAGGTATATTTCTGCTGCGGAACAGGAAGTTCTTCGGTATCATCGGCGGTGACTTGCAGGAAGACCCCGCTGTTGGGTCCGCCTTTGTAGGCTTGACCGGTGGAATGCAGGAAGCGAGGACCGAAGCCGAGGCAGGTAGCGACTTTTTTACTGTCTCTAATCGCCAATCTCGCTGCTTGCAATTCTTCCTCATGGGCGGCCGTCATCTCGATATAGCCAAGCAGCGCCACGTAGTCGTTTTCCTTCACTCTTGCAAGATGCGCCTTAAGCATCGAGACGAGAGTTTTGGTCGAGCCCGCCGCTGATTCGATTTCTTTGGCGTTTTTCTCATCGGCAAATAGCTTGACGCCGTCAGCTTCGAAGAAAGGCTTTTCTTCAGGGAGTTTGCCTGACTTTTCGTATGCTTCCGTCAACTCGCGCGTCGCCACTTTGCTGGCTTCTACGTCTGGCTGATTGAATGCGTTGATTCCGATAACGGCACCGGCAACCGCGGTGGCAATTTCCCAGCGGAAAAATTCTTGGCCGAGATTGTAGATGTCGTCGACCGTAATTCTGATCACCGGATGCCCTGCTTTTTCTAAAGCATCGACAGCCTTGTCTTGTTTTTCGTCGGCACCGTTAGCCAAGTGCAGGTACGCAAATACTCTGTCTTTGCCGTAGACATCAGGTTGTGCAAGCATCTCTCTGTCGACTGGAATAATTCCCTTGCCGTTTTTGCCTGTCGATTCAGCGATGAGCTGTTCGAGCCACGCTCCAAGATCGTTGATCTTGGCGGATGTGATTATGGTCAGTTTGTCGCGCCCGGCTTTGGCTGCAGCGCCCATGATGATGCCGAGCATCGCTCCAGGATTTTCTTTTACAGGGACTGTGCCGGCGCAGGCATGCGCCATCTCCCTTGCACTGTCGAGGAATTTCTCGACATCGAGACCCATCACCGCCGCCGGTACCATGCCGAAATTGGAGAGTGCTGAGTAGCGCCCGCCGATTCCGGGCAATCCGAGGAAGATGTGACGGAATTTCTCCGACTCTGCCAGTGCAAGCAGCTTCGAGCCCGGGTCGGTGACTGCGATCCAGTGTTGACCGGCTTTGTCTGCTCCGACCGCTTCGACTGTCTTTTGCCAGAAGTACTGTTTCATGATGTTGGGCTCGAGGGTGGTGCCCGATTTGGATGAAACAATGAAGATTGTTTGTTTTACATCAATCGCTTTTTCCGCTGCTCTCACTTGCTGCGGGTCGGTCGAATCAAGAACATGCAGTTCCGGATAACCGGCTACTTTAGGGAAGGTCATGCGCAGAACGTCAGGGCAGAGGCTGGAGCCGCCCATGCCGAGCAACAGGGCATACTTGAATTTGGCGTCTTTGATTTCAGTGGAGAGCTTCTTCAAGTTGGCTATGTGAGCGAGCTGATCGTTGATGATATTCAACCAGTCGAGCCATTTGCTCTCGTCGTCACCTGTCCACAGTGAAGCATCCCTGGACCAGAGCTTCTTCATGTTGTCTTTGGACTGCCATTCTTCGGTGGTTTTCTCAACCGCTGTCTTCAAATCGGCAGGCAGCACATATTTGATATTGTCGATGAGCGATTTCGGTTCACTGGTGCGCGCCTTCTCAACGGCATCGAGCAATTTCTTGAATGCATCGGCAAAGAGGTCGACGCCCTGGACGACCAGTTTGTCGGTAACTTCTTTCATCGAGATTTTGCTCTTCTCGAGGTTTTCCATTACTTCATTTGCCTGCGCAATATTCGCTTCGAGCGTGTTTTTCAAAACACCGTGATCTCTGAATGCATCGAATGTGCTGGGCGGAATTGTGTTGACTGTGTCTTTGCCGATTAGCTCATCGACGTAGATGCAGTCCGGGAACGCTGGATTTTTTGTGCTGGTGCTTGCCCAGAGCAAACGCTGTGTTTGCGCGCCATGCTTGGCGAGTTCTTTCCAACGTGCATCGGCAATGATGTGCAGATACTTTTGATACGCTTGTTTGGCGTTAGCGATTGCGACCTTGCCTATTACTTTGTTCAGCAACGTCTTTTCATCGCCTTGCGCTGTTTTCAATTTTTCTTCGATTATCGAGTCGATTAGTGTATCGATGCGGCTGACGAAGAAGCTCGCGACGCTGGCTACAGTGCTCAAATCACCGCCTGACTTGTGAAATTGCTCGAGTCCATCGATGTAAGCCCAATGAACTGCTTCATATGCTTCTTGCGAGAAGAGCAAGGTGACGTTGACGTTGATGCCTGAAGCAATAAGCTCTTTAATCGCAGGAATGCCTTCCTTGGTGGCAGGCACTTTGATCATGACGTTCGGGCGGTTAATCCACTTCCAGAGGCGCTTAGCTTCGTCGATTGTCTTTTGCGTTTCATTGGCGAGGAAAGGGGAGACTTCCATGCTTACGTAGCCATCGCGCTTTTGCGTTTTTTCGTAAACGGGCTTGAGAATGTCTGCGGCTTTCTGAATGTCCTCGACAGCGATGTGCTCGTAGATGTCCATCGCGGTCAATTTGCTGTCTTTTCTCAAAGCGGCCAGAGTGTCCGCGTAATCGTTGCTGCCGGCGATCGCTTTTTCGAAGATTGCGGGATTGGACGTCATTCCTTTCAGACCGTCCTCATCCACCAGTCTTTTCAGTTCGCCGCTATTCAACAGGTTGCGCCTGATGAAGTCGAGCCACACGGACTGCCCATATGACGACAACTCGCGCAGAGGGTTGACTACCTGTTTGGCTGTGTTCATTTTCAATCTCCAGTTAGCGACTGACCGCTGTATTGTCAAGTGGGTTTTGCAGTGGAAACGACGGCAGGGACACGCTCAGGGCGTGAATTTGCCGCGAACCTTGCCGTCGCGAGAATTCCGATGACGCCCGACGACAGAACGGTTCAAAAGATATCAGATACTTATCTTTTATATGTCAAAGTTTAATCTATTCATGTAGACCGTTAAGTTTCGAGAAAATGACTGTTCTCGTTGATTGATGCGTCGATCGAAACCGCGTCGCCATGCGCACCACCAATGGTGACTGTGCCAACAAGGTCTAGAAATATTTTGCATCCGTGTGAATGAATTTCCCTCGTGTGCAGAAGTAATTCTTAGGAAGTTAAAAAAATTGAGGTACTATGTTTTGGTACCGGCGACCCGGGAATAAATTTGAGGCCAAGACATTTGCCTCTTTGGAAGTCATTAGAAGGTTCGGGGTAGCAATACCAATACGTCTGGCTCGTGGAGGAGCAACATGGAGATATTTCAAGATCCGCTCATTCTGGTCTGTGTCCTTGCCATGCCTTTGGTAATCATCGGTTTGGCGAAAGCCTGGAAGCGTCTCAAGGACAAGAAAGCTGAAGCCGCCGCCGCTGGTGGAGGTTCTTCTTCAGATTCGAACGGTTAATCTGTTAATCAGTCAATCGTAATCAGGCAATCGGCTGTTAGTCGCCGATTCAAGGATCGGAATATCTATTGATAAATGACGGCGCATCAGCTCCGTCGTGTTCTTTGATCGATTAAACAGGTCAAAACGCTCAGTCAGACCCTCTAGCAATCATATTTATATGTCGCTGCCGAAATTTTTTTGATTTGGCAGCGATTTTCTTTGAACTTTTTTCGCCGAACTTACGTCTATACAGTTGTAAGCAAAAATTGGCTGCGCCGAAGTTTGGGGATGCCTCAATGAGGACCATCTACCAGTCGGTGAGCTTTGTGGTGCGATTAAGGAGTTATTGCATTATGAATTACAGGAAACTATTTGTTTTATCGATCAGTTCGCTTTCCATCGTTGCGCCTGCCTTTGCAGATACGCAAACCGGCTCGATCGAATCGCCGGTAACCCAAACCAAAATTCCCGAAAAGACCGGCGGACCCGGCGGTAAAGGCAAGTGCGGCGCCCATCATCGCGGCATGAAAGGCGGACTCGATCTTACAGATGCACAGAAAGAAAAACTCTTCACCATGAAGAATTCTCTGAAAGATGCAATCGGACCGAAAAAACTTGAATTGTCGAAGAATTCCCGTGAATTGAGAGATTTGCTCACCAAGCCTTCCATCGACCGGGCAGCAATCAAGACCACGCAAAGCAAAATCAATGATTTGAAAGCCGACATCGCCAACTTGATGATCGCGTTCAAAGCCGACTTTGCAGAAACACTGACACCGGAACAAAGACAAAAGATGCGCTTTGCACGGTCTTTCAAAGGTGGTCATCACAAGCACTTCAAACATGGCGGACCGGGTCGCGGTCCCAGACCGACGGCTGAAATGAGCGCACCTGCTGCGCCCGTCAGCTAACCCGAAACAGCAATCAATGGGCGGTGCGTTTCGTCGTCCGCCGCCCTCGATTGCACTTTGCATGACCGGCGCGTACTTGCGCTGGTCATGCTTGTTTCAACGCGAGTGAGATTTGAAAAACTGCCAGAGTAGTTCCGAGGCGTTGATGTCCTGACTGATGCGCCCGGCGAATTCTCTTCCTGCATAAGGAAAACCACCAGGCCACGTATGTCCTCCTCCTTCGATGCGATACAAAACTACTTCACTGCCGCTCGATCCCCAAGACTGGCGCTGTACCCGCGTTCCATCTTTCGGATCTCTGTCGGGCTCCATCGTCGTGTACGGATTGTTCGAACAACGATTGTGCGCAGTCCAGAAATCAATCAATTCTGGCACCGGTAAAATTCCGCCAAAGCGTGCCATAGCACTGTCTACACCACCTATCTTATTCGCGCCAACCAGTTCAACAAGATCGTTCAATTCTCCGTTTGCTGTTCCAGAACCAGCCGAACCCCAGGCAACAAGAGGATCTCCAGTGCCAAGGAAAAACATGATTGGCATCGAGCGATTGGAGTGACAGCGATTGGCTGCCTGCTGCATCATTGTCGAGCCCACTACGCCGATAGCGGCGAGACGATCGGGAATCGCGCAGGCTAGCAATTGAGAGAAATAACCACCGTTACTGATTCCACATGCATACACTCGGCGCTTGTCGATGCTGACCGTGCTCGCGATTTTTTCGATAACCTTGCACACATAACCCACATCGTCATAGCTCCTGGAGCCGCGCCCATCATCCCAGGCTCTTGCGATGCCGTCGCCGTAAATTACAACAAAGCCGTTTCTGTCTGAAACCGGATTGAAATTCGAAAGATACATCATGGTCAATCCGTCCAACTGAAGACCATGGAAAACCAGCACCACAGGCATGTTTTTGAGACTTTTGTAGCCGGCGGGCAGGTGGCACTGAAATGTGCGATTCATCCCGTCGATGTTCACTTTGTCCGCATATGTGTAGCCTTTATTTTTGTCTTTGTCGGAATTCGGAGCGCCCAAAACCTGCGCGTACTGCTTGAGTTGCCCATATTGCGATGCCTGTTGCTGCTGACCTTGTTGTCGCTGATTCTGCTTCTGCTGATTTTGTTGCTGCTCTTCTCGCTCCATCTGGCGAGCATACGCCCGGGCTGCATATTCTCCCGGTCTGTAGCCGGGTGGGCGAGCGTAGGGGCTGCGGTAATAATTCGTAGTCGGGAACGGGCGCGCCTGGCTTTGACCACTCGTTTGCTGCCCCGAATTCTGCGCCGGCGAACTCAATTGGCTCAGAAAACTAAGGGGGAGCGCGGCTGACAGCAAAAGTGTGAGTAATGTCACCGCTTTCATATTCGTTCGTATCGACAAGTAATGTGGCTGGTGAATACCAATCTTATGTTCCACGCCGGTCAGCCAATTTCCCGCTTGCATTTGCCTTACGACTAAACAGTCAGGCGCGCGGGTAAGCAAGAGTTGAAGTGTTTTGTCTGGCTTGAGGAGCTTCGGATGTTGAAAAACTCAATTCTCACCTCGGTGATGGCTATGCTCCTTGTGGCATCGCTGGGAACGTCGCCAGTTGCGGCAAAAACGAAGAAACAAAGCGAAAACCAGCCCCCTGCGGCGCTAAACGATCTGCAAGCACCTCAATCGGGTCGCTATGATTCGAGCGCAGCAAACAGCTCCAGCGACGGACAGAGTATGTCGCTCTTCAAAGCAGGAAACACAACCTTGCCGGCTGGCACGTATGCTATGACGAATGTGAGCACGGGTGCTGCTTTTGTTGTCATAGTTGATGATTCCGGTGATATGCGAGCGCAAGATGCCCGCGCCATGAATTTAGTCGGAGACTCGCATTCCAAACATTCGCGCTCGAAGCGTGGAAGCTATTCTTCAAATAGTAGTCAGCCCTACAACGACGGGAATCGTGACTATAACAGCGCCGCAGGCGGTGGACCGAGCAACTATGATGGCGGCAGCGGTTCTAGTTACGGCGGCAACTCGGCTTATTCCGGGGCATCAGGTTCTTCCGGGACATCAAATTCTTCGGGGGCATCAAGTTCTTCGGGGGGCTCAACAAGCGGAATTCCTACTTCTTTGCCGCCACAGCCGACTCCGGCATCTGCTATTCTGCCTGCTCCCACAGGTGGACACCCGCTTTTGCAGGGAGTCAATCAGATGACTGCTCCTTCGCAGTCTTCCCTGGGCAGCGTTTTGCCGGGCTTGTTTAACCAATCGGGACTGGGCGCCGGCCAGCAGAACTTGCCGGGACAGCTACCGGGAGGTATAAAAGGGGCGCTTCAGCAAGAGCTGCAACGTCAAATCATGAAACGTGCACCTCAGATAGAGCGCCAGGTCCGCAAATACATCAAATAAAGGACGTTAGATGAGCCAGCAGAAAACAGAAAGAGAGAAACGAATTTGGGCGACGGCTGAGTTCGAAACTTCAGTTGATCGCGAAGACATTTGCTGTTGGTTGATGATTCAGTGTGGCGCTTTAGGATGCCAGGTCGAGCCGCTCGACGACAAGAACGTGAAAATTATTGCGTCCTTCGAACGAGAGAAATTGTCTGAAAAGGAACTGTTGAATTTACGTGCTTGCTTCGAGGAATACTACCTCGGCGAATGCTTGCAAACGCTGAAAATAGTGGCTCTTGAAGAGACAGATTGGTTGACGAAGTGGAAGGAAGGATTTCATCCATTCGACAGCGGAGAAAAATTGCAAATTTGTCCTTCCTGGTATCAAGAAAAGGCTGATGAACTAAACCCTGAGCGCGTGCAGCTTTTCATAGATCCTGGTATGGCATTTGGAACCGGATTGCATGCAACTACTCGATATTGTTTGTTGGCAATTGAGCGATTGGGCGATCCGGGCGATGTAGTCGATGTGGGTTCAGGCAGCGGGATTTTAGCGATAGCAGTAGCGCTGCTGTTTCCTGAAGCAAAGATTACGGCAGTAGAGATCGATCCTATCGCAGTGGAAAATTCCTGCTTCAACTTCAAGCTAAATGGAGTCGAGAAGCGGATTGAGATGCTCACCGGAGAGCTTGATCTTGTCGAGTCGAGACAGTTCGACACAATTCTTTCCAATCTGACGTGTGAAGATAACATGGCGCTGCTGCCGGATTACGCGAAAATCCTCAGACCTGGCGGCAGAATTATTTGTGCCGGAATTCTCTTGGAGAAACATGAGCGGCTTTTGCCCGTCATAGATAACATCGGGTTTGCCATAGTGGACAATGATAAGTCGAATGGCTGGTCCGGTATTACATTAATGCGGAAAACCGGAGCCTGCAGCGGCACTTAAGCTTACAGAAACCTTCATTGTGGGGGATGGCTTGCGAAACGCTGCTATACTTAGGTCAGTTCGTTGAAGATCCTCCTTGCCTCTCGGGCGGAGATTTCGCACCCTGAAAATTGCATAGCAAGAGCATCTGCCAAACACCCACATGGGGGCGTTTAGATTCGACAGGGTTGTTGGGTCGTAGGCTGCAGGTCGAGGTCGCTTGGATCCTCGTTAAAAGCTGAGCAAAAAAAACAAACGCCAATGTAATCAGCGTTGATTTCTCC
>JADYYD010000266.1 GCA_020853845.1 Candidatus Melainabacteria bacterium
CTGATTTAATGATGTTGAAAAAACTTACGCAGCTTGGGTGCGGCGAGTCGGACGCCAGTTCAACTGGCAAACACCACCTGGGCAGGACTCGGCGGGCTCAATCTTATTAGAGAGCAGTTGCTCCAACTCGTTATCCGTAACTTGAGAGGTCAAATCGATGACTGTTTCGTTGGACAGTTCAGACTCGTTATCTACTTCTTGAAACGACATTTTCGTTCACCTGCGACTAACTATGACTCCAAACGACACTGAGCACCGTCGAAGAGGATTCTTTCCAGCCATCGACCGGACTCTACAACTTGCGCTTTTGGTTTGCTGAATTGCAAGACAATTTTTGGACGCTATTGTTCCCGGTGCAAATATGAATGTCTTTAACAATGCCAAAAGAAGCTGGAAAAATTCCAGCTTCTTTTTCGGTGCAGGCTTGCAGCCTCTCTAGATGCTGTTCTCCCAGAAGTTGCCGCCGGCGGAGGCAACGGGAGAACGGTCCGCAGCAATCGCTTTTACTTCCTCTTCGAGTTCTGGAAGCATATCTTTCAACCTCTCGACGATATCGCCGGACAAGCCTCCAGCCTTAACTGCCGCAACAATTTCGACCGCCTGCGATCGTAAGAACTGCTGCAATTTCGGAGCGCTGGCAGCAAACTTCGAAGCTTGCAAATGCTTCAAGCACGCCGCTCTTACCTGTTCCAAAACCTTCCAGTCGAAAGTTTCACCGGCAGAGAATTTCGCTTCAATTGCCCCGAAAGAGGTGAGCAAATTCTTTGCAGCTTCTTTTAGTTCGTCACTGACAGGAGTTTGTGCAGCTTTGCATTCGGCCAATTCATCGCGTTCCGGACCGGCGCCCCAGCAACTTTGCGATGCTTGTCTCTCGGAAATTGCCCGGCGAATCGCATTGGCGAGTGTTTCCGGTGCCGCACCGAATCCACCGCTGGGCTGCTGGGGTGTAGGTGGCGCAGCAGGAGAGCCCCATCCGCCGGCACTGGAATTCGCACCCCAGCTCGAATCGCCACCAGATGGAGGCTGTGGTTGTGACGAGCCTGGAGGAATCGGCGGTGCCATGCCAAAGGTTCCGGTGGATCCAGTGCTTACCCTCTGTGCCATTTTATATCCACCGCCATACGATGAGCCAAGAGTAGACTGTCCTGCAAAACCTGGTGCAAGGCTGCCGCTATCCAGTTCCTCCCACTCGCTGGGCTGATGCACCGGCTGGACAACCGTGCGGCGGCTGCCGTCTTTGTTGACCACCTCTGCGTGGTCGACGGCGATGAAGGCAGTGAATCTGCAGAGAATTGAATGAGCAAGAGAAATTTCGATGATGCGCTTTTTGAGCTTGCTTCGATCGCGCGTTTCTTCTCTATAGATGTCTTCAAGATCGCGGATCATAGAACGCGCATACAGTGACGAGATGGCAGGCAGCAAGAGGCTCTTCTCTGTTACTTCCACACTGTATGGCTGCCCGTCGGCACGAGTTCCTTTAACGCAAACTTTCTTTTTGCCTTTACCCGTAAGCAGGCCGCTGGACATCTTGAAAAAGATTGTCGATGCACGACCGCGAAAAAGATCGGGCAAATGTGCAGGCGTGATAGTCTCTGCTTCGAGCTTTCCGTGCGTAGCTTCCAGTTTCAGCCCTGTTAAAACAGGCACACCGATTTCTCGTCCGATCTGGCTGAGAGCTTTTTCCAGTTTTGCACCGGGAGTAACGACTGCAGATGTACCGCCTCCAAGCGTCGCCATGCGGCTGAGGATGCCGCCATTCACGGCGGTGTCGATGCCGACCGTGAAGACTCTTGCATCGCCTAAGTCAGTTTGCAGGCGACTGTACACGCCCGACTCATTGCCGACCTGACCATCGGTCAAGATGACTATGATACCGGATGCGTCCTTTTTCGTTCTGTTTTTCAATTCGCCAAGCGACTCAGCCAGAGCCATATCCAATTCGGTGCCGCCACGGGCGGTGACAGTGCGCAAGTAAGCTTTGCCGCTTTCTATGCCTGCCTCGTCTGCACCGACAAACCGCCCGTCTATGCTGCTAGTCCATTCCTGATGCGGACGCAGCCATTCATTTACATTATCGAACGCACAAATTGCAAATCGATCTTGAGGTCCAAGAGTGTCCAGAAGAATCGAACAGGATTTAGCGGCAGAAGCCATTTTCGCGCCTTGCATGGAGCCTGATCGATCGAGGACGAAAATCACATCTCTCGGCACGCCGAGGAATTTGTCCTGCTTCGGGGAGAAAACGGTCAGCATGCAATAAGTGTCACCTTTTGCATCCGTATACGTTATCAAATTCGGCTTCACACTCTTTTCAGCAAGGATCCATTTAACGATGAAGTCTCTGTCCATGACTTCGTCTTCTTTAGAAAGCTCGACCTTAACGCCGCCATCAGCCAGAGAGGTGCTCACAACATGTTGAGTGGAAGCAAGATCTTTGATTTGCAGAGCGCCTTCGCTTGATTGCAATAGTTCGACCGTGACAGACAACTGCACATTATCTTTGGAGCCCGACACCAGGCGCGGAGGTGAGATGCGCGATGCATCCGGCACTTCGTCCGTATCGACATTCACTCCCCATCCGGTCGCGTTGCCGCTTACCGGCGTTCCGGAAATATAGCGGGGAGCAACGACGAGCGGCAGGCGAATTTCGCAAGAGCCGTCCTCAAAGTAAGCAAGCCGCTCGGCATACTTCACCTCGACCGTTACTTCTTCGCCGGGTGCTATGTTTCCTACCTGCATCGTGAAAACATCATCGCGTTCCTGTTCCATGAGCGCCGAGCGTTTTCCGGCTGACAATGCGGCTTGATAGTCCTGCCGGGCTTCCTGCCTTTCTTTCACTTCACCTTTAACTGTCCGCGTTCCCACCTTCAATTCAAAAGATGTGACAACGGCCGAATGTGCAAGCGGAAAAATGTAGACCGCTTCCAAATGATCCGAATAAGTGTTGCGAAACTTTTGCTTGACCGTCACATCGGCAATGCGGTCGGCGACTTTGGCGCTGATATCGACGCCGGCAAGAGGCAGCTCTTTCTTGCCGCCGGACATTTCCGCGATTAGCATGCCCAGAGCTCTTCGTGCCTGCTCTGAATTAGGGTCGAATAAAGGAATAGTCCTTGCGGCTGGATCCTGGCTCATTACCTTAACCTCCATCGTGTCGAGGATGGCGCTTTTCTTCGACAACCAAATGCAAAGCAGCGCGCATCATGTTCAAAACTGATTCCAAATCGGATTCCGGTGACCACCCGTCTTCGACCATAAGCTTCAGTCCAGGCGCAACAACTATCTCTCTCCAGAGTACAGGACGAGATTGAAACTCGTCTTTGGGCGCCCTTCTTTGACCGGCAATTGCTGCGGTCAAACCCTCCAGCTCAAGGTCACTGAGCCCATATAGTTTGGCCTGAATTTCCTGAAGCGGCAGGCTCAGAGTCTGAAGCGCTTTGATTGCCAACAACTGCAGAATGTGCCTGCGTCCGTAAATGCCCTGCCTCCCGACGATTTGAGGGCGATCGACTAAGCCGAGACTGGTGTAGTAGCGGACTGTCCTCACATCAGGCAGGTCCGATACACGGTTGTCTTTCTGGACACCCAAAAGACCCAGCGACGTGGCAAGCTTTCCAACTTCCGCCAGAAGCTCATCCAGGGTGAATGCGTCGTGTCCTTGAACAACCATAACAGTATTGTTGCAAATTACTGTCATGCTGTCAAGGTCGTCAAGCGACGACAATAAGTAACCCAGCCAGGCAGAAATTTTCAACCTTTACAGCATTGCGTAAAACTGGCACAAACCAATTTTTGAAAACGACGGCATTTTAAAAAGGAAGAAATATCTTTCCTTATATGGAACCGGCGCCTGTTTCCCAAGTCTCAATGGCTGGCGTAAGCCCAGGAAAGTCATGACCTCTCCGTTGCTAGAAAGGTCGGGCAGCCCGGAAAACCGATATGGAGAAATAATCATGAACGCAAAAGTAGTACTAGCCGCATTCACAGTGAGCATCTTGGGCTGCGCTGTCGTGCCTGCTATGGCCGATTGTGAAACAGTCATCCGCACAACGACAATTACTCAGCCGGTAACAACGATCGCAGCTCCAGTAGCAGCAACAGAATTCACATTGACCGGCTCCGGAGACTATGTAGTGATCGATCCACTGACGGGCGTTGTAAAAGGCGCTTACGATCCTATTAGAGGATTTCTCAGCGGTTCGCTCAGCCCCGGTTGGATTTTGCTCGACAGAGGCAACAACAAAGTTTTGGCAAGCTTCAACTCGTCGGGCCGATTGGTGGCTCTTTCCAGCATGCCGGCGTATGACGCCTATGTAAGTTCGATCGACGCTCGTCGCGCCGAATTGGAACGCTTTATCAATGAATCTCTGTCATTGGGCAGAATCACAGCCGATCAAGCCATGCATCTGCGCTCGGATCTGGCCACCATTGCCGCTCAAGAAGCCGGTTATACAGCAGGCGGACGGGCGATGACCTACGACGAAGCTTTGCTCATCGCAACGAGACTCAATGATTTGCATGCAACGTTGAGCGGATATGTTCCGAGCATTGCATTTAGAAGATTGGTCGGCACGACTTATGTGACCAGCGACGGCTCAGTAATTACACCGACAACCACTGCAATCGTTCCGGGCACGACAGTTATCACTCCGGCACGCGTCGTTCCGGCGCCTACAACAGTGATTGCACCAGCGCGCGTCGTTACTGCTCCGGCAGTTATCGTTGCCGGCAATGACATCACCGCCCGCATCGCATTGATGACACAAAAAGTGGATGATGAATACAAAGCCGGACGCCTCACCAATCGTGATGTTGCCAGACTTAAAGAGCGTCTGAACGAAGTTTCGACCCGTCAGATCAAATACACGAAGAACGGCTCGATCAGCGACAGCAAGATGAAATACTTGACTGAAAAGCTTGATGAAATTCAAACATCATTCGATCGCAGTATCGCCAGCACACAAAGAGCACGCGCTCGCATCGGCATCCGCGTAAATTAAGTCCGCAATAGGGCAAGAGAGAGGCGGCCTCCGCCGTCTCTCTGCCTATTGAGAGCCGACCAAACATTCAATTTTTTCTAAATCTTCCAGACCAATCGATTTTTGATACAAACAGGAACGTTTTTCGGCAATAATTCAAACTGAATACCTGAGGTCCAGTAATTAATGAAACCAGCATCCGGCGACTCCATGGCTATGCAAGGCGATCCACCGCATGTGCTTCTTGTCGAAGACAACTTCGTCAACCAGAAGGTGGCGACAGTTCTTCTGCAACGCCTGGGATTGAAAGTAAAGATCACCAGCAATGGGCGCGAAGCTGTAGAAGCAGTGTCAAGTCAGAAATTCGACTTGATCTTGATGGATTGTCATATGCCGATTATGGACGGCTTTGAAGCGACTGTCGCCATTCGCGAAATCGAAGCGCGCACGAATTCATACAGCCCCATTATCGCTGTGACAGCGCTGGCAATGTCCGGCGACAGAGAGCGTTGCATCGCCGCCGGCATGGACGATTATTTGTCAAAACCTATTGACATTGATCTGCTCAAGGCCAAAGTTACTCACTGGCTGCGCACTGAAGTGGTTTACGAAACGCAGAAAGCCAGACGAAAAGTTCTCCGCCCGAAAGGCGCATTGACGCTCGTAAAAAATGAGCCGCTCGACATGGTCGAGCTGGAAGAGTTCTATGAACCCGAGCAACTGATGGACATGATGGAAATGTTTCTCAATGACACGCAAGACATGCTTGCCAAAGTGAAAAACCATATGGATGAGAAGAATTCCAAATTGGTTGCTGCGCTGGCGCACGAAATCAAGGCTTCTTGCGCTTCAATCGGCGCCAAGAATCTGGCTCGACTTTGCTTGTATTTGGAGCAAACAGCTTGCAGGCATGATTGGATTGAGGCTGAGGAAACAGCTACCTCAATCGAGCGCGAATTCTCGACTCTCAGAGAGTACATCAAGAGCCACTTGCCGCAGAATCAAACAACCAGCAACAGCCCGGCGTAATTTAGGCAGTCAGCCGGCATAGCCTATTGCATACCCCCACGCGGGAACCGAAAGCGCCCCAGTGCGTCTCCACAGCACCACTGTGTCGGAGGTTCCACTAATGATTCGCCAAATACTATCCGCGCTTGCCATACTTGCTGTTCTGCAGGTCGCACCGCAGTCATCCGAAGCCAAAGGGCGCCGTTACACGATAACGCAACGCCATGAAATTCTGCAAGCCAAAATCAATCGCATGGAAAAGGCCGGCGAATTGACGATGCGAGAAGCGCGCAGTTTGAGAGATGACAATCAAGATCTCTGGAACAAAATCGTCAAAATGAAAGCGAAAAACGGCGGAAAACTGAGCTATAAAAACATCGCTGAATGTGAAAAGGACTTGAACAGAATCAGCACAAAAATCCACGCTAAAGCACTGGAAAAACGAGTCGAAGACGATTAGTGGTTCTGCTTTAAGCACCATATACAATGCCATCCTCAATCGGCTTTCTCGAGGCACAGAACAAACCTTGAGAACTCTTGTCGTTCTGCTGCAAAACCGGTAGTGTAGTGACCATGAGTTCTGCACCTGCGATTCGCGAAGCGGATTATTGCATTGTCGGGGCCGGATTTGCCGGTCTTACAGCCGCTTTGAGACTTACGCAGGCGGGGCATTCAGTGTGGGTGCTGGAAGCGCGAGATCGCATAGGCGGCAAAGTCCGGACCGAGTATCTCGATGACGGAACGCCAGTCGACATGGGCGGTACGTTTTTAGGACCGACGCAAGAGAGAATTTACGCCCTCCTTGATGAACTGGGTTTGTGCGTAACGCCCACGCCCATAGACGGCGACAGTCTGCTTGTCTACAACAAAGAGGTGCATCGCTACGGCCACGCAATGCCGGATTTAGATTCTTCCCAACTTGCCGGCGTGTGGGAAACTCTTCAGGCACTCTCGAAAATGTCCATAGAGGTCAGCAACCAGGCGCCTTGGTCGAGTGCGCGCGCCAAAGAATGGGACGCAATGACGCTTGCACAATTCATCGACGACCCGTCGCGCGCGCTCAGCGAACCGGCACGTGCAATGCTGAGGACACTTTTTATAGGACTTTTCACTTGCGAAATGTCGGAAATCTCCCTCCTTTTTGTGTTGTTTCAAATCGCCGCTGCGGGCAATGACATTGAATTGCAAATGCGCGTGGAAGGCGGCGCCGAGCAAGACATGGTCAAGGGCGGCATGAGCTGCGTGACCCAGAGAATGCAAGAGAAAATTGGTGATTGCATAATTTTTTCATCACCTGTAAGCATGATTGAACAGGACGACAATTCGGCAACTGTCTATACGCAAAAAGCGGTGGTGAAAACCAGGCGAGTAATTGTGGCTGTTCCACCAGCACTTGCCGACAACATCGAATACACTCCTGCGCTTCCGGCAACAAAAATGGAATTGCTCAGGCATATGCCCGCCGGAAGGTGCATAAAATTCGTCACGGCATACGATCGCCCTTTCTGGAGAAATGAGGGTCTGAGCGGCGAGGTAATTGCCCCTGACGAGTTTATCCAAATGACACTTGACACATCGGCACCGGACAAAGGGTCTGGATTGCTGATGTCTTTTTCCTTCGCCCGAGAAGCTATGCTCATGGCTCAGATGACCGCGGAAGAGCGCAAGGAAACAGTGCTGGACGCGCTAGAGAAGCGATTCGGAAGGGAAGCTCGAACACCGATTCGCTATTTCGAACATGACTGGTCCGAAGATCGATGGACGCGCGGCTGCCACGTCGCACACCAGGCGCCCGGCGTTATAACTTCATACGGACACGCCATCCGCGAGCCGTTTGGACGTATCTATTGGGCGACATCCGAAACTTCGCCGTTGTGGAACGGCAATATCGATGGGGCCGTCAGAGCCGGCGAATATGTTGCAGAACAAGTGCTGGCACTAGATCGAGAGCCGGCCGCTAAAAACCTTTGATTGAGTTCAGCAAAGCTTTAGTTTGCTCAAATTTATATTCTTCGGAAGCGAGAGTAACGCCTTGAACAATGATCGCTTGCTTTGTTCCTTTAGGCATAATGCAACCGATCATCTGGGAGAATTTTTCATCGCCACGTTCGCTGGAACCTAAGGCATAAGCCATTTCTTCACCGCCGACCGCAAGCTTGCCTCGATCCTTGATATCTACTTTTGCAGAAGTTTTTTGAGGGTCGTTTCCACTCATGCTGGGAACACCTTTTTCAGCATAACTTTCGATAACCGCATTGGAATCCATATCTTTGTCCGAGCGCGGCAATTTCAAAAGTGTGATGTTCATATTTTCTTTTTCGTTAGTCAAAACAGCAATGCTTGTGCCCAACATATTCAGTGCCATGGTGAATTTCCACCCGGTCGGCAACGGTTCGGAGAATTTTGCAATGGACTCAGCATTAGCTTTTACTTGGGCTGGATCTTGCATCTGTTTCATGGCACCGCCGATGAAATAAACGCCGCCCGCAATCAAAATGATAAATCCGATGGTGCCGATGATCATCACGCCGATGAGCACTTTCACCCACGTCGCCAGTCCTTTTTGGTTCCGAGATCTGCGATATAGACTCCGCCTGCGATTGCCGACTAGATTGCTGAGTGTCATTTCTTTCCTTCTTTCGACGAGGTTTTATCCCGGACGCCTGCTCTATTGTACTTGCTGTGGTGCAGCATTGGACGAACCATGAGGATTTGCTCTGACATTGTGGAGCGCTTCCCTCATCTCGTCCATTGTCTGGTAACGATGATTGGGATTTTTGGACAGAGCCTTCATAACAAAATTGTCGATGCCTGCAGGTATATTCAGTTCGGGTCGCGCGGCCCGCAGAGATTGAGGTGACTCGTTTACATGCATCATGATTGTCTGTACAGCGGTCGCGCCCATCAATGGCGGTTTTCCAATGATGCATTCATACATGACGCAACCAACCGAATAGATATCGGAACGCGCGTCGAGCTTTGTGCCCAAACCTTGCTCAGGGCTCATATAAAGAGGACTGCCGATCAGATCACCTGTTCTGGTCAGCTCCTGGGTGTTTCCGCCTTCTTCCCCTTCGCCCGACATCATCTTGGCGATGCCGAAGTCGACAATTTTCACGAAGTCTCGACCATCATCGGTCTGAGTCAAAAGAATATTGCTGGGCTTCATGTCGCGGTGTATGACCATGCGTTTATGGGCATGAGACAAAGCATCGAGAACTTGATCGAAGACGGAGAAAAAGCGCTGGGGCGGCATTCCATGCTCGCTCTTCAGGAGCTGTTCCAAATTGATTCCAGGAATCAATTCCATTATCAGGTAAGGAATTCTGCGCCGCTCCGTAATGCCGAAATCAGTGATACTGACTAGATTTGGATGCATCAACGAGCCGACAGCCTTTGCTTCTTGCTTGAACCGTTCGACGGCGGTAGCCTGCCTGGCAAAGGTGGGGTGCAACAGCTTGATCGCCAGCTTTTGCCCGGTGTGAACATGTTCGCCACTATATATGATGCCCATGCCGCCTTCGCTCAAGGGAGAGATGAGCTTGTAGTGCTCGGGCAAATCAATTTCGTCAAGGCTGTCCGGATCGCCGCCTCTGCCCATATCGTTGATGCCGCTGACAAGCGTCAGATCTTCGCGCGTCATTGCATCGAGAGTGCGCAATCGGCGCTCAGGAATGTGGAAATTGATCAGGGTTTGCGCAAGCAAAGACGATGTGACTGCGGCGTCTTTCCTGAGTGTTTCAGGCGCGTTTGCGTAGTGATGAAGCGAATAGGCAAGCCGCCTGCGATCGATGATGAAATCCCACATCGCCATCAATCCGTCCAGCCCTTCCAGCCCTTTTGGAACTTTGAATTCTGAGAATTGAGGAACTGCTTTGAGCAAAATTCTGAGATCGACAATCAGCGCAATCAGCAAGGATGCGACCCAGAGACCGAATGCGAGATAGCCGTTCAGGGCACAGAAATTGAGAATGGACGACAACCAGTCCCCACTGACCTGGCTGTAACTGAAGGCTGCATGATCGAGCATGGAAACTGAAAGTCCGATGATGGCGCCAATCGCCGCAACCTTCACATTGGTTTTGAAGAAAAAGCCGAATCCAATTCCAGCCGCTGCCAGCGATGACCAGATAAGATGACCGGACACCATTCTTCCATTTAAAATTTCAGCCGTAGGCAGCCAGGCAAGCTGCCCGTAAGCAGCGCTGTGCGGGTGAGCCGCAGCATATTCAAGACAGGAGAAACCGGCACCAAGGGCGGCACCAGCCAAAATGAAATCTGTCATGCCCATCGTAAATGTGCTGAATTTTCTACCTGCGATAAGCAGCACGATGAGCGGCAATAGCTTGATGCCCTCTTCCAAAACCGCCATGATAATTTCAATTATGCCGCTGCCCGTAAAAGCGAAAGCTTTGACTATGATGCGCGACGCAAGCACAGCGACTCCTGTCATGAATGCGCCCCAGAGGAAGAGAGACAACATCCTTCTCAATACGAGAGTTCGCGTAAAAGTAGAGAGAATGGCCAGAACGCCGAGCACTGCAAGATTGAAAGCGATTGCCGACAAAATATTCGGACCGACTTGCCACCACGCCATAAAGACGAAGAAGCCTACTCCCATGTAAATGAAGAGTAAACGCACCGACCACGGCTTCACTCCCTGTTTTTCAGCTTGCGCTTTCTTGGGAGGGGTTGGCTTGGCTGGTGCTGGTGTTGCGGCCTCTGTCACTTGAAGTACTCCAGAGGTGGCGGCTCACGATCGTCACTGGGCGGCTGCTGCCCGCCTTGCAAATTGCTCTTCGGCTCAATCAATGTAGCGCGTCCGACTTTCTTGGGATCCTTTTTCGGGTCCAAGATAATCGGAGGAGCGGCTGGTTCACTCCCTTCCTCATCCGGCAAAGATTGAAATTCCGTCACATCACTCTCGCCGAAAAGAGGCTGCTTTTCTTGCGCAAACTGTTCGGTATCATCAGCAGCAAGCGCAGGCTTAGCCGATTGAGAGAACTCTTCAGCTAAGCCCTCGATAGAACTTTCGGCAGCGCCCGGCAAGGACGTTTCCTTAGTGGCCTTGGGACCATAAGTAATTTTGCGAACAGCCATGCTTGTTTGAACGCCGGCTTTCTGGCTTCCTTTCTCTTTCTTGAGATCGCTGCCTTTTCCTTTGGCGTCCGCCTTCGGCTTTGGCTCTACTCTGGTTTTCGACTCAGCTTTCTTCGCTTCATTCTTCTTGGGCTCGACCCTGGTCTTTTCGACTTTCGTTTTCGTCATTTGTTTTGTCGCAGCCTGACTTCTCTCTGCCAGTCCGGCGCCAAGCACGCCCAGATCGAACATTGTCAAAGCCAGATCACTGGCCGATTGGGCGCGCGTCACGTCCAGGTTCGTTTCATCAACTGCCGGTGCACTATTCGCTTGCGAAACTTGTGTTGCGTCCAGCGAGGTATTCTTCACCGTCACCAAATCTTTGTACGCCAATCGGTATCTGGCAGTTTCTCCAGCACCGGGGTCGATAAACGAAGAGGGATCGACTCCCTCCGTCTTGCCGGTAAGACGCTTGCCTGGGATCAAACTCAAGACCACGGCTGCCAGTCCGGCGCCAAGGCAGGAAATTGCAGCCAGGTCTGTGACCAAACTGCCGACATGCTTTACAGAAAAATCGGAGGGCAATTTCAAGTTTCACTCCAAAGACAGGATGGCGACGATCTCCGTTTGTATTGGTTGCCCAAAAACCAGAACCTCATCATCACTTACGTACGCGTCAATCTCACTGCGCACGCCGAATTCGTCCAGGTACACTCCCGGCTCTATGGAAAAGCCCGTATGGGAGATGATTTCTCTTTCGTCCTTGGTTTCCAAATTGTCTATATTGGCACCATTCGCGTGCACTTCCGTGCAAATCGAATGACCGGTTCTGTGCACGAATTTGTCGCCATAGCCGCGCTCGGTTATGTAATTGCGAGAGACATCATCGACCTGATAGCCATGAACGACGCACTTGCTGCTCACCTTTTCAGAGACGAATGAAAGAGCGGCATCACGCGCTCCTCGCACGACCTCGAAAATGTCCACGTATTTTTGCGGCACGGTGTCGCCGACAAAGCCGGTCCAGGTGATGTCCGCATAGATTGCATCGGGCGGAGTGCTTTGCTTTGCCCAGATGTCGAGCAAAACAAAATCACCTTTCTTAATTTCGCTGAAAGAGTCTTTGTTCGGCTGATAGTGCGGCAATCCGCTATGCGCGTTAACTGCCACTATGGGCGGTGACGACGTAATCATGCCGTTTTCGTCGTACAATTTGCAAATGTATTGCTGCACCTCGTACTCATTGACCGATTTGCCGCTGTTGATGCGCTCCTTTATGAACTTAAATGCAGCGAAGACAAAGCGGCGCAGATTCTCGGCAGCCTTCACATGGCTCTTGAGCTGCTCGTCACTCCATACGGCCTCGAACTTTTGCACGAGATTGGCAGACGTGGCAACTGAAGGTCCGCATGATCGCACAAGTTCCACAATGCCGCTGTCAACACGCGAGACATAAGGAATGTGATTCATCGGCGAATATTGCATCGCCACTTCCTTGAAATTGCCGAGCACTTCTTTAAGGACGCTCTCGAGCTGTTTCCACCCGAGATAAACACGTTTTTCCCCGGGCAGAGAATCCAGCGCGTCCATCTCGATGCGATGAACAATCTTCACAGGCTCACCGGATTTTGGCACGAGATAAAACCAACGTCGAGTGAAATGCCCCTGGGTGAGATTGAGGATGCTCAGCGCCAGAGGATCGTTGTCGTGAAAGAAATAGAACAACCAGCCGTCGATTTCTTCGTCCTTGATTGCTGCCTGAACAGATTCGAGATCGAAGTGCTTTTCGCTGACTGCTTCGCCTTTGCTGGCTACACTCGCTTTCATCGCTTCCCCTTGTTATCCGAAGAAAGTTATTATTGAAAATGGTAATCAAATAAATACAAATGATAGTTTAGTTTGTTCAAAACGGGGAGCGCAAAATGTGGGAAAAACCCAGCTATGAAATCATCAGTGCCGGAGCCGAAGTGACAGCTTATCTTCACAAGAGGTAAGTCCGTGCAATTGATTGTTTTGGGGACGGGCGCCGGCGGCGGGTGTCCTCAATGGAATTGCGGCTGCGCCAATTGCACTTTTGCAAGAGAAAACCCACTAAGCGCGCGCACGACCGATTCTTTAGCTGTTCGGTATAAGAACCCAGGCCGGGATAACTGGGCAATTGTCAATCCCGGTGTGGATTTGCGCCACCAGTTGGCAAAACATGCTCAATTGCAACCGCCTGCGGATGGCGCCGTAAGAAATACCCCCATTCAGTCTGTAATCGTAACGGACGGTGCGCTCGATCACACAATGGGCTTGATTAACCTGCGAGAGGGCGCCGCACTGAAAGTGTTCGCTACGGGCATCGTCCTGGAGTTAATGGAAACCGCTTTTCCTGTGCGGTCGGTGCTGAAAAACTACGCACGGCTCGAATTCGTGAAAATCATCCCCGGCCAGCCGTTTTTTCTGGCTGACGACCTCAAAGTCACCGCCTTTGCCTTAAGCGACAAACTGCCCAGGTATGCAAAAGACTCAGAAAGCCTGCTCACTGCCGAATTCTCAGGCGCAGTAATCGGTCTCAAATTCGAATCCGCCGACTCGGTCATAGCCTACGCTCCACAGATAGGCGTCTGGGATAGCCGGGTCGACTCTTTGTTCTCGGGAGCCGAGATAATACTTGCCGATGGAACTTTTTATACAACCGATGAGATGTCATCACTTGGCCTCGAGGCGGGCTCCGCAGAAAGCATGGGACATCTGCCCCTCTCGGGCGAAGGCGGCATCCTGGCTCATTTGCATGAAGCTAAAGCGCCGGTAAAACTACTGACTCATATCAACAACACCAACCCGATTTTGCGCCATAATTCCCCCGAAAGACAGGCGGTCGAAAACGCCGGCGTCAAAATTGCAGTCGATGGCATGTGCCTGTCGGCAGGCAAAGTCGGGGAAATGCTTCGTGATTGATGTAAAGTCCAGCTTGGCAATATTGTCGCAGCGAGAATTCGTCGACAGGCTCGAAAAAATCGGCGAGCAAAAATATCACGACAAGCATCCGTTTCATCAGCGCATGCACGAAGGCACGCTGACCAGACAGGAAATGCAGCGCTGGATTGCCAATCGCTTCTACTATCAGAAGTGCCTTCCCATCAAGGATGCGCTCGTGCTTTCAAAGCTGCCGGAAAGAAGCGATCGTATTCGCTGGCGTGAACGAATCATCGACCATGACGGGCTGTCTGAAAATGACGGCGGCATAAATGCCTGGCTGCAATTGGCGAAAGCAGCGGGAATATCGAGAGAAGAACTCCTGGACGGTCACCATTTTTTGCCGGGGGCGATCTTCGCTGTCGATGCGTATGTTAATTACTGCCGGCTCAATCCATGGTGGCTGGCTGTCGCCAGTTCCCTGACCGAAGTCTTCGCGCCCAGGCTCGTCAGTTACAGAATCGAAATTTTGGAAACTCATTATTCGTGGATAGACAGTGAAGGCCTGAATTATTTTCGAGCCCGGCTCAGTCAAGCGCCTCGAGATTCAGAACATGGACTGGAGCTGGTCATGCGCGCCGCCGACACCTACGAAAAACAAATGCAGGCGCTGAAAGCCGTAGAATTCAAATGCGATGTACTCTGGTCTCTTTTGGATGCAATCGAACATGGCTGATGGATTGGAAGATATAGTCAAAGAGTCGATATTGCAATTGTCGCCGGGCGTGCGCCTGAAGGACGATGAAGAAAGGCAATGCAAACTGCTGCTTATGCCGGAATGCATCGTTAAATTAAATCGTTCGGCAAGCGAAGTTCTCGAACTGGTGGACGGGCATCGAACAATTGAAGTGATTTACTCCGAACTGGCGGAACGTTATGAAGACGACACGCTGCACCGCGATCTGGCTGAATTTATCATGGATGCGCTCAGTCGCGGATGGATCGAAGTGAAGTCGGATTAGGCGATGCAAGAATGAAATGACAGGCATCGTTAAACAGCGCCCTTTCACGATCACGATGGAACTTACTCATCGCTGCCCGCTTAGCTGCTTGTACTGTTCCAATCCGACTGAATTGATTGCAAAAGAAAATGAATTGCCGATCGATGATTGGCTTTCGATTGTCGATCAGGCGGCTGACTTGTCGATTGTGCAAGCTAATCTAACCGGTGGAGAACCGCTTGCCTACCCGGGACTTGCCATGATTGTTTCTCAACTCAAGAAACGCGACATTTACAGCAATTTGATCACCAGCGCAATCGGGCTTACGGAAACGGTTTTGCAAAAATTAATTGCTTGCGGTCTTGAAAGCATTCAAATCAGCCTGCAATCGCTAGATGCATCAACGTCAAAATTGATTGCCGGTTGGAATGCGCAAGAGCAAAAGTTGTGCGCGCTCAAACTGGCGCTCAGTGAAAAAATTCCGGTGTCACTAAATGTGGTGCTGCATAAGCATAATATCGGCGAAGTAGGAGCAATTATAGATTTTGCAGCAGCAATGAACGTGAAACGGCTTGAGCTGGCCAGCACACAGTTTTACGGCTTTGCCCTGGCCAATATGGAAAATCTTTTGCCCTCCGAGCAACAGATGGCAGAGGCCATTTCGGTTTATGACTCAAAGAAAAAAGAGCTTGCCGGAAAGTTGCAAATGAGTTGGGTGATAGGCGACTATCTGGAAAGGTCTCCGAAACCGTGCATGGGCGGCTGGGCGAGTCAACATATCGTGGTGTCCGCCGATGGTACTGCTTATCCTTGCCTGGCTGCCGGCGCGATAAAAACGCTGACTTTTCCCTCGATAAAAGAAAGGTCTCTCAAATGGATCTGGGATGATTCACCGGCATTCAATGCTTTCAGAGGATTCGACTGGATGGTTGAGCCCTGCCGCACATGCGAGTTTCGCGAAAATGATCTGGGCGGCTGCCGCTGCCAGGCATTTCTTTTGACCGGTGATGCCGCCCAAGCTGATCCTGTTTGCAAACTTTCACCACATCATCAAATTGTGGATGAGAAAATCAAATCTGCAAATGCACCGGATCACCCCCGCAAAGAATTGCTCTACCGGTTACACTGAGACTTGCAACTGGAGACTTATTGATGGACACCGAAGGCAACAAAATAAAGAAATTTCTCAAAGCCCCTAAATTTGCTGTGTGCGGCGCTTCTTCAAATCGGCACAAGTACGGCAACAAAGTATTGCGCTGTTACTTGCAAAACAACCGGCAGGCTGTTCCAATCAATCCCAATGAGGGCGAAGTGGAAGGTCTGATTACTTATCCTTCACTCAAAGATTTGCCCGAGGCGATCGAATCTGTTTCCATCATCACACCACCAGCGGTGACAGAGAAAGTCGTCGATGATGCCATAAAGTCAGGTGTCAAACATTTATGGATGCAGCCCGGGGCAGAAAGCAGAAGCGCAATCGAGCAAGCCGAGTCGGCAGGATTGAACGTTATTTACGGCGGCGCCTGCGTCCTGGTAGTTTTGGGCTACCACGAGTTTTAATCAGCGAATAAGAACTGACTAGTTGGCTTGGCTTGCTTCATCAAGAACTTGAATGAAGCGCTGGCGGAAAATGGAGAGGATGCCGCGCAGGTGTTCTTTCGGACATTCACACACGACGTTGCCGACACCCTTTGCAAAATAGTTGGTCAGTTCCGCCATATCGACGATACAGGTGTCGTTCGGGTCTTTCAAAGCTTCTTCCAACCACGATACCGGTGCGGAAAGAAATACTCTTTCTCGGCTGGTCATTGGATTATTCAGCTCGGCAAGCGTGCCCTGCGGAGTGAGCAGCCAAATTTTTCCGGTCACGATTCTGTAAGAGGGGAATTCTTTCAGCGCAGCTTCGTTGCCATGATTTTGAAAGAACTCCAGCGCGTTGGGATATCCCTGCAACTCAGAGGCCAACCACATCAATTTTTCATCGGTGACCAATCCTCGCAAAAGAGGCAACGCTTTGGCCAGAGCATCAGGAAGCGCCAGCTCCTTGTTTGTGATTTTTCTCTTCAAGTCTTGCAAGGGATTCTGCTCCACAGTCAGGTGTCTCATCAACTAGAGCCCGAAAAGGGCTTCAAAGAGGAATATTTCGAGGTTCGCACACGAGTATAGATTCTTAGCTAGGTATAAGCCAGATCACTGGCTAAAAACCTAATAAGTTTCTCTTGATTGCTTAGTAAGGTGTATTTGTTGACGTGTATTGGCCTTATATGAAAAGCTTAGCAAAACCAGATGACATCCGGTAGATGTGCCGGAAGCATCCGGTGGTAGCAACTGCTGGTATTAAATACCGGGAAACATCATGACCAGCGCTTCAATCACGACCGCTACACCTCTTCAAGACGACCTCAAAGCCATCATTGCTCCCGTAAAAGAAGAGCTGGCTATCGTCGAAACATGGCTGACGACCAACCTTATCGACGACAACCCGTTCGTCGGCGAGCTGCTCAGCCAGGTCTTCCAATCGGGTGGCAAACGAATTCGCGTGGCAATCGCCCTTCTGGGCTCGAAAGCCAGCCTTACGGAAGGCCGCGAACTCGGGCGCCTCAATATCATTCAAGCCGTTCTCACCGAGCTTATCCACACAGCCAGCCTGGTACACGACGATGTCCTCGACTCGGCGGCCCTCAGACGTGGAAAGGAAACGGTGAACAAACGCTTCAACGACCGGCTGGCTGTTCTTTTGGGCGATTTGCTCTTCGCCCAGGCATCAATTTGCCTGGCCCGCATCATGAATCCGGTTGTGGTTGGCATCTACGGGCAGGTATTGGGCGACCTTTGCGCCGGCGAAATCAAGCAAATGCGCAGCCAGTTCAATGTTGAGGTCAATTGGGAAGGTTACATCAACAAGTCGATTGGCAAGACGGCATCCCTGTTTGCCGCCGGAGCGCACGCCGGGGCAATTTTGAATGCCGCGCCCGATTCCTCTGTGCAAGCGCTCAAAGACTATGGGGTCAATCTGGGCATCTGCTTCCAAATCGTCGATGACCTCCTGGATGTAACAGGCGAGGCCACGGAACTTGGAAAGCAACCGGGCAGCGATTTGCGCGCCGGCGTGGTGACGGCTCCGGCTCTATTCGTGTTGGAAAAGGACGATGCAGCGGCAAAGCGTCTTTGCGAACTTATCAAAACTCGTGCCATCGCCACGGACGAAGGCTCCCTGGAAGGAATCTCAATTATCAAATCCACAGGAGGCGTCGAAGCCACCGTCAATTTGGCCGGTCATTATGCCAATCTTGCCAAAGAGTCGCTGAGCAAAATTGCTCCTTCAGATGCTAGGAACTCCCTCGAGTCCCTCATTAATTACGTGCTTGTAAGAACGAAATGAGATGAGCGCAGCGTACCAAAACAAAGACGCACCGCTGTTCAACCTTCTGCCCGTCAATTTGAAGGTGGACGGTCGCAATGTTCTTATAACCGGCGGCGGCAAGCAATCCTTGCGCGAAGTTATCAGGTTTATCGATTACGGCGCGCGCGTCGAAGTGATCGCCTCACATGTTTGCTCTGAAATCGAAGAGTTGAAAATTAGCTATTCCAATCGCCTTGCCGTGAGCCGTCGCGCAGTCGGCGTTCGCGATCTGGAGCGCATACATTCAGGCGAATTCTTTCTTGTTGTTCCTTGTTCGCATGACCTGGATGAAAATGAGAGAGTTTATGACGCGGCTCAGCAAGCCAAAATACTTTGTGCATCCAACGACTTCAACGTCAATTGCGACATCGTTTTCGGTCAATCGGTGAAGCGAGGTCATTTGAAACTCGCGGTTTCAACCGATGGTGTCAGCCACGCGCTGGAGCGTGCTTTGATCGGTCGTTTGGAGGGCGCGCTCGTCAACGACATCGATCGTTATGTGCTGTTTCTCAATGCTCTTTCTGAAAAGCTCAAGAAGACAACACAAGATCCCGCTTTTTCACAAGAACAAAAGCAAGAGTTTCTGCGTCAATTGGCGGAGTCGGAAGAAATTTACCGCGCGGTCAGCCGCGGAAATTTCGATGAAGCAAGGCGCCTGACCGATCAAATTTTGAGCGGAACGCATATAGTGAATGATGAAGAGGCGCAAGCAAGAAGCTTTTAAACATCCGTACATGCGGATTTTGCAACCGCATCACACAAGGAAACCCGGCAGCAAGTGAACCAAGAAAGCGAAAAGATCTACGATCCAAAAACGCAATCGAGCCTGAAAAATGCGCTCGCTTCTGTTCAGTTGACTATTTTTCTGATGTCGCTTACTGCGCTTACCGTGCTTATCGGAGCCTGGTGCCCGCAAGAGTCGGCAAGCGGCAAAGAAAAGGTGATCGAGCAATTCGGTGCGGATACGGCAAAGTTGCTCACCCAATTTGGAATTACGGACATTTATCACAGCCCGTTTTTCCTGTCGCTCATCGCCATGCTCACGGTCAACATGATCGCATGCAGCTTCCTGAGAGTATTTCCACGCATCAAATTGCTGCAGAAACCACTGCCATTTCTTTCAGGAAAAGACATTGGCAAACTGCCGATCAATACATCAGTAGAGCTGAAAGGCAACGATCAATCTGCTCTGACCGCGCTTGCCGTAAGGCTTTCCGCAAGAGGTTTTAAAGTTGCCACCAGTGGCGACAAGTTGCTTGCCGAATACGGAAGGTTTGGACGCCTTGCTGCAACAGTAACTCACATCGGCTTGCTCACTCTTCTTGTCGGCGTCACCATCACATCGTGGACAGGCTTTTCAGGCTTTCAGCCCGTCTTGCTCAATTCGCATTTGGATTTCAGCCAGTCCGAACATTCGAAACTCTGGGTAGGAAAGCTTCCAACCTGGACAGTCAGAGTCGATGCGACGCATCGTGAAGATTATCCAACGGGCGAGCCCAAGCAATGGTTTTCAAAATTGACCGTGCTGGATACGCAGGGCAAGGAAATTAAGACACAGGAAATCTCTGTCAACAACCCGCTTTCTTATGACGGCGTAGATATCTACCAGTCGAGCTGGGGACTCGATCACATTTTCCTGAATTTCAACGGCAAAGAAAAACGGCTTGATTTGCAACCTATGGGCAAACTCTACGCAGCGTTCTTGCCGCTGGATCAAAACAGCGTAATGATTTTCTCGGTAAGAGCGGACGGCATCATAAAAGTTTTCGCTAAACGCCCTGACTGGGAAGCGCCCCGTCAATTGGGCGAGATAACCAAAGACAAACCGGCAAAGCTCGGACCGGTAACAATTTCGTTGATAAGGGTCATGCCGGTAACCGGCCTTCAATATAAATGCGATCCGGGACTGCCGATTACTTATGTCGCCTTTGCATTCATCATAGTGGGAGTCCTGATGGCGGCGATTCCGCACCGACACGTTTGGGTAAGTCTTGAAACCGGCTCGAAAAAGGAGGGCGCGACCGGCAACGAAAACAAGACCGACGATATGGCGCCGTCCAAAATTCTCTATTTCGGCGGGCGTTCGGTAAAGGCAAAAGTAGGATTCGAGCGTTTGATAAAAACACTGGAAAGCCAAATGGCAAGCGAGTTTGGTATACCTAAAGTAGAAATATCAGAAGCTCAACCGACAGAAAAGCTTAACGCTGGACACACCAATGAGAGTTCAGCTCAGAAGAAAAAAGAGCATGTGCTGGCAGGCAGCTCAGCCGACTCTAATGCAAAAGACGCCCAAGGAGATAGTTGATGTCCGAAATGCAGATGGCGCTTACAAACACGGCGGGCATTACGTCTGTAATGTCTTTCTGGGTTTTTGTCGCCTCCAACGGATTTAAGAACCGAAAAGACTTGCTTGTGAAAATCGGTTCGTGGACACTGACACTGGCGTTTGTGGCCGTCACGGCAGCGATTATCACGCGCGGCATAGATGCGCAAAGATTCCCGCTCGCCAATCTCTATGAGTCATTGCTCTGGTTCGCCTGGGCGACAATGGGCGCCTATCTGGCCCTGGCCAAAGCCTATGGTGTGCGCCAATTGGGCTGGTTAGCCAGTTTGACCGCACTTTTGATGTTCCTCTACGGCAGTTGGCTGCCGCAATCACAACACGACATACAGCCACTGGTGCCCGCTCTGGTCAGCTACTGGCGCTGGATTCACGTTCCGCCTCTAATTATTTCCTACGCCCTCTTTTTCCTGGGCGGATTGTCCGGCTTCATACAGCTCTATCAGGCAGGGCGCATCGCCAGTCTTATCACAGCGGCAGCGACAGTATCTCTGGCGATACTTGCAGTGGTTCTGGGAACGTTCACATCCGTCGAAACAGCCTGGCTGCAAATTCTCTTTGCCGGAGCCAGCCTTGTGGGCATGATCATTTCTTTCAAATTATTGCGGCGAATTGATAAAAATCGAGGCGACTCGAAGCTTGCCGAAACTTACGATGACGTCAGTTACCGCTGCATCGCAATTGGTATGCCGGCACTGACTTTCGGGATTATTACCGGCGGTCTGTGGGCGAATCATGCCTGGGGCACTTACTGGTCCTGGGACCCGAAAGAGTCGATGGCGCTGGTAACCTGGCTCAGCTATGCCGCATACATTCACTTGAGAGTGCACCGCGAGTGCTCGGCTGAAAAGCTGGCTCTGGTATCCATAGTCGGATTGCTTCTTACGCTGATGACCTATTTGGGCTTCAATTCCCTGGGACTGGGCGGGCTGCACAGCTACGGGAATTTCAAATAGTCCCGAGTCCCGAAAGGGTCTTAATACGTTGACTCTACTTGAGATCTAGGGATAACCCACTTTTCAAGAAGTGGGTCGGAACATTTTAATAGGGGTATCGTCTCAAGCGTTGGTGGGACAAGTGAATAGATATGTAACTGCCTCCAAGGCGGGGCATTTGCATCCCATTTTTTAGAGTTCCAAATTTGGATCTCGGGTATTACCGTACAGCGGCCAAAGCCGTCAGGAAAATGAACAGGAAGTACGCTCCACCTATTGATGAATACACTCTGGACGATCTGGTGCCGGGATACGCCACTGCATTCAATACGGATGACGAGGTAGATCTAGGTGCCGTCGGTGACGACTCAGACGACGACGCGTCAGGATACGCGCCGATTGGGCGTCGCACCGGAACTTCAGAGGACCCGGTTCAATTCTATCTGCGTTCGATCGGTCGAATTAAACTGTTGACCGCAGCCGAGGAAATCGAGCTGGCAAGGCGCATCGCCGTTGGCGATATGCTGGCGAAAAAGCGCCTCGTACAAGCCAACCTCAGACTGGTTGTGTCTGTAGCCAAAAAGTATCAAGGTCGCGGCTTGCCGTTTCTTGATCTGATTCAAGAGGGCAACCTCGGTCTGATCCGTGCCGCGGAGAAATTCGATGCGGAGCGTGGCTACAAGTTCTCAACCTATGCGACATGGTGGATTCGTCAGGGTATCACTCGTGCTATCGCTGACAAATCACGCACTATTCGCGTGCCTGTCCACATGGTCGAGACAATCAACAACCTGAGAAAAGTCACTCGCAAGCTCTCACAAGAGATGGGTCGCAGACCCAATCTCGAGGATCTCGCGAAGGGAATGGGCGTGTCGGTAGTGAAAATCAAAGAGATTCTGGCAGCCAACCGCTCACCACTGTCACTCGATACTCCTTACGGAGATGACGATGACAACTCACTTTCTGAGATTGTCGAGGACGAGAACTCTTCTCGCCCTGAGGACTCGACCGAGGCGAGCCTGATGTCAAACGACATCCGCGGCGTACTGTCCATGCTCACACCGCGTGAGCGTGAGGTTCTTATCCTTAGATTCGGACTGAATGACGGTAAACAGCGAACCCTCGAGCAAGTCGGAAAGCTTGTCGGCATCACCCGCGAGCGCACTCGACAAATCGAGCTGAAGGCTCTGAGAGCTCTCAGACAGAGCAACGTAACGTTGAAACTGAAAGAGTATCTCTAAACTGAGAACACACATACGAAAAGGGCGGCGCCAATGCGTCGCCCTTTTGCCAATAGTAAATTCGCTCAGACGCGGATCTCTTGAATAATCCCGTCCTTAACAAGAATCTCGCCGCCTTCCAGGCGCTGGAAGATATTCTCTCCAATGCGCACCTCGACGGGATTTTCAACGGTGAATTGAGTGACAACGCTTCCCACCGGCAGCTCCGTCAATGCCTGACTTTGCCCCTGCATCTCCTCTTTGTATTGAAGAAGGCGCATCTTTTCAGCCTCGATCTGCTGCCTTATCGTTTCAATCTGCACGCGCGCATCGGCTGTCACAGCACCGCCGCTGCGCTTTTCAATATCGGCGATGGCGCGTTTCCCCTTGAACTCGAGCTGTTGCAATTCAGCATCAATCTGTTGAAGATTACGGGCAATCTCGCCGCCGACCTGGCCCTTGAAGTTCTCCGTGACGATTGCTCTTACAGCAATCTGCCTCACGAGTTGAATGGTCTCCGCCATCTAACCAAGCCTCCTAACCGAGCCTGCCAACGAGCTCTTTCAGCCGAATATTCATCGCTTCAACAGCACTGTTAGATTCTAGCAGAACAGCATATGTGTGATGGCAAAGGCGTAGTCAAGCGCCCGCGCAGCAAAAAACATGTTTTGCCAATCGGTGGATGTCAACACTTGCGCAAGAAAGTTCCGTCCCGCCGGTGATACCACATATAGTGCCAAACCGGATATTGGTTTCAAGCAAAATTCGAGCAAGTAAATGCTGGCAAATGACGGCAAAATCAATGTTTCGATCACAATTGAACATTGCCTAAACTTCGCTCATGTTGGTGAGCGACTTCTCATTAGGGTTGGCGCACGATTGGCTTTAGTATTGAGGTCGAAAGCATGAGGGAATCTGCCTTTGAGTTCCAGCAGCACGAAGAAAACGAGCTTCGACTTGTCTCGCGCATATCCGATCGGTTGCACGCTGAATACCATCTATACAGTCACCGGCATTATCTGCTCGACCGTCCGCTACAACCTTTATCGCGCCCGCGACCGGCGCACGGGACGCAGCGTCACTATCAAAGAACTGACCCGGGCGAAAGTTTCCAAAGAATCCCAGGCGGACCTTTTTCAGTCGGAAATACGAGCGCTCAATCGCGCCCAGCACCCGAACCTTCCCTTAATGCTCGATCATTTTTCCGATCGCGGCAATCTGTACATAGTTTTTGAACACGTAACTGGCATGTGCCTGGGAGAAATGCTTTCCGCCGAAGGTCCCTTGCCGCACGACCTGGTCTTTCCGATTTTCCTCGAGATAGCGCAAGGGCTCGCGGCCGCGCACGATGCAGGCGTCGTTCACAACGAACTGACCCCCTCCTCGATTTTCTTGCTGGCTGACACTGACGCGCAACAAATCGCCAAACTCACCGATTTCGGCAGCGCCGCCATACTGGATGACAGCGCACCGCCGCAAGGCAGAAGGTCTTCGCGTCCTGAATACGCAAGCCCGGAAGCATTGCGCGGCGAGGCGACCGACGCTCGCTCAGACATCTATAGTATGGGTGTCATTCTCTACATGGCTTTGACGGGCAGATTGCCCTTCGCATGCGAAGACATGAACGAATTGATCGAGTGCCAGATGAAAGGGTTGCCGCGTCGCTTCAACGATGCCGCACCGGAATTGAAGATTCCATTTCACGTCGAAGCAACAGTATTTAAATGCCTGGATAAAAACAGAAATGAACGTTTTCAATCGGCGCAAGAATTGTCGCAGTCGTTGCGAACATGGAAGCATGCCACAAAGCCGGTGGAAGCCGAACCGCCCCGAGAATTCGACTTTGCAGAAAAACCAAAAGCCTATTCGATTCATGAACTCGACAATATCGGCGCTCCCAAAATAGCAGTGGTTCAAGAAAGTGAAATTGCACAGAAAGCAGAAGTGAAAGAGATGGAGCGAGAAGCGCCGAAAGTTCGCACTGGAGCATTCAAGAAACTCGAAGTTCCGCTTTATCTGACGGCTGCCGTTATGGCAGGCGTCACGGGGTTCGTCGTCACCGTCAATATACGCCACGCCATGAATGCCAAAGAAGCAGAGCGTGAGGCATTCAATTGGACGCAATCAGTTCCGGAGCGCACGAAAAGATTGATCGCTGCCAAAGAAAGCGTTGCCGCAAAAAAATCAAGCGCAGCGCGAAAACCGAAACAGCTAGCTTCCGAATTGAGCAGCAGTGATTCCAACGCAGTCAATCAAGAAGCACCGCTGGTGCCTGTCAAACCGGGAGAGCCGGTGCAGTTCGAAGGTGAGCCCGTACACCAGCCAGCGCAATCGATTAGCGATCCGGGCATGGACAGCAAGACAGAAAGCCGGTATGACAGAGATGAATACGCGCCATCCCGGCCTCGCCGCGCCTACCAAACTTCGTATCAATAAGTTATCGCCCGACGACGTCGAACTCGTCTTTGTCGTGCTTGCCGCTGTTGACCGGAATTTCAAAAAGTGAGTCTGCGTGCCGGCTACGCTTAGGTTTTGTCGTTTTGACTTTTACCGGCGCCTCTGATTTCGCTTGTGCCGGTGAATCAGATCCGGTTCTTTCAGCAGAAGCGGATGCATCTTGCTTAGACTGTACTTTCGCACCGGATTCACTCGGCATTTGATCGGCAAAGTCAGGTCCATGTTTGGCTGGGGCGACCTTCAGCGCATCCTTCGATTTGTCTCGTCTGTGCACGCCAATCGACTCTTTCGTCAAAGGTTCAGGCGCCACCGCATTTGGTGCCGATTTATTTTTCAAGACAACGAAAACCAATATCATGCAAATAATCAAAACGACAAAAAGGACAATCAGTCCTTTCATTTGCGAACCGGATTTCGATTTTGCGCTTTCCTTCACTTGTTCGATATTAGCCGAACTCGGCTGGGCAATGGTTCTTTGAGATCGAGTAGTGACGTCTCTATCTTGCTTACCTGGTTCAGGCAAAGCAGATTGGAGCGCCGACTTCAAATCGGAAACAGTCTGAAACCTTTTCTCGGGCGCCTTTTCCAAACATTTGAAAATTACCCGTTCGAGCATATCCGAAACGACAAGATCGGATTTCGTGACCTTGAGCGGCGGCGGCGGCTCGTTCATCTGCTTGGACACGGTTTCCATGAACCCGCTGCCGCGAAACGGAACTTTGCCGGTAATCATCTGATAGATAAGGATTCCAAACGAGTAAATGTCGGAGCGCCCGTCGGATTCGGCGCCGTTGCACTGCTCGGGGCTCATGTAGAAAGAACTTCCCCAGAGTTCGCCTGCACGGGTCAGACGCTCGCTGCCTTCTCCCATTTTGGCCAGACCGAAGTCGACGATTTTTACGACTTCTTCGCCACGATGAGTTTTTTCAATCATGACATTGCCGGGCTTCAAGTCGCGGTGAGTTATGTCCCGTTTGTGCGCATGGTTCAATGCATCGCAAATCTGCAAAATCAAAGGTGCAGCTCGCTCCAGGGGCAATGCGCCGCACTCGTCTAAAATTTCCTGCAGTGACTTTCCTGACAATAAGTCCATTGCCAGATACAGATTTCCCAGAGACGTCATACCTGAGTCGAATACTGTGACAATATTCGGATGATTGAGCTTACCGAGCAGAGAAACCTCTCGCATGAATCGCTGCGAGAATACCGGATCGCTAGATAGTCCCATTTTCAGCATTTTCAGCGCGACAGTGCGATGCATCGCTGTCTGCATGGCTTTGTAGACGACACTCATGCCGCCCTGCCCGACACTGTCCAGAATCTCGTACTTGCCGTCTATCGTCGTGCCGATAAAAGGATCGACCCCTTCGAAATTTTCAAAGTCCTGGGCAGGCGCAGAATTGCTGCCCGATTCGCCAGAAGGGACAAAGACTGTTTTCAACTCTGAATCGTCGGTCAAAAAAACCTGAAAGGTGCAGGGGTTGTCCTTGAATGTTCCCTTTCCTTTCGTGTTTTTCACGCCGTCGGCTTAATAGCGTTCGGCCACTGATTTTGCTTGCGTGAAGAGCAGCAAATAATCTCTGCCGCCGGCTTTGGAATCGGTGCCGCTCATGTTGAACCCGCCAAACGGATGAACACCGACGAGCGCACCGGTGCATTTTCTGTTGATGTACAAATTGCCTACGTAGAACTCATTGCGCGCTTGTTCCAAATTGCGGCGGTCGTTCGAATAAACAGCGCCGGTCAAACCGAATTCTGTATTGTTGGCAATCTCGAGAGCGTGCCTCCAGCCGTCGGCTTTGATCAATGCCAGAACAGGTCCAAAAATTTCTTCCTGAGCAATGCGCGCAGTCGGGCTGATGTCCGCAATCACAGTCGGCTCAATGAAGAAGCCTTCGGTTCTGTTCTTAATAGCGTTTCCGCCGCAAACCAGCTTTCCTTCATTCTTGCCGATATCGATGTATTCGAGAACGGTTTTGTACTGGGATTTAGAAGCGACAGGCCCCATGTAATGCTTGCGATCTTCCGGGTTGCCGATGACGAGTTTTTCAGTGCGTTCTTTGATCTTCTTCACCATCTCGTCGTAAATGTCTTTGTGAATGACGGCCCGCGAGCAAGCAGAGCACTTCTGCCCGCCGAATCCGAATGCGCTGGCGACGACTCCGTCTGCTGCCTCATCGAGATTGGCGCTATCATCAACGATTATCGAATCTTTGCCGCCCATTTCAGCCACCACGCGCTTTATCCACATCTGTCCCGGCTGTGGTTTGGCGGCCAGCTCATTGATGCGCAATCCGACTTCTTTCGAGCCGGTGAAGGCGATGTAGCGCGTCTTCGGATGCGTGATCAAGAAATCTCCGATGCTGGAACCGGCGCCGGGCAAGAAGTTCAAAACGCCAGGCGGCAAACCGACTTCTTCCATGAGCGCGAAAAATTCCCAGGCGATTCCGGGTGTTTCACTGGATGGTTTCAAAACTACCGTGTTGCCGGCCACAATCGATGCAGTGGTCATGCCGACCAGAATAGCGAGCGGGAAATTCCATGGTGGAATGACAATGCCGACACCAAGAGGAATGTAATGCAATTCATTCTCTTCGCCGGGATTGGGTGTCAAAGGCTGCGGCGCGCTCAGGCGAATCATTTCGCGCCCGTAGAATTCCATAAAGTCAATGGCTTCCGCCGTGTCCGCATCAGCTTCCGCCCAACTCTTGCCGATTTCCAGCACCATGAAGGCGGAGAATTCGTGTTTGCGGCGGCGCATAATCGCAGCCGCCCTGAAAAGATAGCGAGCGCGCTCCACTGCGGGCACGCGCTTCCAATTCTCGAATGCTTCACATGCAACTTTCATCGCTCGCTCAGCCTGGGCTTGCGTTGCTTTGGCGTAGCGGCCTATGACTTGCTTCGGCTCGGAAGGATTCGTCGACACCAGCCAGTCTTCAGCTTCAATGGCAAGACGCTCGCCTCCCACTACGAGTGGATGATCTTTCCCCAACTTCTTTTTCACCGTATCAAGAGCGTGGGTGAACGCCTTTTGATTGTCCCCATTAGAAAAATCAGTGAAAGGCTCGTTGCGGTACTCGGTAAGCATTGAAAACTCCTGGTAACGGTTTCTTTTAGAACTGAGAACGCACCATAATATGACGAGAGGCGATTAAACCCGCCAGTTTTCAGCTTAGTTTTACGATGACAGGAAACAGCATTAGAAGCGCGAAAGATATAGATCGCATAAGTCCTGGAGATACAGCAAATCTAGCCAACCATCAGCCTTTCCTGGTATCCTTATGGCTGACGGAAGCGGCGCGAAAACGCCGAAAATGAGAGGGGTAGCAGGATGCGGCAATACCTTGACTTGATTCAAACTGTTCTCGACCAGGGCGAAAAGCGCGAGGACAGGACTGGAACCGGCACCATTTCTCTTTTCGGAACGCAATCAAAATATGACCTGCGCAAAGGCTTTCCGCTATTGACGACCAAGAAAGTCAATTTCCAAGCCGTCGTCAGAGAGTTGCTCTGGTTTCTCAAGGGTTCTACCAATATTAATGACGACCTGCACGAGCACACCAATATTTGGGATGCCTGGGCAGATGAAAACGGCGAGCTCGGTCCGATTTACGGATATCAATGGCGAAGCTGGCCGGCATATGATCTTGATGAAGCAACAGGGCTATATAAAAAACGCCACATCGATCAAATTCAAAATGCACTTGATTTGATCAAAAACAATCCGGACTCTCGCCGCATAATCGTCACGGCCTGGAATGTCGCGGATGTTCCGAAGATGGCGTTGCCGCCTTGCCACATGATGTTTCAGTTCTACGTGATAAACGGCAGGCTCGATTGCCAGCTTTATCAACGCTCGGCCGATCTCGCCGTGGGCGTTCCCTTTAACATTGCCAGCTATTCGCTCTTGATGATCATGATGGCGCAAGAATGCGGACTTACTCCGGGCGTTTTCACACACACAATCGGCGATGCGCACATTTATCAAAATCATCTCGAAGGACTGCAAAAGCAATTACTGCGTCAGCCGGGAACGCTGCCTGAAGTTGAGATTCCAGTGAAATCACTGTTCGATCTCAAATTTGAAGACTTCACCTTGAAGAACTACGATCACCAGGGCTTTATCAAATTCCCTGTTGCTGTTTAATCGGAGACATCCGTGACGGAAAAGTTGGAAATCGTTGTAGCTGCCGATCTCGACAATGGAATTGGCAAGGATAACAAGCTGCCGTGGCACATTGCCGGCGACATGAAATTCTTTCAGTCGCTGACAAGCAATACCACAGGCGGCGGGCGAAACGCCATCATCGTGGGACGGAAAACCTGGCAGTCGATTCCGGAAAAACGACGCCCGCTCAAAAACAGATTGAACATAATTTTGACGAAGAATCAATCGTTCGAAGCGCCGCAAGGCGTACTGGTGTGCGACAGTCTTGAAAGTGCGGTGCAAGTATTGGACGGTATCGAACACGAACGCGCTTTTGTCATTGGCGGCGCGCAAATCTACAAAGAGACATTGCAAAATCCGATGCTCTGCACCATCCACCTGACCAGAATTATGCAAGAATTTGATTGCGATGCCCACTTTCCACCAATTGACGACCGCTTCGCCTTAGCAGCAGTGTCGGATACGATGGAAGAAAACGACATCGAATTCCGCTTCCAGCGCTACGAAAGAAAGAGCGCTATGTAAAAGGGCGAACCAGGGAAACCCATGATTGGTCGCGGTTTTATATTCATCAATTTCAAACAGGCTGCTCACTTCGGTCATATCGGCTGGGGCTTCAAGCTGAGCGGCTACGACCGCTATTTGTTCGGTTCTACAGATCACTTGATTCATCACGAAATGCACGACATCATGGCCTGGATCAAGTATGCATCCGTACCTGTGGGGGCGGACACCGACTACTGGAGTCAGGAAGGCACTCTCAGCGCGATGATGGATGTGATGAAGGCGGGTAACCATATACGGTATCACCACTTCAAATCTTTTGCGGTTCTGGATGCGCATCCGAAAGCTGCTATGCAAGCAGCAGAAGCAAGCGGCGCATGCGGATGGCACGTCTTCGAAAACAATTGCGTGCATCAGACGTTTAGTGTTTTGAACGCTTATGGCGCCAAGCTTCCCGCCCCACCGCCTTTAATCCGCGGCATCGGTTTGATCCCGAAAGTCTGGTTTAAAAACATAGAAGGCGAATTGGGCGAGCTGAGACCGCCCAGCACACCGGGTTTATAAAATCGGCAAAAGTCCGGTTGTTCTAGGCTGCGACCGGTTGACCATTTCTGCGCAAATTATATTCGTCTTTGGCGGCTAAATTGTCGCTGGCCAATATCATTTGGTCGAATCGCGAGTCCTTGACGGCGAGATCAACGGCTCCTTGCTGATAGTTATCCAGCATTCCCTTAAACAGATCTGCCGTAGGATTTTGCTCAAGCAAATTGGCATAGAGATCTTGGCTAAGATTCAGACCTTTGGCACCACCTTCCGCGGCATGAGCAAGTTCTGCGCTCGCCACTATCTCAGTGCCTTTTGCGATATTTGCCGAAGCATCCGCTCCCGTTCTTTGAGGCCCGAATGCAAGTCCCTCAGGACCGGAAAGCAAATCTACCGCTTGCTGATGCAGACGGCTGCCGGTCTGTCCTTGTTCGCCGATGTCAGCAACCCGGTCGGCGAATAGAGATTTCGCTCTTGTTGAATGTATTGACATACACTTGGATCCCCGCTGGAAGGGTCGACAATACTTGCGCATGAACACACAAGGTTAAGCACCGCAGTGCTCGTCGTAGATATGGTGGAGATGGAGAGGCTATGCCAGCCCTCTTACATTAGTGGCAATCTCATGACTTGGCAATACGTAATTCCCACATACACAGTCGATTTGGACGATAAAGTCGACACGGACACTATAAGTAGATTTTGTGTCTAAGTTGTAATTGCACATTAACTGCCGCACGAATCAACAGGCATGCCGCCTCTTGCGGGGCAGGATAGAATTTATAGAATCTATTGAAGGATAAGGCGAAGCGCGTGACGGCAGAGTGAAGACAAATCTTTTACACGGATGGAAACTTCCCTTCGCCATAGGTGTCATGGCGGTTTCTCTGTTCTTAGAACCGGCCTCGGCAGAAAAGACAGTCAAGCTCAAAGCAAAATCCGATTCGAAGCCGACTGCGTCCTCTAAAAAAGTCGCGGTGGGCAGTTTGACCCAGATCGCCCACGGCAAAAAATTGTTCGAGCGACTCACCTGCGCCGGCTGCCACCCATCGGGCGGCAATACGCTTCATCCTTATCGGCCGCTCAAAGGTCCAGAATTTCTTTCGCGCTATAAAGAGGATGGTCAGATCGAAAAATTGATAAGGGCTGGAGTAGCAAGAGCCGGCATGCCTGCATTCAGCAAAACTCAAGTGAACGATAAAGATATGAAGGATCTGATCGCCTTCATTCGCAGTATGACTCCAAGCACGAATAAGTAAATTGCAAAAGCCGATGAAGTGGTTGCGCGACAAATTAGAGCCAGAGTTCACCGCCGAACTTGTTTTGCGCGCTTACACCGCCGGTATTTTTCCTATGGGTCACGACGATGGAATTATCAGGTGGTATTCACCGGACCCGCGCTGCATTATCCCGCTTGATTCGTTTCACGCATCAAAAAGACTGATGCGAACAATTCGGCAGGGCAAATTCGAAATGAGGGTGAACCACGATTTTGCCGGCGTCATGAAACTTTGCGCAGATAGAGACAGCACATGGATCACGGACGAAATCTTTCGAGTCTACATCGAACTTCACGAACACGGATTTGCCCATTCAGTAGAAGCGTATCAAGACGGCAAAATCGTCGGCGGTCTTTATGGTGTAAGCATAGGCGGCGCCTTTATGGGCGAGTCGATGTTCCACACCGCCACCGATGCGTCAAAAGTTTGCCTGGTATATCTTGTCGAGCGCATGAAAGAACGCGGATTTGTTTTGCTCGACTCTCAATATGTCACAGACCACTTGAGTACGTTCAATGCCGTCAATATTCCCAGACAGGAATATCTGGAGCGATTGCGGCACGCGCTCACTCTCAAATGCGTCTTCGGCTAAGGTCTAGTGTTCGCGACCGAAGACCAGTGTTTTCAAAACCACCGGCAAGGTTCGTGCGATTTCATTGGCGTCGAGACTGACAGGTTTTCCTACGTCGATAAAATCTCCATCGGCTGTATCGATTCCATCAATCACGATCAGTGCGCCGGTGAAAGCGGATTTTTGTGATGCAGTAGAAGATGAATCGAGGGCAAAGCGCTCCATGTCTGCCTGAGCTTGCCGGAAAAGCTGTCCCAGCGCCATTCCCAGGTCTTCACGAACGATCAGGATAAATGGTTGCAAGCGCGCCACCCTGCTAGCTGCACTGGCCAGACAGGCGGCGATTTTTTTGAGCGACTGGTAGTCATTGACGGAATTGAGCGTTGGCAATTCGAAGGCGATTGTGGCTGCTCTCATTTCCGGATCGACACGCGCCAGTGCAGCTATCAATCGAGAGTGAACCAGTTCACGATCAAGAAGTTCCTCGGAAGTCTGAAAAGGGCGGACCAAAGGGACATTTCGGATTGGCAGGCAATTGATATCGAAATCGACGGTGGAACCCGTCACCTGCATGGAAAACATTCCGGCGCCGGTTACTGTTGCGCGAATTGGCTGATTGGGAATTTTGACATCGAGGCCGGACGATCTCAATTTTGCAACCAATGCATCGCCAAGCAGACCGCCTAGATCGCTGAATTCAAAACGATTCATTTTTTCATCGGCGCAAAACTCAGCCACACCGCCACTTAGCCAGATTTCGTCCGGAGCAGCCCAGTCGATTTCCAGGCTTGTAAGGGGAAGTGATTGCAAAGCCGTTGCGCGGGGATCTTGCTTTATGAAACAGACCACATCTGAGGCGATTGCATCCGCCAATCGCATGAGGTCAGCAAGTTTTACATTCAAAGGTTTCGAATCTTCAGTCTGCTCGTTGAAAACGCAGTCCCCAAGCGCAAAGTACGCTTTGGCACTGGCGGTCATCGCAATCACTTCGAATTCGCCTCCATTCGTGCCCTTCAATTGCACGCAACGTCCGCCTATGCCAAGGCAATGGGTCGAAATGAGAGCACCGTTTTTGTGGAGCGCCAGGTTCATCGTTCCACCACCGATGTCGATATTCAAAATTGTCGATCGCTTCTGCCGAGAAGCCTCCGCTGCGCCCGATCCGCGGGAGGACAACAACGCTTCCAGATGGGCACCGGCACTGACCGCCACCAGATCTCCTGAAAGCAGGGAAAGTTTTTCAATCACCTCTTGCGCATTACGCTTCAGCGCCGTCTCACCAGTGATGATGGCAGCACCAACTTTGATGTCTTCGCATTTGATGGCAGCCTTTTCATATTCTCGAGCAATCAGGTCGTAAACCGCGTCGGCATCAATGTTTCCATCCGCAGTCAGGGGAGTCATATGAATTTGACTTTGAAAAACGATTTCGCGCTTTTCGATTTTCGCAAGCGGCGACTGATTGGCAGGCGCGACATTAGCTATTGTCAGGCGCGAAAATGTCAGATGAGTAGACGTCGTTCCGACATCAATGCCTACGCTGAGAAATGAGGTCATAATCCGCCGTCTCAGCTAAGTTTTTGCAATTCGACACCGGACACCCGACGCTCGAGAATTGTTTTTACCAGTCTGACAATGTATGCCCCGGCTTCAACAGCAGGAGTGCCGCGCTCGTGGATGTTGGAAACCACTGTGCGATCCGAGCTGATGGTTTGAGGAGAGGGATTGTAAGTCAAATATGCCGAAAGTCCTTCTGCAGACGAGAGCCCAGGACGTTCACCGATAAGATTGATGACCAAACGCGCCTGCAATGCAAAAGCAATTTGATCGCCCACTGCCACGCGGCCGAATCGAACCACTACCGGTGTTCCTTGAGAAATATCGTTCATCTTCAAGCCGTCGACAATCATCGGCAAAAGATCGACAGCATTTTTTTCGACCGCTTTTGCTGAAAGCCCGTCGCTGATGACAATTTGAACATCATTTCCTGACGAGCAAATTGTTTTCAATTTCTCAAGCACTATTTTGTCGACGACCTTTCCTCTCGGTGGAAACTGAATGAATTCGTCTCTGGTCGACACGGCCGACTGCAGAAACGGGTAAGAATTGGCGGCGGCGAATGACTGAATGAATTCTTCGCTCAACTCGCTGCAAACGGCATCCCGAGCCAGCGCATGGTCGACTCGAAACTTCAGCCAGGCTTTGGTTAATGGACGCGCGCCCGCTCGTCCAACTGCCACTCGTGCCGGCGTGGCGGAAGAAAAATCTTCAAGCTCATCTTGTTTTGTTTTGGAAATGGAACTCATGCAACAACGCGCCAATGCATTCGATGAATGGAGAGCATAAAAAACACCAACATAAGGTACACTATTGTGCCCTTTCGTGTATGCGTCCGTATTTATTTGGGATTTTCTCGGTGAGCCTGTCAATAAAAACGGGTGGCAAGACTTTCGAGTTTGCCGATTTGAAAGACTTGCTGGCAAAGGCCAACGAGGAAAAATCCGGCGATGTTCTGGCCGGCATTGCCGCTACCTCCGAATTAGAGAGAGTCGCAGCCAAGCAGTTGCTCTCGCACGTAACCTTGCAGCAACTGCGCCAGGAGCCCGTTATTTCATATGAGTCGGACGAAGTAACACGTCTTATAGATGACAATCTCGACAAAGAGCAATTCGAAAAAATCAAATCCTGGACAGTTGCTGAGCTTCGAGAATTTTTGCTGAGCGAAGACGAAGTTATTCTCGGGCAAAGAAAAATCGGCAATGCTCTGACTGGGGAAATGGTGGCTGCGGTCGCTAAGCTGATGTCGAGTATGGACCTCGTTTTGGCGGCTTCGAAACTGCGCGTTACGGCGAAGGCGAAAACTACTTTAGGGCTGAAAGGCCGACTGGCAATAAGATTGCAGCCCAATCATCCATCCGATTCAGTAGACGGAATCATGGCATCGATCTACGAAGGACTTTCGTATGGAGTCGGAGATGCAGTCATTGGAATCAATCCGGCCTACGACACGCCAGACACAGTTGCGAGGCTCTTGGAAGCGACAAATACCTTGATCGAGGAATTATCCCTTCCCACTCAAAATTGCATCCTCAGTCACCTCACAACGCAGTTAAAAGCGATCGAAAGAGGTGCACCTGCAGGTTTGATTTTTCAGAGCATCGCCGGATGCGAAAAGGGCAACAAGGCATTCGGAATCGACAATGACATGCTGGCAGAAGGCAGTGCATTGGGCGCAAAAATGGCTCGGGTAGCGGGTGGACAGTACATGTATTTTGAGACGGGGCAGGGCTCCGAACTTTCTTCCGGCACGCATGAAGGTGCCGATCAGTTAACCATGGAAGCGAGATGCTACGCACTGGCAAGACAATACAATCCATTTCTCGTCAACGACGTGGTCGGGTTTATCGGACCTGAATATTTGAAAGACGGGCGTCAAATGATTCGGGCCGGTCTCGAAGATCACTTTATGGGCAAGCTTTTGGGCGTTCCGATGGGAATCGATGCTTGTTATACGAATCACATGAACGCCGATCAAAACGATCTGGAAAATCTTTCCATGTTGCTCATTCTTGCCGGTGTGAATTACTTCATGGGCGTGCCGATGGGTGACGACGTGATGTTGTCTTATCAATCGACCAGCTTCCACGATGCAGCATCTTTGAGAGCTTTGATGAACCTGAGGCCGGCGCCGGAATTTGAAGCCTGGCTTGAGGATCGGGATTTGATGCGAGATGGAAAATTGACTTCCAGGGCGGGCGACCCGAACATGATTTCCTCCATGCGTTTGGCAAACGCCCGCTGAGCAGATTGAAAGTTCTTATCAAAAAATCGAAGAAGGTACCTTTGAAAAGGCACCTTCTTTGATCTGCGTTGCGTTTAAACGGTTATTGACCGTTCGTCTTCAAAACCTGTCCATGAACTTTGCCCTTGCCCGAAGACAGAATACTGGCGTCGGTTTCCGGCTCTCCGCTGAAGTCCTGTTTGAACTCGGCGAGGAATTGATCTCCGGGTTTCACAACCGCTTCCTGTCCTTTGATAATCGAATCGGCAATCAAAAATCCGCCCGGCATTCCGGCGATTAATCCCATGCCGAAACCTTTGAGTCTTCTGTGGCGAACATTTTTTCCGACCGGATGCAAGAATGCAAACGACGGATTGACTGCGCCTGCAACACCGTAAGCCAGAGGCACGATGCCGAAACTAAACACGCCGCCGGCGGACGCGGCTCCACGAATGGCCAGGTGAGCGGCTTGATGTTTGAGCTGAGTAGAAAGCGGGGCCGCCAATTCACCGTTGTGGTTGACACCCAGAACACGGCCTTCGTTCACGTTTTTGACCACGCGGGCTTGACGTGCCGGTGCGGCTGCGAGCGGCAAATGCTCCCCGTTTTCAGTTACGATTTCGTAAAAATTAAGGCCAATCGCGCCATTGGCTCTCATCCATCTTTTTGTAGAAAGTTCCGCGTGAAGAATTCTGCGAGCGGGTTCTGCGGAGCTGACTCGACCGATTACTTTGCTTCCAGCTTTGGCTACAACTCTTCCGCCGACTACAAGGTCTTTGTTCAAACGACCCTCTACAGGATCGTTCACCTTGGCGGTATGACTGTTGTGGCTCGATATGACTGAGATGCTGAAACGAGCGCCGGCGCAGATTTTGGTCGTGCCGTTGGCATCGGTGGTCTCAGTCTGGAATGCTTCATCTTTTAAGACCTCGGTTTCTTTTTCGAGATCGTTATCGACAATCAAAATATTGGAGTCGGAAAAATCCGAAGTGGCGCAAGGCAGTGTTGCCAGAGCGAGGGTTCTCGGCGCTGAGGGCGCTTCCACTTTTTTGGGCGCCGAAATCGGCTGATCGACTCGCAATTGGAATCCGGTGCCTGGCACCGGCGCATGCTTCGGCGCAATCGCAGGTGACGCTTTGCTCACCGATGGCGTCTGGTCCCAACCCTGAGGAGTGTCAACCGCCGACTTCGTTGCACTTTCTTTCTCGGTGCCCTGTGCCGACAAATCAATTGGTCCATCAATTGATATAGACAAATTGTTTCCGGGTCCCAGATTCATAGAAGTCGGCTCCATCGCCATAACCGGCACCGATGAAGCGACCAGGGTCTGAACAAAAAGGCACGAAAGTAGTGCCCGCTTAAAACGGGTCGACATAGAAGCCTCCTAAAAACAAACGGAAGTTTAGAGCGAGTGGTGAAGACCACTCACAACATTGGTATAAACGTCAAACGCAATTCGCTGTTTCTTCTATGCACATGAATCACGAACCCAAAACGCTTGGCAAGCCATATTTCATCACTTGACTACATCCGGCATTGCCACGTGCTTGCGTCAGTGCGAACGACAATGAACGCGCCCAAAAGTTCCCCATTATTTTTGCCACCATATACAGTGGCGCCATGCGGCCGGCTTAGTATTAGAAACCGCTGTCGGCAGGCTTACTTTGCGGCACTTGCTGCCCACTGTTCCGTCCGCCGCGCCGGGGGCGAGGCGGCGGTTGCGAAACGGGTTCTTCCACTTGTTGCTGCGGCGGCGGTGCTTCTTCACCGCTGCTGACTATTTCGGCAGAAAGTATTCCGTCGCCGCGCTGTATGGAATAAACAGTATTCATCCCCTGCACTACGCCGCCGAATATTGCATAGTTCCCATCAAGAAAACGCGACTGTTTCTTGGTTATGTAGAACTGGCAGCTTGCCGAATTGCGATCCTGGGTGCGCGCCATAGCCACAACACCGGGACCGCTGTGCGAGAGATTGCGATTGATCTCGAGTCTCAGACGTCTGACCTGGCCGGACTCATGAACGAAAACACCATTGGGATTACCACCCGGACCTCCACCCTGAATGCAAAAGTCCTCCACCCGGTGAAAAGCGGAGCCGCTGTAAAATCCGCGCTGAACGAGATCGAGAAATGCGCCGGCCGTGTTGGGAACCATGTTGACGAAAATCCGAATATAGATAGGACCTTTAGTCGTGTTCAAACAAACCACCGGATCTGCGGCAAATGCAGGAAGAGCGGTTTGAAAGAAGGAAACCGAAGCAAGCGCCGACGACAGAATTGTCAACTGGAGCGCTCGCGGGAGAAAAGCCGAAATCCCTACCTGGTTCTGGGTTTGCATAGTTTGAAAAGCCTTTTGCATGACGTTCCATATATATAGTACTTTGAACTCAAAAAATGAGCAGCAGCCAACGCGAGGTATAAAGTCTATAGAATTAGTCAGACAAAAACGGCAACCCCTTCTCAATGAGTTTGAAACCCGATGGCTTTATACGCTGATCTTCACCGGCATCTCGGAGGCGCACTTCATCCGAGAATCATCTACAAGTTCCTGCAATTGCAAGATCATGCAGTATTGAACTATTTCCCTGATTACGAGGGGTTCTACATGTGGTTTACGCGTCAGTGCAAAACGCTGACCGAGTTCGTCAAGATCCACACGCTGGTTGAAGAGTTGCAGAGCGCAAAACACTTGCCATACTTCTGCAAACGACTTTGCAGAGGCGCTTACACTTTTGAAAATTTGCAATATTTGGAATTACGATACAACCCATACTTTCGAACAGATCATTCTCAACCTCCCGAACGTCGTGTCGAGTTGATGCAGGAAATCATCGAGATCATCTCTGCCAACGTAAGACCCGCTGACTATCCCATTACAGTGAAACAGATCCTCTGTTTGGATCGCCGTCTTCCGCAACATCTCAATGAAGCAATTCTCAAAGTTGCAAAAGATAACCTGGGACCAGTTGTGGGAATTGATCTCGCAGGTCCGGAGATTGATCCGGAAAAATATGACGTCTGGGTGAATCTCTTGCGCAAGGCCAGATCCGACGGTCTGAAAACAACCTGCCACCTTGGCGAAACAAGTGCCGACAATGTCCACCCCGACTACTTTTCCGTCTTGGACAGAATCGGACACGGAATTCACATTCCTCTCTCGCGTCCCGATTTATTGAAAGAAGTTGCAAAACGACAAATCACTTTGGAGGTTTGCCCGACAAGCTACTTGCAGACTGGTGTGATAAAGGATCTCAGTGAACTGAAAGTAGTTTTCGAGCGCTGCAAGGAGTATGGAGTAGCGATTGCGATATGCACCGACAACCCAGGACGAAATCCTGCGCCCTGCACGCTTCCAGGCGAATACGAAAGATTGATCGATCATGACGTGATCGATTTTGCTGATTTGCCTCAATTGCAAACGGAAGGTTTCCGATCGGCCTTCGGATTTGTCGGTCAGAGATAATTTACGGTCAGTTTCTCTTTTTGGAAGCTGTGTTAGCGTTTACAAGAAATCCGCGCGGATCGATCTTGATCTCGCGGATTTCTCGCGTTTGCGTTTCCAGTTCGAAAACGCCAACCAGTTCATGCTTTTAGAAATTCGATGCGCGATGGAAAAAATCAAAGCAATTTTTCCTTTGACCAAATGTTTCTGTTCACTTTCTCAGAATGTGTATATGCATGTTAAATACACCGCAGTTTTTTTCAAAGTCGGAAAAAACCTGATAAGACAAACTCAAAAAGTGATCGCGAAGCGGTAATTCGAACTGTCGCAGCAAATGCATTTGGTCCGACTACAGTCAATGGAAAGCAGCTATTCATGCGCTTTTATGCACATCGCTATTTGGTGCATGCAGCTATTTTTTTTGCTTGCCGATTTAGTTTTGAAAGAGGTCGAATTTCCAATTTTCGACTTCGATAGATCCGGCTCCGAAAAAAAATTGTTTCAAAACGCGAAAATTTTTTTTGCCTCCCCCGAACAGGGGGCCATCAGAGGTGGTGCCTATTTATAATTAGCCTGCAATGCGGGTTTCATTGAAATGAAACGCGGTTTTGTGCGGTGATTTTGTGTAATTCGATCACTTGCACGCGTCGATCCATATATTGCAATTTCGGCCAATAGAAAGTAATGTATTAAACGTGTGGTGTGATTGATAGAGTGCAAATTGAAATCGAACTCAAATCAAATCGAAATCGAATTGAACTCTTAGTATCAATGGTGGCATAGGGTCCGACTCAAATAGAGACAGTGACACGGTTCTAAGCACAAAACTATTACCAGTCCAGTGCAAGGCAACTTTCCTAACCGCCATATCAAATTCTCGGGAGGAGAAAAAATGGCAGCTAAACCTAAGAAGAGAAAAGCAGCAGCTAAGAAAGTAAATCCTGCTGCAGCTATGGCCGATGAAGCTGGCGCCGAAACCGCCAAGCCGAAGAAAGCCGCTAAGAAGAGAACTGCTAAGAAAGCAACAGCTAAGAAAGCAGCTCCTAAGAAAGCAGCTAAGAAGACTACTGCTAAGAAAGCAGCCCCTAAGAAGGCCGCTGCAAAGAAAGCTGCTCCTAAGAAAGCAGCTGCAAAGAAGCCTGCTAAGAAGGCTGCGCCGAAGAAAGCCGCTAAGAAGGCCGCTCCTAAGAAAGCAGCCAAAAAAGCAGCTCCTAAAAAAGCAGCAGCTAAGAAAACTACTGCTAAGAAAGCAGCTCCTAAAAAAGCAGCCGCTAAGAAAGCAGCCCCTAAGAAAAAAGCAGCAGCCAAAAAAGCACCAGCTAAGAAAGCTGCAGCCAAAAAGGCCCCTGCGAAGAAAGCCGGCGCCAAAAAGGCACCAGCAAAGAAGAAAACCGCCAGAAAGTCGTCAGCGAAAAAGAAAGTAGCTGCTCCGGCATCTACTGATGGTGGTATGGGCTAAGCTCAGGCTTCCGAAAGTACCTAATCCATTGAGGCACTGGTTTTACCGGTGCCTCTTTTTTATTACCAGCCGATAATATTTTACGCGAGCATCACGAACGCAAAAGTTCATGCCTGCGCAAAAACTGCAATGACTCGCTGAGCATGAGATCCAGCGAATTTAAAAGTTGATGATCATCATCGAGCACACGCAGATCAACGCTTTGATTCAGACCTGCAAAACGTTTGCTTTCTTCAATTGGAACCGTTGTGTCATTCACACCATGAAAAACCAGACATGGAAGATCAACTCTGATATCTTCCGTCTTCATTCGCTCGAGGTCTTGCGCGAAAGCATATCCCAATGGCATGAACGCATCGTGCGCATGGTGATAGAAAGAATGTTCTCCAGAATTCTTCCAGTTGTCGTATTCCTCCTGGTTGAGAAATTCTTTCCAGCGCCTGGCGATACCAAAACCGGGAGCAAGTAGCACCAAAGCTTTGACTCTCTTTATGCGTTCAGACAAAAGCGATGCAAGCAAACCGCCCATGCTCGATCCGATGAATACAATTGCAGAATCACCAGGAATTTGATCGATCTGATTCTCAACGAGTTCGATCTGTTTGGAAAGAGTCATTTCTTTGAATGACGGAACATTCAAATCAGGCACTTCCACAGATACCCCGATTTCGTTGAGCATATTTTTGAAGCGCACTGCTTTCACCGAGGATGGTGACGAGCAAAATCCATGCAGGTAGAAAACATCGAATGAAATTTGATCTGTTTGATTTTGCATCGATGCTTCGCTCCCAATCCGGTCCACTGACAACCTTTGCGCTTTTGTACCTTTATATATGTATTTAGCCAGGCAAAATCGCGCCAGGGAAGTCAAATGTTAACGGTCAATAATAAGTCGTTGAATTGGTTAGCGGCTTATTGGTAAATATTGAGCTGTTCAGGTGACACACAAGTCCAAAAGGAGTTAAGGATGGAAAAGAAAAACAGAATCGATGCAGCATTGATTGCGGCAGTTGTAAGCCTTGTAGCAGCAGGTCCGGCCTTGGCAGAGACGAAAGAAGTCTCGAAATCCAGCACTACTACCGAAAAATCCACAAAAGTGACTGATAAAAAAGACTCTACAACCACCAGCACCAAAGTCAAAACCACGACTAAAGAAGATGGAAAAGAGCCTGTCACTACCGTAAAGGCCACGGAAAAGACCACCAAGAAATCGGGCAAAGAGTCCGCATGCGGCAAAGGTTCTTGCGGAACAGACGAGAAAGGAGCCAAAGCGGCTTCCGATGCGCACAAGAAGGTAGAAACCACGACCACTACAAAAACCAAGACCGAAAAGAAATAGCGCTTCAATGTAAAGAAATTTGAAAGCAGTCATCCCGTGGTATTCCGGGGGATTGCGATTTTACACAGCCATTACATACAAATGGCATTTTATTAATCCGTTTGACATAGGATGACCCACATGTGCCCATAAGCAGGGAGATTGGCTCCCTGGGGCTCATTGTCTAAACGTTCAGGGAGGACAACATGCAAAAAACACAATTGGCAGCTGCTTTGGTAGCAGTACTCGGCCTTACCTTCAACAGCGCTGCACGTGCTGCTGATGAAACCACTACCGAAACCAAAGAAACCACCAAGGTAGAAAAGAAGACCGAAAAGAGCACCAAGAAAGCTAAAGGTTCTAAAGGCTCTGAAGCTTCCTGCAAGGGCAAAGAAGGCTCCTGCAAAGGCAAAGAAGGATCTTGCAAAGGCAAAGAAAGCTCCTGCAAAGGCAAAGAAAGCTCTTGCAAAGGCAAAGAAAGCTCCTGCAAAGGCAAAGAGAGCTCCTGCAAAAGCAAAGAATCGAAGTAAAACGTAGCGCTCACTATTTGTGCGGCGCTATTTTTTCATCAACTTTTTGCCGGTCGTTTTCAGCTAAGGCTCACCTGAAAAGTTATGCCTGACTTTCTAGACACGAAAAAGCGGCTACCCAATCTAGGCATTGGGTTAGGCTTGCGCAGAGAGTTAGCATCGCAAACACTGGAGAGCAGAGGCCGGATCGACTGGCTTGAGTTGGTGCCAGAAAACTATATGGGGCTAGGGGGAGCTTGCCGCGAACGGCTCGAGTCGGCGCGCGAAAAGTTCCCTCTAGTCACACATGGAATCAATCTATCAATCGGAAGCACGGATGACCTCAACAGTGAGTATTTGAGCAAGCTGAAAAAATTGCTCGATTTCGTTGACGCTCCCTGGTTTAGCGATCATCTCTGCTTCACGAGTTGCGACGGCATTTACATGCACGATCTCTTGCCTGTTCCCAGATCCAGGGAGGCAATTGATTTGATCGCAGAAAAAGTAAAACGGATACAAGGAACAATCGAACGTCCATTCTTGCTGGAAAATATTTCCTACTACATGAACGTTCCCGGCTGCGAAATGAATGATTCGCAATTCCTGGCGCAAGTCGTTGAAAAAGCTGATTGCGGCTTGCTTCTCGATGTAAATAACGTTTACGTCAACAGCCTTAATCATCATTTCGATCCTTTCCAATATCTCGATCAAATTCCCCTGGAACGCACTGTTCAAATACATGTCGCCGGGCATAAGCAAGGATGCGAACACGTTATCGACACGCACGGTGCACCGGTTGTGGAACCTGTTTTCGAATTGCTTCAATACGTCCTGGAGCGCATTGATGCCAATGGCGTAATGCTGGAAAGAGACCAGAATTTCCCAGAATTCGAAGAGATTCTCAGTGAGGTCGATCGAATTCGCGAAATCAGCGCCGCCGCATCCGAATTGAAGGCACAGGGCAAAGCGCCGAAATCAGCATCTGCAATTAAACAGTTGGAGCGCAAACAACCGACGGTGAGCAGAAAAGAACTGGCGGAGGTAAAACACGCTCGTGTCCTCTCTGCATGAAATAGAACGCACTTTAACTTCGATTTGGATGGAGAAACAGCCAGTTGAAAGCGCTCAGTCTTTGAGCTGTATCGTTGAAGGCGAACAATTCGATGAAAATGGAGCGCGACTTTACGCTCGCTTGATCGGCTATGGGCACAGCGATGTCCTCAGTTCAATTTATCCATACTGCCAAAAGGTTCTGAATCGCAGTTGGGAAAAGACTCTCAAACAATACGTGCAGAGTTTTCCGCCCGATCATTTCCATTTGAACAGCTCAGCAAGAAGATTTCCGCAGTTTCTCAAAGAGCAGTGCAAAGAAATTCTGGACAAACATCCATATCTTGCAGAATTGGCTGACTATGAATGGCTCGAGATGGAGCTTCTGGAAGCCGATACTAAAATCAGCGTCAGCGAAAAAACACCGCTGCAAGATCCTAGTGTGTTCGTTTCGCTCGGTCCTATCTTGAATCAAACTCTCCAGATCCGCACTTATGAGTTCCCCATTCAAGAAATTGTCGATTTGATTGAAAGCGGCAAAGGTTTTCGCAAAAAATTCAAACCGAAACAGTCTCATGTCGCCATGTACAGAGACCCGTTCAGCCATAGAGTAAGAATCGTCGATATCGATGACAATGCCCGCATATTGCTGTCGGAATCCGGCCATCTTTCGTACGGCGATCTGGCTCGTCGAGCCGTCGAACTCAATCCGGAAAGAGATCCGCAAAAGACCGTTGCGGATGTTATCGAGCTTGTCGAATATTTCCATGAGATCAATTTATTTGTTGGTGACATAAAAATAGGGGCTTAAATTTCATGCACAGGAAGAACGTCAAAGTTTATGCGGCTGTCAGTTTGGCCGCCGTCGCAACTACATTTGTTGCAGCTCAGTTGCCGGCTTTAAGCAAGCAACTTACCTACGTTGTCGATGATCCGAAAAAACGCGATTCGGTCAGCTTCACTTCCGACGCGCCGATCGAACTCATTGTCGGAAAAACCGGCGGCATCAAAGGAACAATAAAAATCGATGAGACCATGGATCTCTCGAAGCCCTTCACTGCTGTATTCGACGTCGACCTGGCCTCTATCGATACTGGCATTGCGTTGCGCAACGAGCACATGCGCGATAATTTCCTGGAAACAAAGAAATTTCCGAAAGCCACTTTCACAGTAAAGAATCAACCGGGCGTAACCGGCATTTTGAAAGACAGACAGAAGATGACGATCAAAGCAACCGGTGATTTTGCCCTGCACGGAATTACAGTCAAAAAGTCAGTCCCCGTAGATATCACGTTTTACAAAAGCTGCAAGGACACGCAAGAAAAGTTCGAGCGCTGCGATCTGCTGCAAATCAAAAGCACCTTCAATGTTCCCTTCAAGGACCACGGCATCAAGCGACCGGAAGTTGTTTTCCAAAAGCTGGCTGACACGGTGATTGTAACCATTGCCGCAACAGCTACTCGCGATTTGAGCAAAGCTCAATAACCTGAAAGTAATTCGGGCTCAATCATCGGTGTCGTTCTTGTTTTGAGCGGCCAGTTCTTTATGCGCATTTTGAACAACCGCCGACAAATCAACCGGCGCGGCATCGTTTCGACTCAGATGCAGCAAAAATTCAATATTCCCTTTCGGTCCTTTGATAGGCGAAAAACTGACTGCCTGCGCGAAAAGCCGCAGCCCACCTGCCATTTCAACGGCGCGTTCCAGCACCTCCAGATGCACTGCCGGGTCGCGCACCACGCCGCCATGCCCCACGGATTGCCGGCCCGCCTCGAATTGAGGCTTGACCAGAACAACAAATTCAGAGCGAGTGTCGCTCATCGATTGCAAAACACCGGGCAAAACCTTGAACGCCGAAATAAAAGAAACATCCATGCAGGCAAAATCGGCCCACTCTTCTTTTGCCGTGCCCTGCGCATAAAGCTGGTCAGGTGTGAGATTGCGAGCATTCACCCGTTCGAGCACTTTAACTCTTTCGTCTTTTCTAAGTGTCCAGTCGAGCTGTCCGTAACCGACATCAATCGAGTAGACGTAAGCTGCACCATGTTTCAATAGACAATCTGTAAAACCGCCTGTAGACGCGCCGACATCAAGACAGGTGCGGCCGCTCACATCGATCTTGAAGTCTTGCAAGGCTTTTTCCAGTTTCAATCCGCCTCTGCTGACATATCTTGGCGGCTGATAGGCGGCAGAAAGCATGACACTGCATTCGGTTTTGACAGCTTGTCCCGGTTTCGTAACCGGCTTGCCGTCGACCAGGACAAACCCTTCCATGATGGCAGTGCGCGCCGATTCCTTGGTTGCGAAAAGTCCTCTTTCGACAACCACGGTATCTAGCCGTTCACTCTTTCCTGCTTTTGTCATCTCCTGTTACTTTATCTCACAGCCAAGAGCGAGCACATCAGCAGGTAAGGCTTTTGGCAACATATTGAAAACGACCCGAAACCGGAAACATAAGCCTGTATTAGGCCATCTATGTTATTAACTGGGGTCATACGATTGAACTCTGGAGCGAAAAAAGTAAAATAGTGTTCTGGGCCATGGAGCAGACCTGGCTGGATGAAGACACCGCCTTGAAAGCGGCTGCCCTGAAAGGGGTTGGGGGTTCGAGTCCCTCCTGCTCCGCCACTTTTCAATACTTTGACCTTTTTGCGCTATTGTTCCTGAACTATCGCGCTGGTTTTTCATGAAGCTAAGGGTTGCCCTAACAACAACCGATCTGTCCAGTCTGGAACATAAGCAGACTCTCATTTCCTCGCCGTCCGGCATGGAGATACAGATAGAGAACGAGCAGCGCGTCAAAACAATTGCACTTTTGCCGGGGCAGTCCGTGCGAATTAGTCCGGATGGCGAAAGCATGAGTGTTTTCATAACCGGTCACGGGCGATTCAAAGCCGCGCGCCTCGTTGCCGGCCCACGAAAGGCGAGTGATTCTTTCTTCATCGATTCAGTAAAACGGGCTCGCGCAAACGGTCAGCAGCGTGCCGAATATCGTGGACACGAGCTTGATGTCAATGCCGCTGGTGGCAAGCTGAGGCTAATTCTCGTGCTCGATCTCGAGCATTATTTGACGGGTGTTCTGGAAAGCGAAGTTCCTGCCAGCTACCACATCGAAGCACTGAAGGCGCAAGCCGTTGCTGCTCGTACATACGCGCTCAATCCCCGCATCAGTCACGAAAAAGACAATGCCGACGTATGCGATTCCTATTTGTGCTGCCAATATTTTGCCGGTCATAAATCAGTGACTTCTGCCAGGCATCAACAAGCGATCGAAGCCACGTCAGGCGAAATTCTCAAATACGGAACACGAGCGATACTGGCACTCTTCAGCTCGAATGCCGGTGGCTATACATCTAATTACGAAGATTGCTTTTCCGATCCGAAAACCAATATCTTTCCGCCGGCATCTATTCCTTATCTGAAGGCGGTCCCGGAAAAACTTTCACCGGCGGAGAAAAACTCTGCGGGCGAAACAGAAGCACGTTTGAAAGAAGTCTGGCACAGCAATAACCATGCCACTTTCGACAGTTGGTCGCCGCATTTCAAATGGAGCGTGCACATTCCAGCACACTCGCTTGAGGCGCATATGCACCATGAGCTGTCGTTGCTTCTCAAGGACCAGGAGACCGCACCATTTGTGATACCAGCGGAAAGCGGGAAATTCGGTCATATCAACAAATTTTCTGTTACCAAAAGGGGGGTCTCGGGAGTAGCTATAGAGCTGACGATCCACACTTCGACGGGTGAATGGCAGATAAGAAAAGAGCTGGTGATCAGGAACGCATTTAAGAACTCGGACATAAAATTGGCGCGTTTGAAAAGCGCTAAGATTTTTTTCGAGCATCAGCATGACCATCTTGGACTTCTGAGCAGTCTTACTGTCAAAGGACTCGGCTGGGGACATGGCGTCGGGCTGCAACAGACCGGCGCGCAAGGCATGGCATTAGCCGGAAAGCACTATCGCGATATACTTTCTCACTACTTTACAAATGCTCAGATCTATAGAATTGGTTCCTAATCGCCGCTTGCCACTATATAATCGCGAAAGGGACAAAGCATGGCTCTTGATAAGCCGTCTCCAATTTCTCGCCATCGAAGGGAACACTGAGCAAAAATGCAAAAAGATCTAAATTGCTTGATAGATCGTTCAATCCAATCCAAGGCAATTCACGCCGAGCCTGGACGCATAAGCAGAGGCTTTCAGCGTATCAAAGGCAATCGCCCGATCGCCTTTGCTTTTGTTGTAGCTCTTTCGCTGGTGCTGGGAGCGTGCGGTGGAGAACAAAAGCAAAGTTACATTGGCTGGATCCAAATGGCCAATGATCAAAAGAAAAACAACGACTACGTCGGAGCAGTTGACTCCTACAGCAAAGCCGTCAGCGAAGCAGAGAAAAAATATGGTGCTGAGAGCGGTCAAGTAGCAACGGCTCTGGGATATCTTGGTCAAATTTATCGCGCTCAAGGCGAGTGGAGATTGGCTTATATGACCTATAAGCGTCTCGTGCCCATCAAAGAGAAAATGGAGCCGAACACACGCGAAACAAAAGATTTGAAATCAGATTTCGAGTTTGTAAAACAGAAAATCATCGAATACGGCATCAAGACCGATGACAATTATGGTGCCGACCAAATGAAGAAAAATGCGGCGGCGGCAGCGAAAAAGCCGAAGAAAAAACACAAGTCGTCGGACTAGTTTGATCGATCCAAAAGAAACAGATTATGCAGGAGTTTCATGCGAAACTCCTGCAACACCATAGATTTACTCGCCGACCTAGATTTGCTCTACGGTTATCTTTTCCATATCCAGATTGACCCTGAGAGTCAATTTGTTGTCCCTGGTCTTCGGCAAGTTTTCGAACGGTGTCGAATCTTTGATAGCTTTGACCACCGCATTAGTCACGGATTCCAGCTCTGACGGTTCGGCAATTTCGATTTTGGTCAAATTGCCTACTTCATCAACGCCGATAACAACCCGGACTTTGAGTTTTTTGGATTTCTTCTTCTTGAGCTCATCTGCTGCTTCAGCAGGCAACGTCAAGCCGCCTTGAATTTTCTCCGATGTCTTGGTGAGAAATTCGCTGATCTGCTCAGGAGTTGAAACTTCGGCCGCATCAGTGGTACTAGCTGTGGTGCTGGCATCTTCACCGCCCTTGGCCTTCTCGAGAATCTCTTTGTTGCCGCGCTTGGTCCTCTCGGATCCCATTTGATCGACCAACCATACGCCTGATTTATAGTCGTACTGAGTCTTCTCTTTGAGCGAAGTGCCGATCATAAGAATGCACTTCGTCGGATCGACAGCCGGGAATGAGCCAATCAAAGCCGTCGTAGCCGCTTCTCCCAGACCATAGCGCATCGCATAGTAGTGGAAATCGCCTTCGCCTTCTCCGAATTTTTGATGGTTCTCTTCAAGAACCTTCGGATCGACTCCCGGCGGCACGACTACGTGGGGAGGCTTGCCGGTGAAATTCGACAAATTCTTGCAGGGGGCTACGTCGTCATAGATGATGAAAATCACTTTTTGATTGGCGCGTTCCGAATAAAGTCCGAAAGACTTTGTGTCTTCACCCGTAACGGAAGAAGTGTCTTCGAACCAATATCCAGGCGGCGGAGTAGCCTTGAAGCCCGCGTACTCAACGGCATTCTGCATGGCTTTGTCGGAATTTTGATGGACTACCGGCGCAGCAGTTTCGGTTCCAGGCACCACCGCTGTAGGCGGAGGCGACGGCGAGCTGCACATCATCATCATGACCAGGGGCAGCGCTATTACAGCGCCGGCGATAGCCAACTGTTTATTGGTGATGTTGTACTGCTCTTGCAGCTTCTTAGCTTTGTAAATGACAAACTCGACTTTATTCTCCGGAACGACTTCCTCGGGCGGAGCCTCGATTTCCGTTCCGCAAGTAATGCAAGGGCCGGGTTTGGCATTGAAGGACATGCAATTCGGGCATTGCAGAGCTGCTTTCTCAGCCGCAGCCGCCGGTGTATCGCTCTCCAACTTCGTGCGCAGACCGGCAATGCCGTCGGTTTCATCCTCGGCGCCTTCCTGAGCGGTTCTCAGTTTGCGAGCGCTCATGTCCAGCAAAGCGCCGATCCACATCATCTGGAAGAGACGCTGATTCTCTTGCCCGGCCTTGGGCGCAATGGCACCGCCGTGAACACCTACCAACTTGTAATTCTTCAAGATCAGCGCGCCGGACGCTCCGGGCAAAATCGGAATCGTATGCAAAAGGTTCTTCGGCTGAAGAACACTGGACACTCCAAAAAATGTGCCTTGCTGCCAGGTCGCCGCGCCGGAAAGCGGATCGAGATAGAAAGCGGTAACCGAGTCACCGGGATTGATATCGAAATCCGTGTGCGAAACGAGCGGTGTGCCAAGCTGCCCGTTGCACGGGAATGGCGAAGCTCGATTGAGAAGGGAGACGTAGCCCTTATTTACCAGTTCGCGCAAGGCCTGAAGGATAGTATATGTATCCACGCCCAGGCGCTCCGGCAAGCGATCGACAGTAATGTAACCGTCCAGAGCCGACCACAAAATCTCAACGAACCAGCGAATGTTTTCGGAAACGTTTTCCGGATTCATTTCGCCGACACTGCGCTGGAAGCGCGCTTCCATGCCGGTAGAACTCAAATAATTGATGATTTGAGGCACTTCATTGGCGCGACGAACCGCTTCTTGAATGAGCTGCTCTGTAGGAACGGTTATATCGCGGACACCACCCCAGTTGAAGGAAGCCATCGGCTGAAATGAATATCCTTCGGCTGGTTTTCTGTAGACCAGCTCGGCAAATGCCATTTCTCCGATCATGGCTCGGTAGTGAGCCTTAAGAATGGTCCCTTGACCCAATTGCAAACGAGCAAGAGGAATATTTCTCTTGTCGTACAAAGTCAAGAGACCTTCGCGTCTGGACTCGAGGACGGAATTGATTACAGAGAAAAGCTCCGTGCCGCGAACGTTGCCGGAAGCCTCGACTCCTTGATTGGAGAAAGGAATCGAGAGAGCACGGTTCAGTTCAGCGACCTTGTCCGCTTGCAATTCGGACAACTGACTGTCCATGACAATCGTTGCCAGGTCATTGAGCAACACAGGCGGCACATCCAGAGGCGAGCCCGTCTGTTGCAGATAATAGTTACGCGCTTCCCGACGGTCGAAATCGTTGTGAATCGCTATCGACTTGACGCCGATAGTGATGTCCGGATGCGGGAAATAAATTTCGAGCGCCCAAGGCGCTTCCGAGTAGTTGTAGAGATTATTGGCTGTCGATACAGCTCGGCTCTTGGATACGATAAAGCACTGCCCCAACATCTTGCGAGGGGAGATTGTGCGGTCGTAAATAAATCCAGTTGCGTGCGCGAAGTTTTGTTGGAGGCTGTCAAAGCTCATTGTTTAAGTCGCAATTCCGATGGAAGGTGCCTTCTCGAGTCGTTATACCATACTAAGAATAGCAAGATAATCGAGGCAGGAGCATAGGAGATTTCCTATATATCCCTTGGCTTTGAAGGATCGCCCGAAGCCAAGAGACGCGAGATTTAAGGGGGATCGGCCGCAGCCGACCCCTCTTCCACATCCGCTTGCTTGGACGGCATTAGCAGGCGACCTCTTACTGTCCTCCAGACAGGCGGCAAACAATAACGACACGGTCGATGACCGCAGGCGACCGCCTGGCTCCGGTAGTAAAACTCAACTCTCTTGCTGTAAGCCATAATTCTGGCGAACGGACAGGATGGTCTGTGAAACTTGTGGCTTTCTTCGTTGCCTATGTACTTCACAGGCAAGCCTTCCGCCTCGCGGGCGGTTGGAACGCTTGCTTCATCCGCCGCACAAGGCAATGCCAGAAAGGCGAATGCAGCCGGCCAGACCAGCTTTGCGAAGCAATGCTTTCGGCAATCTTTTCCGGAGATTCTGATTGATTTGTATGTACCGATACCCATACAGATCAATACGTCGCCAGCGACAAAAAAGTTCAATTTCAACGAAAAAAAATCGGCGTTCAATGCAGACTCGAACGACTGGTCGTTTAATAAGTTCGAGAAAATTCTGCCGTTATAAAAGCGGCAAAGCTACCTTCTGCTGCGAGACATCGCCACCACGCGATTGTCTATGGACGGCGCTTTCATACGGTCTTCAATGGACTCGACCCAACCTCTGAGCAGATTCAAATGCTCGAGTCCTTTTTCACCAAGCCGCGTTTTATATGTTCTGAGCTGGCGATAATACTTAAGCAGCGATGTGAAAAGTCGAAAAACCGCTTCCGGCTCCGTCGCACCATAACAGTGCAAACCCAACTCGGGCACGCCGACTACGACACGTCCGCGCGATCTCCAGAGCCTTGCTGAAAGCGTGCCGTCGCTCCAAGGCAAGGCCACTTCTCTGAATCCATCAATTGTCGATTGGTTCATCCCAGAATGCCGCCTTGTACTTGCTTTTTATTCTTTGCTCAACTGAAATTGATCGAAAACTTCTAATTGAGCCGATCTGGGCTGGAAAAACTTTTACCAGTATAACCCCAAATCCAATCTCGTCTAGATTGAAGATGAGGAAAATGAGCATTGCATGCGGCAAAAAGTGAACGCGATCGTTCGACAAGAGTAATTGATGAGCGGCCGCAGAAAATTACCGAAGCGTCAAAACCATCTCCAATTGGCAGTTTCCGGCATTAGCACGGGTCGTCTCGGCAAACGATTTTTACACGATTGCCAAATCCGCATTCCAGATAATTGTGTGTAAATGTGTTGCGGAAAGCCGAAAAATGACGTGCTGCTTCAACTCGACAATTTTCTATCAATAAGCTCGCAGACTTGCGAAAAAATTTGCTCGCGATCTTCCACATCAACATTGAACCAGTGGGTATTTTCATTAGCGCGAAACCACATGATTTGCCGCCTAGCCAACTGGTAATTGTGTTTGAGCGCATCCTGCCGTGCCTGATCCAGTGTGCAATTCCCATCCAAATATGCAATTACTTCTTTGTACGGAACTGCATTCAAAAGCGCGCGAGTGGGACCAAAATCCGCAAGCAGAGAACTTACCTCTTCAAGCAATCCGGCCGCGATTTGCTCGTCCAACCGTGTCTCGATCAAATCCTTTATATACTGTCGATTGCTCACCCCCATTCCAATCCAGATGGTCGGGTAGGGCGCCGGCTTGAGGGTTGCAGCCTCCGAAAACGGCTTGCCCAGCGCGAGCGTCACTTCCAAAGCTCGGACCACCCGGAAGCGATCATTTGCATTCAATCGGAGGGCGGTCACTGAATCACTTTCTTTCAGGCGCTCCAGGAGTTTTTCATTGCCGTTTTTATCGGCAAAATCATTCAGCTCTTTGCGCAATTGAAGATTGGGAGGCACTTCCGGAATGGAAAGCCCCTCTAACAGCGCCCTCGCGTAAAAGCCAGTTCCTCCGCAAACAATCGGAATTTTGTCTCGACGATGAATTTCGGCAATGGCTCTTTCGGCATCTTCCTTATATCTCGCCACTGTGTAAGTTTCACTAACGTCAGCGACGTCCAAAAGATGATGCGACACCTTCGCTTGCTCTTCCTTTGAAGGTTTTGCCGTGCCAATATCCATTCTTCTGTATATTGTCCGCGAATCGCAAGCCACAATCTCGACCGGCAATTTTTCAGACAAACGCAAGCTGAGAGCGGTTTTTCCCGAAGCCGTCGGACCGACTATTGCAATCACGGGTTTGGTTTTTCCGGCAGCGCTCTTTTCGTTCGTGGGCATTTCAGCAAATCAAATCAAAAAATCAAGGCTGCCACGAAAATCAGTCCGGACAAAATCGAAAGTTTGTACAGAGCAGGAACAGCAACAGCTAGCGCCAACATCTTTCTATGGCTGAGATTCAAAACCGACTTGTAGGACGCAAACTCGAGGAAAAGTATCCAGGCGCCAATCGCACAAAAGGTGAGAATGCCGATTAGAGGAACATTGAGCAAACATTTTGCCGGGCTGACAAAATAGAAGGGCAGAAACGACCAGCCTGTGACCACGAACGCTGAACCAAGACTGCAATGAGGCGAAGAGAAAACGCGCGCGATCGCATACAGAAGCAGCGACAGCAACGCCCATGCTTGCAGTGCGATCAATAAACATATTGCCAGACACATTTGGGATGTGGCGCTAAAGTCACCGCCGGCAGAACCGAACAAAGCGATCAGGCTGCTGCTGAAGACCGTGAACCCGGCCATAAGAAGAGCTGCGCCATTGGATTTATACTGGGCATTGTCGGCCAGCACCGCCATTGTTTGTTGGGGAGCGACCAGCACGCCATAGAAAACATCAGCCCACTGCTGAACACCGGAATTGCTGCCGGCGGTGTTTTTCAATTCTATTTCGCTGCTTGCGTCGCTCATCTTCTCTTGCCTGCTATTGCATCATCCACAAAGGCTGCTTATAGAGCTTATTCATCAGATAATCGGAAACAATCTCATCAGCGGAAAATCCCGCATTGATCCCATTGATCCCACTGGTTCCATTGA
>JADYYD010000267.1 GCA_020853845.1 Candidatus Melainabacteria bacterium
TAAATGCGCCGATTGGGGAACCAAACAAAAGTCGCCTGGTCTTGCAGTCCAGAGGAACGAACGACACCGTTCCTAGCCGGTTGGATGAAAATCCGACCGGCTTTATATTTTCGACTCAGTCTTAACGTTGTCGGTCAGCTCTGCAGGGCAGCCGGCTTCCATACGATGTCCCGTGATTAAGCGCGCGCCGCGGTCATATGTGAAAAACGACCAAACCCAATTGGTAAAAACCAGAATGCGATTGCGGAAGCCTATCAACATAAGAATGTGAATCAAGAGCCAGGCAAGCCATGCCGGCAAGCCGCTCAGTTTTACCTTGCCGAGATCAGCGACGGCAGCAGAGCGCCCTATTGTAGCCATCGTGCCTTTGTCCGCGTAGTGAAACCTTTTGCGCGTTCGTCCAGCCAGGTCGTCCAATATTGATTGCGCAGCAGCAGCACCCTGTTGCATCGCCACTGGAGCCAGCCCTGGAAGCGGTTTTTCACCCTGATGGGCGAAGTTGGAAACATCCCCAATCGCAAATGCATTTTTGAATCCGGGGATGGAAAGGTCCGGCTCGACAACAACCCGGCCGCCGCGATCCAGGGTAACATCCAAAGTCTTCGTCAGCGGGACGGCAGCCACTCCGGCGCACCACATTACGGTCGAACTGGGTATAACCTCGCCGCCATCCACATGCACGCCAAGCGCATCAATATTTGTCACTTTGACGCCGGTTCGTACTTCGACACCGATGCTTTTTAATTGCTCCGCGGCTTTTGCGGACAACTCTTCGACAAAAGGCGGCAACACTCGCGGCAACCCTTCAAGAAGCATCACACGAGCAGTAGAAGGATTGATGTGGCGGAAGTCGCGAACAAGAGAATGGCGAGCCAATTCCGCTAGCGATCCGGCCAGCTCGACTCCGGTTGGACCGCCGCCGATCACCACGAAAGTCAGCATCTGCTTCTGTTTTTCTTTGTCTTTTTCGCTCTCTGCATCTTCGAAAGCGACCAGAACGCGCCTGCGCACTTCAAGGGCATCGTCGATATCCTTTAAACCGACTGCGTAATCCGGCCAGTCGTTGTGCCCGAAGTAATTGGTCTGCGCTCCTGCAGCAAGGATCAAATAGTCGAAGTTGATGTCACCAATATTTGATTGCAAGAGATTGTTTTTTAAATCGACTTTTGTGACCTCGGCAAGAATCACTTCCGTATTTTTCTGCTGTCTCAAAATCGATCGAATCGGATGCGCGATGTCGCCGGGAGAAAGCCCGGCCATCGCTACTTGATAGAGAAGCGGCTGGAAGAGGTGATAGTTGGTTTTGTCAACCACAGTCACATCGACATCGGCGTCTTTCAACTTCAGAGCAGCCGCGAGTCCGCCGAAGCCGCCGCCCACTATGACAATGCGAGGTCTTTTTTTAGCCGCTTGCGACATGCCCGGCGCCTTCTGAAAGTATTGTGAGGAGTGTACCGCTTTCGGCAAAGTTCCTGCTAAAAACTCTTGCTCGATTAATTCGGCGTTGTCAAGAAAGCCGCCAAAAGGTGCTGCCGGTCACGTGGTAAGTATTGCGCATACATTCGTTCTAAAGAACGATGGTCATGCCACTCAGAAGTGAAAAAATTTGAGCATGACGCAGGTTCTCCAGTTGAGAGCGACCAGGGATGGTTTCTACCGCGGGCGGCACCGGTCCTGCGAGCAATTGGCAAATATGTCGGAGAATCAGATATGAGAGTACTTGTAGCTATCGATGACGACACCCTCATCAGTCCGATTGAAGATTTCGTGGCCGCGGCTTTCTCGCATCACGGGACGATTATCAAATTGCTGCACGTCATTGAACCTTCCCAAGTCACCGACACTGTAACTTCCATGTCCGGACATGGTGAAACCAGGAAAATTCTCGAAGAACGCATGAAAGCTGCATCTTCCTTGCTGAATGATGTGAGAAACGACTTGCACCCTAAACTGCTTGCGTCAGTGCCGATTGAAATCTCGGTACTGCTGGGAACGCCTCACAGAGTGATTCTAGACACAGCCGAAGAATCTCAATCTGACGTCATAGTTCTTGGCTCTCACGGGCGAGGCGATCTTTCTCGCTTAAGAATAAACAGTGTTTCCTATGCAGTTTTGTCGCACGCCGAATGCGCTGTCACCGTTGTAAAACCCCGCAAATGGGTCGAATCGGAAGATCATCCGTCGAAGAGTGCAGATACCGGCGCTCACACGCTTGCTTGATGGACATCCTGACTGCTCGGTGTTTGAGGAATAGGAAATGATAACCAAGATTTTGATACCAGTCGAAGACCTCTTGTTTGACGAAGAAATCAGAGAGTTTCTGGTGCAGCTCAATACGCTAGCCATCAAGCTCAAGGTTTTGCATGTAGTGGACGCCAACAGAGCAGTCGTAGAATGGCCAAGTATGGAATATGAGCAAAACTCGCAGGCGCTCGTGCGCACAGTCGCTGAGAACTTGAGGAATTACTTCCCTGGGGTTGAAGTTGACACGTCTCTGCGTGAAGGCATAGTCAAAGACGAGATTGTGAAGGAAGCTGAGGCCTTTCAAGCTGATTTGGTTCTTATGGGATCGCATGGCCGTAGCGGTCTGGGAAAGTTTCTTCTGGGTAGTACGGCTAAAGACCTCATCCCTTTATCGCCCTGCTCCGTTGTCTTGCTGAGAGCGAAGAAATCGTCCAAAAAATTAGAGGCCAAATCCAACACCGATAACACTGCCTCAAAGAAATAGAAACGATCCGCAAGTCTTCCTTTTGCAGCAAAGCATTAAACAAATTTCGCTCTGGCTCTGCAAAAACCATTCCAAAGGATGACAACCTGAAGCAGCTAAAGGGAAAGAATGCTACTGCTTAGGTACAACAGAGCGGATTTAACTATGGCAAAAACTCAATCAGAAATGAAAGCTACAAAAGAACTGGCGGGCAGGCAGGAAATCGAGTCGGAAATTCCTGTCAAAGGCTTCGACTTCATTGAGTTTTACGTCGGCAATGCCAAACAGGCGAGATACTACTATGAACACGGCCTCGGCTTTGAGGTCGTCGGATATCGTGGACTGGAAACCGGCGAGCGCGACCTTACCTCCTATGCCCTCAAGCAGAACGATATCAAAATCATCCTCACAAGCGCTCTAAATCAAAACCATCCCATCGCCCGACACGTTCTTACGCATGGTGACGGAGTAAAATCGATCGGATTTCAGGTGGACGACGCTGCATCATGCTTCAAGACAGCCGTCGCAAGAGGAGCTGAAAGCGTTTCCGCCCCTGCCACATGTGAAGACAA
>JADYYD010000268.1 GCA_020853845.1 Candidatus Melainabacteria bacterium
ACTCGCGCTTGACGCCGTTCTTGTATAGATTCTGCAATGCTTCACCGACACCTATTTCATAGTAGTGTCTCAATTGATTGGCGGTATCAATGGCGGTGAATCCTGACTGGACGGCAAGTTCTACAAGACCTTTAGTCGCATCTTTCTTCCAAGCCGTGCCATACATAAAAGATGGGATAGTGACTTGATCGTATGCAGTCGGGCTCATTCTCAATTTCCTTTCTTACTATTCCGGAAGCGAATTTTCGTCTTTGTCCTGCAATTCGAATAGCGCCATAGAACGCGGTCCCAATTTAAATTGACTTTGCGGCATCCAGCAACTGGCGCTCAATTGACCGGTCGTCTCTACAAGCAATTTCCACGTCTTGTCCATCATCTCCGGCGCGAACATTCGCCAGTATTTGTCGACCTGACTTGGCGGCAATTGAAACTGTTTTTCCTTCCAGTGGGAATTGAACAAAAGCAAGAGCGTGTTTCCCAGCACTTCATTGCCCTCTTCATCCATCTCGTCCATATGACCGCCTTCGAAGATGACCGCCAGGTGCCGTCTTTCGTCGTCTTCCCAGTCGGCTTGTTTCATTTCGGTGCCGTCGGCATTCAGCCAGATGATGTCCTTGGTTTGAGAAGGACCGATGCGAATTTGACCTTTGAAAAATTTGCGGCGCTGAAGCACTTTTTGGGAAGTTCTGATGGCAGCGAGCTTTTGTACGAAGGTGAGAAAATCTTTTTCCTTCTCGCTGAAATCCCAACTTGTCCAGCTTATTTCGTTGTCCTGGCAGTATGCATTGTTGTTGCCATTCTGCGTGCGACCAACTTCATCGCCTCCGCTTATCATCGGCACTCCCAAAGAAAGCATTAGTGTGGCGAGGAAATTGCGTCTTTGCTGCAAACGCAGATTTATAATGTCTTCGTCGTCCGTTTCGCCTTCCACGCCCATGTTCCAACCGTTGTTGTGGTTTTCGCCGTCACGGTTGTTTTCCAGGTTGGCGATGTTGTGCTTTTCGTTATAGCTGACAAGATCGCGAAGGGTGAAACCATCATGGCAGGTGACAAAATTGATTGATGCGTGAGGGCTTCGACCGCTGTGCGCGTAGAGATCGCTGGAACCTGTCAGACGAGTAGCCATCTGCCCGAGCATGTTGGGATCTCCGCGCCAATACTGGCGAACTGCATCGCGGTACTTGCCGTTCCACTCGGTCCACAACACAGGGAAATTGCCGACCTGATAGCCGCCCTCCCCGATATCCCAGGGTTCGGCGATAAGCTTTACCTGCGAAACAACCGGATCTTGCTGGATAACATCAAAGAATGCGCTCAGTTTATCCACGTCATAAAGTTCGCGCGCCAGAGCGCTGGCAAGGTCGAAACGGAAACCATCAACGTGCATTTCCTGGATCCAATATCGCAAACTGTCCATGATCAACTGCAGAACACGCGGGTGCATCATGTTGAGCGTGTTGCCGCAACCCGTGTAATCCATGTAGAAACGCGGATCTTTAGCCATCGTGCGGTAATAGCAGGTATTGTCTATACCGCGAAATGAAAGCGTCGGTCCCAAATGGTTTCCTTCTGCAGTGTGGTTGTACACCACATCCAGTATCACTTCAATGTTGGCCGAATGAAGTGCCCGCACCATCATTTTGAATTCGCGCACCGCATCGACCGATCCTTTATAGTGCGAATAGCGGATGTCCGGCGCGAAATAAGAAAGCGTGTTGTAGCCCCAGTAATTGGCAAGGCCGGCTTTAACAAGGTTTTGATTATCGACTCGATGGTGAATCGGCATTAACTCGATAGCCGTGACGCCAAGGCTCTTCAAATGTTTGATGATCGGCTCCGAGGCCAGGGCTGCATAGGTGCCGCGCATGTGCGCCGGAATTTCCGGGTGCAGCGCAGTCATGCCTTTGACGTGCGCTTCATAAATCACGGTTTCGTGCCAGGGCGTCTGCAGCAGCTTATCGTCGCCCCAGGTGAACGACGAATCGACAACCGCGCCCAGCGCGGCAAAAGCAGCGTTGTCGCGGTCGTCGACCATCATATCTTCTTTCTTATGGCCAATCTGGTAGCCGAAAAGACTTTCATCCCAGATAAGGTCTCTGGCGATTGACTTGGCATAAGGGTCGAGCACGACTTTGGCTGCATTAAACCGCTTACCATTTTCAGGGTCATACTCGCCGTGAATTCGATAGCCGTAGATTTGACCGGGTCGTATGTCTTTCAGATAGACGTGATAGACCTGGTTGTTGTATTCAGGCATCTCGATACGCATCGATTCATGTTTAGCATCCGGTGAATCGAAAAGACACAGCTCAACGCGAGTGGCATTTTCGGAAAAAATGGCGAAATTTACACCGAGGCCGTCCCATGTAGCTCCAAGCGGGTGTGGCTTTCCAGGTAAGATGCGCATTTTGGTTCTAAAAACAGGTAGTAAAAGTGCCGGGTGCCGATGCCTGTAAATAATAGTCGATCGTGCGCCCGCAGACATAGGTTTGAGCAAGGCGGTCGGGTTTCAAAGCAAGAATTGACTACTTTTTACGCCCACCCTGTCTGGCAGGGCATTTCCAGACGTCCAAAACAAACATTGTCAACCGGAATTTTTTGGGTCAGGTGCCAATGTTCACGACTTCTTCATGCACCACCCTGTAGTTTTAATCTAAAGCCAGACCCAGTCTCTCCGTTGAAACACTTTTGCAATCTTTCGGTGGCATTATTCAGGAAATCGCACTCTTTCCGTGTTAAACCGCCCCGTCAGATTCTAATTACTAAAGGACTAAATATGAGTGTGCACGATCTTAAGCGTAAGCTGTGCTTCGCATTCCTCACTTTTATTGCAGGCTCCGGCCTGACCCTTATCGCCGCTCCAGCACACGCTCAGCAAGCGGACGATGTGGTCGTTACCCAGTCAAAAAGGACCGCGTACCGAGTCGCAGGCTGGGAGCACAACCTGGTCAGAACGAATCCGAATTTGTCCCAATTCTACTGGGATCCACAAACTCGCTATACGCAGATGACCAGTTCGCGCCGAACAGGCAAAGGCGCCCAGCCAGTCGGGCTGCCCATCCATCGCACCAACTCCAGCATGAAATGCAAAACTGCGCCGTTGCCTGAGAATCACAGAGCTCAATTCTCTGCAGAAGAAATGGCAACACGCACAGCAGTTAGTGCGAACGTAAGGTTCAAAAACACCAAAGGCCAATTGGCTTCAGCAGCGCGCGGCTCGACCGACGATTGCTTCGGTGTTCTCAGTTATGGAAACAATGGAGACAGCGCTTACGGTCAGACTGCAGGAGGCAGTTCCAGATCACAAAAACTTTCTGTTAAAGCCCAGATCTACGGAAAAGGAAAAAACTAACACCAAAAATTTTATTCGTTCTTAACTACCTTACTCGAAGGGGAGCAATTCACGCGGCTCCCCTTCAGCCTTTTTAGATCAATCAGCCACGTAGAGTTTGTACCCGACGCCATGAACCGTCTTGATGTAAGAAGGCTGACCGTCCTTGTCGATCTTCTTGCGCAGCCGTTTCACACAAGTCGTAAGAGCATCGATGCTCGAATCGGACGCCGA
>JADYYD010000269.1 GCA_020853845.1 Candidatus Melainabacteria bacterium
AGGCGACTTTACTGCTGATTTCCTTTCTGCTGCCAAAACCAACGATCGCGTTTCTGATGACGTACTTCAAGTGCTCACAAAAATTGCAGAGCAAGGCATGGAAGTACGTCTTGAAGACAGAATTCGCTTGGCTTATCTGTCCGGCGAAAAGAATTATCAGCAATTCTTGCCGGAGCTGGAAGCGCTTGATGAAACAGAGGCAGGCGCTTATGGCTTGAAGACCGGCTATGCGCGCTACGGTGATGTTGCCGGCGATTTGCTCGGCATGATTGACCAAAACAATGGAGACCGCGTCAAATATGGTGAGTTGCTGAAAGTCGGCGCCAGCGACCCCAGAATGTTGATGCTCGATCAATATGACGCGATGGACCTGACCGGCTGGGATACGGACGGTACGCGCGAAGCCATGGTTGAAGCTTTGCGTGACAAGCAACATTTGCTCGCCAATTACTATGCTGCTCGCGAGAACATACCTCAAGAGTTGCTTGCAGAACTTGATGCGCAGTTCTATGCAACCGTGCAAGCCAACAGAGACTCCAAAGCAAGCGCAGCAGCTATGGTCGATCAAATGATTAGCTGGACAGTTGCTATCACCGCCATTGGTGCTATTCCTTTTAGCGGTGGCACCAGCCTTATGTTCACCGGCGGCGCCATGGCCGTGTCCGCATCACGCCCGTTCGTGATGCCTGCCGTTCTCGGCGAGCAAATGACGCAAGATCAGTTCAATCAACAACTTGCGACAATGGGCTTCGAGTTGGCGACGCTTGGGGTTGATGTTGCTGCTCAGGCATTCATCATGTATAAGACCGCCATGCAGCGTCCGATGATGAGCCAAGCTCTGACGAAATTGAGTGATGACGCTGCCAGTGTTGGAAATGCATCTGCTGTTCCGGATTCTGGCGATGCGATCGCTTTTCCTGATTTGGCTGATCTCTATGGACTGGCTCGCCCGAAAGCTTTCAGCGCGACAGACAATTCCATTCCGCGCATTGCTGCCCTCGATGACGCAGTTGAAGCAGGCACGAGCATGCTGAGAATCAAGCCGTCCATGATTACGACACCATTCCTGGTGGCAGCCGAAGCTTCTGATTTGACTTCTTTCGATCCAGGTATTTCAGATACGGAGCAAGAAGAAACCGATTTCACGCCAAAGCCGGACCTGATTGAAATGGCTACTGTGAAGCGTGGTGAGGGACCATGGCAAACCGCTGAGAGAATTCTGGCTGCAGCCGGTGGCAAATATGACGTGATGGAAGTGCGTGCGCTCGCCAACGCTATCAAAGCAATCTATGCAGCAGATTCCAATAACCCTGACATTGCCGGTTTGAAAGTCAACCACCAGTTCATCACCGAAGGCAATTTTGAGCAGCTTCTCAACTCGGTTGATAACGAAGTGGTGAAAGCTGCATTGATGAGTTTCGCCGCTTGATTAAATTGCAAAAACTCCCGAACTTTCATCCGGGAGCTTGAATCTTTCAATTTTGCCTTAGCACTATTGCTGCGGCGGTTGTTGTTCCGGTCGCACGCCGAGCAAGGGACTGGTCAGGACTTGAGTAGCGTTGAGATTCACAGCCGATGTGCTCGGGTGTCTCTTCACTTGACCCAACAATCTCTGTCCGTTTCTCACAATGGTTTGCGATTCGACAAGACGTTGTCCGAGATTTTGCAAATCTGAATCGATGCGCGTGAGAACCTGCTCAGCATAATGATCGGCACCTTCGCGGGTGGCGGCAGCATGCTCTTCGGCTTCCAGGCGAATCTTTTCAGCTTCCGCCAGGCCTTCTCTGCGCATTTGTTCGACTTCGGAAACTACTTGCTTGCGGATGCGCTCGACTTCAGCTTGCACGGCTTTGAGAAGCTCAGATTCGTGCAGCATGTTTTCGGCTTGCCGGCGGGCAGTAGCGATAATTTGTTCGGAGCGGCGCTGGGATTCACCCAGAATTTCGTCGCGGCGCTGAAGAACGTCTCCAGCTTCTTTCAATTCTTCAGGCAAGCGAGCGCGAGCTTTATCGAGTACATCGAGAAACTCATCAGCATTGATGAATTTGAACTTGTACACGCCGACGGCGTCATCAATAAGATGCTCAAGCAAATCGAGATGCTTATATATCGAAGTTTGCTTGTAGGTCGCGGCGGATGCTTGCTGCTGCTGCGGAGATACGGTTAGCGTCGTCATCTATTTGGTGCCTCTGCTGAAATGCCTCTTCAGGTATTCGTTCACAGGTGGGGGTACAAACTGGGATACGTCACCGCCGAGGCGGGCAATTTCCTTCACAGTGGATGAACTGATAAAAGAATACTCGGCTTTTGTCATGAGAAAAATAGTTTCTAGTTCAGGAAAGAGTTGCTTATTCGCCTGTTCCATTCCCAGCTCCGCTTCGAAGTCGGAAATAGCCCTCAGCCCCCGTATCAGAACTTTTATGTCGTTCTGTTTTGCGTAATCAACCGTAAGACCCTGAAAAGACCCTATAGAAACGTTTTTCAGATCCTTTACCACTTCCCTGATTAACTCTGTTCTCTCTTCAGGCGGCAGCAGAGGGGATTTCCCAGGATTGCCGACGACTGCCATGATCACTTCGTCAAACAGCTTGCTGGACCTTTGAACAATGTCCAAGTGCCCATAAGTCATTGGATCAAATGAGCCAGGATATATAACTCGGACCATTGCTTTATATGCTCGACGTATGCCGAGAATCGGTCAGGAACTGTCAACTGACAGGGCTTTTGGCCTTGTCAATGGAGCAATGATAACACGGCAATTTCTTGGAAACGCGGCGCAGAGGCCATATATTGCTAATCTTCCCGCGTGATGGTTGTCAGGCGGTTTGCGGCGCCCTCTGCCGGTGCGCTGCATCGCGTTTTGCAGGCAGAAAATGGAATTGTGAGAAAAAAGATATTTATGAAGCTAATTCGTGAGATGCCAGATTCGGCTTGCCGAGGCTGTTTCCATCCATTGCAGGCGGAATGGTGTCTTCGCCTGCCGGTTCTGTTTCTTCATATGGATTGCCGGTCGGCAGGTAGAAGGAGAACGTGGAACCCTGCCCCAGCGCCGATTCTACGGTCACGCGACCTTTATGCTTTTCAATAATCTTCGTCACAATCGTCAGGCCCAAACCTGTTCCTTTGATCGTATGAACTTTACGCTCCACTCTATAGAAGCGGTCGAAAATTTGCGGCAGGCATTCCTCGGGAATGCCTATACCGTTGTCTTTCACTGCAACCTGGACTTCTTTCGTTTCGCTCAGGTGATTGATCAACACTTCAATCGTTCCGCCGGCGGGCGTGTATTTGATCGCGTTGGTGAGAAGATTTATAGCTACGCGTTCTATCGACTCGCGATTCATATATACATCCGGCACGTCCGGACCTTGCGTAACTTTCAGCTCCAGCTCGCGGTCGCGGGCCATCAGATTGACGGAGCGCACGGCTTGCTCGACGGCATCGAAAACAGGGAAGGCGATAAGTTCCAATTCGCGATCGCCTTCTTCAATGCGGCTCAGCTCCAGCACGTCATTGACGAGATACATCAAGCGATCGGCTTCATTGTCGATGATGTCGAGAAATTCGCGGTATATATCCGGGTCCAATTTTTCGCCGTGATTGCACAGAGTATCGACATAGGTTTTGATCGATGTGATGGGCGTGCGCAATTCGTGTGAAACGTTTGATATAAACTCGTTCTTCATCTTTTCCAATTCGGCCTCGCGCGTAACGTCGTGCATGATCATTACGGAGCCGAGGAATTCTTGATTGAGACTTATAGGCGCGATGTGCATGCGAACGGTTAAATCGCCAAGGTGAATCGATTGCACGACTGGCTCGAGCGTGCCAGGCGAAACCGTGTCTGTGAACGCCTGGACGATGTGGCAGATGGCCGGTGAATCGGGTTCTTCCGTGCAAAAAATCAGCGGTTTGCCGAGCAATTCTTTTGCTTCTTTGGCGAACAATTGTGTTGCCGCAGCGTTGACGATCTGTACTTTGTTGTCGCGATCGCAGACTACGACGCCGTCGGCGATGGACATTAGCACGAGCTCCAACTTGTTGCGCTCTGATATGTATTTGTTTCTTTCCGCCATCAAAGTGTCGACATTCTGTTTGTCGTACTGTTGCAGGCGGCTGGACATATAGTTGAAAGCGTTGACTACATGGTCGATTTCGCGACCGGCGCGCTGCGATTTGATCTGGTGGCCGAAACGACCGGCAGCGATTTCGCTGGCGCCTTGCGAAAGAATTCGCAGCGGGCGATTGATCAAAGCATAGTTAGCCCACAGACCCAGAGCGCCAAGAAGCCCTACCAGACCGAAGATCGTCACCAAGAAATTGCGCGTTTCTTTTTGCGTTCCCAAAATAGTGAATGCATTGCTGTCCAATCCGACCCAGCACATACCGAGCTTTTCGTTGTTTCTCTCCATGGGCACGGCAATGTTGGCGACCGGTCTGTATCCGGCGGGACTGGGGTAAACATTGGGCGTGGCGTACTTGCCGGGTGGTTCATTGAAAATGGGAAATATCGGCCGCGTATCTTTGTTGCGCGTTTGCAGTTCTTCGCTGTCGAGCAAAACTTTGCCCGATGGGTCGCAGAATACGATATAGACGATCGACGGCGTTTTCTGGCGCTCGGTCAAAATGTAGTATTTGAGCCCTTCTAAGTTACCGTCGCGAGTGAGAGATTCGGCGCCTCCGCGAGCCAGAGCGTGAGCCAGAGCAACTCCGAACTGTTCGACCGAAGAGTTCAAAACGCGCTGAGCGCGGTCCACCCATACCCAGGCGGTGAATGTGACAAGGGCCGAGATGGTGAGAATGCCCAGCACCAGTAATTGTTTTTGCGCAGAAACGCGCGCCCACATCACTATCAACTTGTCGACGGTGCGCGGCGCTTTCAGGCTTTGCGGCGGTTCTTTGCTGCTGATACCCAATTCCTCTTAATTGCAAATGCTTGGCCTAGACCAATTCTATCGGAATTCTAATCCATTTAATCTTCCGCACTCCACAACTGTGGCGAATTCCAAAGCAGTCAACAGTTTAATTAGCGGTTGCCAAGGGAAAAACGGGAGAGGGGGGCAAGAAGCGAGTCCAATACCAAATAAAGGAAGCCAGGTATGGAAACCTCTTATCCCGAATCAACCAACAGCACGAAACGCTCACCAAAGCAGGCTCCAGCCTTTCTAAAGGAAGAGGAGACCGATGACCTCGTGCGCCTCTACATGCCTCTGGTCCGGCAGTTTGCGCGGCGGTATGCGCAATTCAATCCGGACTATACCGAGGATCTCGTTCAGGTTGGCTCAATCGGGCTTCTCAAAGCGATCAAGTACTACGACCCGCGCCGCGCGCGGTCTGCCAGCTTCAAAACACTCGCCACTTGCTATATAAGGGGCGAGATTCGCCATTATCTGCGCGACCATTGCTCGCTCGTTCAGGTCCCGCGCCGGCTTACGGAAATGAATTCTCAGCTTGCTCAGCTCGAAGAGAAGCTCACCAAAATTTTGGACCACGTACCGTCAGTCAACGAACTGGCGGTGTATTCCGGCTTTACGGTACAAGAAGTTCTGGAGGCTCAGCAGTCCTGGGAAGCGCGTGTACATTACGAGTCTTTTGATTCGCAAGGCGAAGATGACGATCGTGAAGACCGCCGCAGTTTGAGCGAAACCGTGCCGGACAGGCGTTATCAAGAGCAGCTCATGTCAAACGAAGAGCGCGAGCTTGTCGCCCAGGCGCTCAAGAAGCTCGGTGAGCGGACCAGGCAGATCGTCGAGTTCGTATTCTTTTATGACCTTTCACAAAAGGAAACCGCCACAGTGCTCGGACTTTCCGAGATGGGTGTTTCGCGTGCCGTGCACACCGGCTTGAAACGGCTCAAAGAGATCATGCAAAACGACGGCGTTTTGACTCATCAGCGCTGCACTCCGCGCGACAAATAATTCTGAAATTAATTCTTTGAATCGCCGCGGATGTCAAGATTGACAACCGTTTAATCCCTGCTAACATTTTGCGTTTAAGGGCGCGAGATCATATTGAAACGCAGTCCCTGTCCCGTATATTCAGCGCAACTACTTTTACTACATTTTGGGTGGGGAAAAGATAATGCCGACAGGCGGCGAATCTACGATTGCTCTTGAGCAGTTGGATAGCCACGTAAAGGCTATGCTTAAGCTCAAGCTGCGAGCTTTCGTGCATCTAAATCCATGTTTTGAAGATACGCATTCAATAGATATGGGTGCGCGTCCGGCAAATACTTCAGTTACGGCAGCCGCAACTCCTGCGCCTGCCGAGAAGACCGTGACTGCTGCGCCCGCTGCCCGGACCGAGATTCCGCTCTTTCCGCCGATCCCCGAAAGAGAGCTGATTGACAGCCCGGCTGAAGCTTTCAGTGTTCGGCAATTCACCGCCAATCTGGCTTATTCAGTAGAGAAGGCTGCTCAGCCCTGCCACAACCGGCTTGCTGCCGCACGCCAGCGCCGCCGCGCTCGCGCTTGAACCTGCGCTTGAACCTGCGCCAGAACATCAATTTGAAGTTCTCAGAAAGCAAAACGGGCAACCTGCGTCGCCCGTGCGTTTGATTTGGTCGGGACGAGAGGATTCGAACCTCCGGCCTCACCCACCCCAAAGGTGCGCGCTACCCCTGCGCCACGTCCCGCAACGCAATCATCTGCAGGCAATTATACTATGATGATTACTTGTTTCCGGTATCCATGCGCTGGCAAGTGGAATTTCGTATTGAGCAGGTGGGGTAACAACTAAACAAGGTGCAAATAAGCGCAGCCGACCTGTTCAACTTTCAGCTCGACGACTTTCAGCTCGAGGCCATTCAGCACCTCGAGGAAGGCAAGAGCGTCGTGGTCTGTGCGCCTACGGGCGCCGGAAAAACAGTGATTGCCGAGTTTGCCATCGAGCAAGCCTTGAGCATGAACAAGCGCTGTTATTACACGACTCCGCTCAAAGCACTTTCCAACCAGAAATTTCACGACTTCAGAGCCAAGTATGGAGAAGAGAAAGTCGGTCTGCTTACAGGCGATATCTCGATAAACCGTGATGGACGCGTAGTCGTAATGACTACCGAAGTATTTCGCAACATGCTGTATGGCACCATACTTGGTGACAAGCGCCGCAATTTGCAGGATGTCTCCTCGGTCGTTTTAGATGAATGTCATTACATGAACGACCCGGAGCGCGGTACCGTATGGGAAGAATCAATAATCTACGCGCCCAAAGATATTCAGCTCGTTGCTCTGTCTGCCACCATCGCCAATGCCGATGAGTTGACCACCTGGATCGATGAAACACATGGTCCGACTGCTCTGGTGTCTTCGTCTTTCCGCCCTGTGCCGCTGCGTTTCTACTACTTTGGCGACCGCCGCATCTATCCTCTGCTCAGTCCCGGCAAAGTCGTAAATACACTTTTAAAAAGTCGATTCGGCGCCAAAAAATTGATGCACCGCGATCGCAAGCATCGCTCGATTCCGTCTCTGGGAGCGCATCCAGGTGATGTGCTCGGACAGCTTTCCGCCCGCAATATGTTGCCGGCGATTTACTTTTTATTCTCGCGCCGCGGTTGCGAGGATGCCATGAAAAAGGCGCGCGGCATTCCTCTTCTTTCCAAGGAAGAGCAGGCCGAGCTGAAAATCGCAGTCAACAGTTTCGTCAATGATTACCCCAATCTGAAGAATCACCCTCACCTGCCTTATCTGTTCGAGGGCATGTCCGTGCATCACGCCGGTATGCTGCCGAGCTGGAAAGCAATGGTCGAGAAGCTCTTCGTGCGCGGTTTGCTGAAGGTCGTATTCGCCACCGAAACTCTTGCCGCCGGTATCAACATGCCGGCGCGCACCACTGTAATCAGTTCGATTTCCAAGCGTTCGGATGAAGGACATCGTCAGTTGAGAGCCAGCGAGTTTCTGCAAATGTCAGGTCGGGCAGGCAGAAGAGGCATGGATGAAGTTGGCAATGTCGTAGTTTTGCACCATCCATTCGAGAGCGTCGAGGATGCCGCCAAGCTGGCCATTGCCGACGCCGATCCGCTCTCCAGCCGTTTTACGCCATCCTACGGCATGGTTCTAAATCTTTTGGAAAGACACACTCTGGATGAAACTCGCGATCTTATCGAGCGCAGTTTCGGGCAGTTCCTCATCAATCACCAATTGGAACCGCTCTACGAACAGAAGATGGGATGGGAGCGCGAGCTGGAGCGTTTGAAGAGCCCGCTCTGTCCTGACGTCATTGGTGATCTGCCGCTTTATGCCAAGCGTCTCGAGGCAATTCGAGCCAAGCATAAACAATTGAAGATTATGGAGCGCAGCCTGAAGTCAGGCAAGAACAAAGCTGATGCCGACGGCGAAGAAGCACTGACCACAGTTCGCAATGAAATTTCAGAACTGCTTTCGGAAGCTTATGCCATGCCGTGCCATGGCTGTCCGGTTCAAAAGCCTTGCAGCAAGCAGACTGAGCGTGAGCGCCAATTGGAAAAGCGCATAAAAGAATTCGACCGCAGAATTCAGAAAGAAACGACCAGATACTGGCGGACATTTGTAGCGCTCGCTGATATTTTGCGATTGAAAGGATATCTGGACGGCGACAAGCCCACGAAATTCGGACAGATGGCGGCGTCTATCAGAGGCACCAACGAACTTTTCCTCTGCGAAGTGGCAATCAATGGTCCTCTCGATCACCTGACCGTTCCGCAATTCTCCGCCATGATGACGGCGCTTGTTACTGAAGAAGGTCGTTTGCACGATCCGATAAGAGCGCGAGTGAGCCCGGAAGCAGAGCTTGCTTTCGAAGCCGTCGGTCAGCTTGGGCGCCAGTTATTCCGCACCCAGAGAGATTTCGATGTCGATGTTCCAATCTCCATATCGCCGACCTTTTCCGGATTGACGGAGATGTGGGCTCACGGCGCTACCTGGGAGCAAATGAGACTTGCCACCACATATGATGAAGGCGATGTCGTCAGAGCATTGAGACGCACCGTCGATCTTTGCCGCCAGTTCATGCGCGCGCCCAACGTGCCCGAGCGTTTTCTCGAACTTTCGATGCAGGCGGAGCGCTTGCTTGCGCGTGATGAGGTGAAGGAAGACTTCTAAATGGCGATGCGATTTTCTCGCGCTGTTACGAGAAGATGGGCAACGCCGCAATGGCCAAAAAAGATCGCGAGCGGGCTCAGAATTAAACACAGCCGACAGCGTCACTATTTAGTAACTATTTTTTTGTTTGCTATATCTACCCCGTCAGCACTTTCTTCCTTCACACGAAGACTAAAGTTTCTGCCACCTTCTTGCCATATTTCTTTGATTCCATAAGACAGTTCGCCTTACTAAAAGTTTTGAAACCCTCCGGAGGTGTCAATGACCGCCGTTTCCCCAATGGTCTCAGCCCCGTATCAAAGCGCCGGAATTTTTGGCGCGCGAAGCAAGGTTTTTGAATACTCGCGAGTTTGCGGAGCTGATGAAGTCCGTGGAAGAAACCAGCCAGGGCTGGGGACAGCCGGCGAAATTCTATGTCTTCACTTAAAAAGTGGAACAGTCGGCAGCGTTTGGCTGGACGGGCAGCAAGTGTATAACTCGATCTGGAAGAACTAATTGTTCTAGCTGGCGCCTTTTCGGGAATTAGTGGCGGATAAATGAGCTGGGTCGAAAAGATACGTTCGCATCCATGGATGGTGCTTTTCGTATGCTCGTTCGCGCTCTTCGAAGAAGAATTTCTCTACAACATGATCTGCCCGTTGACGCCGGAGTCTCCGGCGCATATTTCCGACGAGCATATCATTAGCACCTTATATGGTGCCTATGCGATGGGAATGTTGATCGCGCTCATTCCTCTCGGCATTACCACCGATCGCCTTGGGCGCAGGCGTCCGATGGTTATTGGTGTCTGGCTTCTTTTAATTTCGACTGTGCTGTTTTACTTCGGCACCAGTCGCGAATTGTTTTTTGCCGGTCGATTTCTTCAGGGCATGGGCGTTGCCTGCACGTGGACTGCAGGGTTGGCACTGGTAGCCAAATACTATGTGAAAAACCGCGTGCGTGGCATGGGATATGCCATGGTGGGAGCAACCACAGGATCAGTAGTCGGTCCGATCGTCGGCGGCGAATTGTTTGACAAATTCGGCTACCAGGCGCCATTTTATTTCGCCTTTGCACTGTTGGCGGTTGATGCTGTTTTGAGAATAGTTTTCACACCCTCCACTACGAACCCCGATACGCAACCGCCCTGGAGCGCCACATTCAAAGAGTTGCGCGATATCGTCACTGACAAAAGCGTTCTTTCATCCGCATTCGCCGTCGCGCTTGCCGCAGCCAGTTGGGCTCTCATGGAGCCACTGTTTCCCATGCATGCAATTCGGATTGCATGCGCGACTCCGGCTGTCGTGGGCGGATTGTTTACCGCGTCGAATCTTACTTTATGCAATTTTAGCCCCTGCTACTGAATTGCTTGCCAATAGGATCGGCATACGCATAACAACGGCATTGGGATTGGCAATGACGGCATTTGTCTTGCCATTGCTGGCAATCACACCCAATCTGTTTTTGGCCGGTACTGTCTTGATGCTGGTCACAGTTTCCTATGCCTTCACAATTAACCCTGCTTCCGCCGAGCTAGGAGATGCAGTCGACAGGCGCGGCTCCACATCATA
>JADYYD010000270.1 GCA_020853845.1 Candidatus Melainabacteria bacterium
CGTAAACGTTCGCCGTCATCAGACCTCCTAAGCATTTGCGCGGTTAGCCCAGCGCAACGGCCACAAGGATAGACTATCCATGCAAGAAAAGACTTAAATCGGTGCAAAGTGGTTACAGATTTAGGTTACGAGTTCGACTGATGGCAAAGAGTGCAGTCCTGATGAATCCGAGTCAGCCAGTGTCGCGGACAGCGGTGTGAAAGCTTTGGAGATTGAAGACTGTTGACTGTCGAAAAATTGCACGTCGTGAAATTTGAAACCATCGGACAAAATTCCATCGTTTCGAGCATCTACACTTAAGTCGCTCAGGAAGCTGGGCGCCGCACCCAAGCGCATAGTAGCGTCTATCGCACCGAGACTTCCAGACCTTGGATTGGCTAAATCGCTGCCTGTCTTTTCGGCAAAGCTCGGTTCAGGTTCGCTCTGCTGATCATCAACCGCTTGCGTGCGGTGAGATTTTGGCGCAGCAAATTCATTTAGCCGGCCGTAAAGTCCCACGGTCATTTGAAATTGCCCCTGGTACAAATTTATAGTAAGGTTCAGTTAAAACTATTGATCGCCAACGTGACGGTATCGTGACGCCGCAACGCCGGACCCTGGTTGTTTCAAGACTGATTCAGACTACCTGCTGACCACGTCAGGATCGCCCAATTTTTGTGGCTTTTGATCGTAGAAAACAATTTGAATCGCAAGGGCGAAACCGCCGCAGGCAGCCATGATGAAAAATAGAATTGCCAGCGCCGGATATCCCATGATTGTCCATTTGGTTGGAACAGTCATCAGATTGGACGCGCCGATGATCAGCGCCGCCAATACAAGTCCGAGAGTGATGCGGTTGGCGACTTTCTGAAATGAATCTACAAGAAGCGGCTCATCGATAACTTTCATCGACAGTTGATTTTGTGCCACCAGATCCATGATCTTATTTACATTCCGCGGGAACTTTTCAAAGCTTTCTTTGGCTTCAATCAAAGTATTCAGCAGATGTCCGGGCGAGATTTCATTGACCAAGCGCTGTTCTAAAATATGACCGGCATTCCTGCGCACTGAATAGTTGGGATCAAACGCCGGATCAAGAGAACGACCCACTTCATCGAGGTGAAGCATGGCCTTGCCCAACATCGTCAATTCGGCAGGCACACGAATTCCACATTCGCCGGCAGCTTTTGTAATGCCGACGATAACGTGCCCCACTTTCATCTGAGCAATGTTAGCATCGAGGTCAGTCTGCACGAGTTCTGAAACCTTGTGACGGAAAGTTTGCTCGTCGAATTTAGGCTTGGGATCACCGATTTCAACCGCCATATTTGCAACGGAGTCGGCACGACCCTCACTGATGGCAATAACCAATTGCAACAGTTGTTTCTGAATTCTTGGAGTAAGTCGTGCCACCATTCCAAGATCGATAAGCGCAACTTTCTTATCATCTGTAAGAAGCACATTTCCCGGGTGAGGATCTGCGTGAAAGAAGCCATCAACGAGGATCTGCTTCAAATAAGCAGCAAAGATCTGTTCGGCAAGAGGCCCGCCGTCCAACTCGGTGCGTTCGAGATTGGTGATGGCAGTAACCTTTTTGCCTTTGATAAACTCCATCGTCAGCACTTTTGTCGTGGTGAAAGCGTCCACCGCGAAAGGCACCACAATCAAATCGAACTCAGCTACATTTCTTCTCAAAGTCTCGAGATTCTGCGCTTCCTGACGATAATCGAGTTCTCCCAATAGAGACTTGCGAAACTCCTCAACCATCACATCGAATTCGTATTTTTTACCGAGTTCAGTGTGCAGCACATAAAACTCCGCCACATCGGCAAAAATTTCCAAATCCTGGAGAATCTGCTCTCTAATTGCGGGACGCTGCACTTTGACGGCTACTTCACGTCCATCACGCATTTTCGCTTTGTGAATCTGCCCCAGAGACGCTGCTGCTAAAGGCTCCTTGTTGAATTCGGCAAAGGCTTTCGTAAGTCGAACGCCTAATTCGTGAGACACGATCTGTTCGACTTCCTCATACGCAAACGGCTCGCAGTTGTCCTGCAATCTGGACAGCGCAAGCAAATACGGCGCAGGCAACAAATCTCCACGGGTGGAAAGAATTTGTCCGAGCTTCACATAAGCCGGACCGAGTCGCTCGAGGTCCGCTGCCAACTCTTCGGCAGTTCCCTTCACTTCCCTGCTTAGATTTTCGTCGTCTTTCAGCGCTTCTTCTAAACCGGCATTTCTCACCAGATCCGAGTTGCCGTACTTCATAAGCAACCCAGCGATTTCCCTATACCTTTTTAGGTACTGCGGATCGAGCTTAATTCCCATGGTCATCAACCCCTTAACCTGGGGAAAAAACCCCCTCTGCTGGCTATCAGCGGGGTAGACTGCAAAAAGGTCCGATGGTTCCAGGAAAGGAACATACGGACCTTCGAGAATTAATATGGGAATTTAATATAGGTAGGTGACCTATACAGGGAACGGCAGGGCAACCTTCGGAAAATCCAGCTCCGGCTGACCGACCTGAATCAAATAATAGACGAACATATTGAGCGAAGTATTCGCCAATAGTTCGACTATTTCGCCATCGGTGTACCCGGCGGTTTTTAGATCCTGAATATCGGACGCGGGCATTTCGGCCCCGTGGCGCACAACTACATTGCGGACGAATTGCAGACCAATATCCTTCTTTTTGTCGGAAGAACTTTGTTGACGCGCCAACTTCAGTTCTTCCTCGCTTACTCCTGCTTTTTTCGCCTGGGCTACACGCGATGCCAGCAAGTACTCGCAAGAATAAATCTCGGCAACGACGATTCCAATCAAGGCAATCATCTGCGCATCGAGCGAGCCGCGCAAAAGAGCGTCGCGCGAAGAGAGAAACGATTCAAGCGCAGCGGGCGAATTGGCCATTTGCTTCATGATGTTCGGCATGAAGCCCATGCCCTTTTCCAAATTTCC
>JADYYD010000271.1 GCA_020853845.1 Candidatus Melainabacteria bacterium
CCGGACGCAGCTCCGGCTTTGCCTGGGTTCCTTCCTGCGCTTGCCCTGCCGCCGTTCCGCCTGTAAAAGTCATGCTGAGAAGAATTCTGTACATGTCCGGGATATCGACTCTGCTCGCATTTTCAGGCATAGTGATCACGGCATTGAAGACATTGCCGGTCTGACCGAAAAAGATCCAGCGCTGTCTTAAATTCACTTCGTCGACTTTAAACTCAATCAGCCTGGAAATGCCTTCCATGCTGCCCTTTTGACCGAGCCGCACGCGTCTGGCATTGATCAATTTGAAGTCGGTCAAATGAGGAAATACGAAATTTTCCCAGAGACGCACAGCCTGTCGTACCGGCATGCCGGGCGAATGCGTGTAAGTAAATGAGAGAGCACAATTTGGTGACTTTATCTGGAAGAGCGAATCTTTGTCCGGCTTTTCCACGAGCTGCCAGTGCGAAGGATAAGAAAGAGTCAGTCCGGTTTTCGCATCACGAAAGGACAACCATTTGCCGCGGGCGAAGCCCGACGGTGTAAGAAGTTCCACATCTTCTTCGCCGAGTCCGGCTCGAGCACCAGCCGCAGCGGCGGCTTTAGGAGGCGCGCTGGTTTGCCTCAAGGAAACGACTTCCAGTGAGTCAAGCAAGTCTGCTTTGCTCAGTTGATTGGAGCCGAATGCTTTGATGTCGCCTTTGGAAACACTGACCTGATTGAACGTCCCACCTGATTTTAAGCCGCCGAAGCAGACTTTGGTTCGGACCAGATCTGCATCATTGTCAAATACGGACTTTGCAATCAAGACCGCATCGATCTTCAGCAGGCCTCCCTGAGCTTTTTCATAAGCTGCACTGTATATGGTGACAACCGCTTGCTTGTCCGCTTTCTGCACGGATATTTTGGCATCGGGCGAAAACATTTTCAGTTGCAGAATGGCGGACAGGATCTTATCTTTGCCGGCGCCAACTTCAGATGCTGAAGGGAAGGGCAAGCAAAAAGAAAATGCCGTTATGGCTGCCAGTAATGTTGTTTTTACGCGCATAAGCTAAACAGCCATTGTCCGGGAACAAAGCAGGGGATTATTTTGCTTTGAAGACTGACTTGAAGAATTTGGCGATCGGATCGTAAAACTCGTCCACTACCCGCTCTTTAAGAGGGATGATGGCATTGTCGGTGATGTGAATGTCTTCCGGGCAAACTTCGGTGCAGCACTTTGTTATGTTGCAGAAGCCGACGCCTGCATCTTCTTTGACCATCTTCAAGCGATTGGCGGAATCGACCGGGTGCATTTCCAAACCAGCCAATCTGACCATGAAACGCGGACCATAGAAGCCGTCCTTGCGGTTGTGGTCGCGCAAAACGTGGCAGACGTTCTGGCAGAGGAAGCATTCGATGCACTTGCGGAATTCTTGCACGCGCTCGATATCTTCCTGATAAACGACCCAGTTGTGACCGGGTTGGGGCGTGAAGGGAACGATTTTTTTGTTCACTTCGTAGTTCCAGGAAACATCGGCGACCAGATCTTTTACATGCGGGAAAGTCTTGATCGGCTGCACCGTGATTTCTTCGCCCGGCTCGAATTTGTCCATGCGTGACTTGCACAGTAATTGCGGCTTGCCGTTCACCTCGGCTGAGCAGGACCCGCACTTGGCTGCTTTGCAATTCCAGCGCACGGCAATCGTTGGATCCATATTTTGTTGAATGTAGTGAATGGCATCGAGAACTACCATTCCTTCTTCAATCGGAACTTTGTAATTCTCGAAAGTGCCGCTGTCCTTTTCGCCGCGAAACACTTTCAAATTAGCTTCAGCCATTATGTGTAGTCTCCTTCTTCGCGAAAAGTCTCTTCAGGTCTTCGGGCATCACAGGGCAGGGAGTTTTTTCCAGCTTCATGCCATCTGCGTCCTTTGATACTGCGGTATTGAATTTGCCGAGTTCAGGATTGAGCTGTTCGAAGTCCGTTCGGCTGTGCGCTCCCCGGCTCTCTTCTCTGGAAAGTGCGCTGAGGGCGATTGCTTCAGATGCGATCATCATGTTTTTCAAATCGCGGCACATGTGCCAACCCGGATTGTAGGTTTTGGAGCCTTTTGTGCCAACATTCTTGATGTCTTCTTTCAGCTCCTGCAATTTTTGAATACCTATTTCCAGATCTTCCTTGTTGCGGAAGATGCCGACATACGTGCTCATTATCTGATTCAGTTTTTTCTGAACGTCGTAGGGGTTTTTGGCGCTGCCGCTGCCGCCACGCTGGAAAGGTTCTTCCATTTCAGCCAATGCCGCATCTACTTGATCTTGAGGAACAGCCGGTGCAGCGCCTAATTTCTTGACATATTCTGCAGCGCCGAGTCCGGCGAGGCGTCCAAATACGATCAAGTCGGAAAGAGAATTGCCACCCAGACGATTAGCACCGTGCATGCCGCCCGAGCATTCGCCGGCTGCAAAAAGTCCCGGCACGCGACTCATTTGCGAGTCGGCGTCGACTCTGATGCCGCCCATGATGTAGTGCATTGTCGGTCCGACTTCCATCGGTCCGGCCGTGATGTCGACGTCGGCCAGATCTTTGAACTGGTGATACATCGACGGCAATTTTTTACGCACGCGAGCTGCATCCTGATAGCTGATGTCCAGGAAGACTCCGCCGTGCGGCGAACCGCGTCCTTCTTTGACTTCCGTATAGATGGCGCGCGCTACATTGTCTCGCGTGGACAATTCCGGCGGTCTTTTATCTTTGGTTTTCACACCGGCGATTGCAGCATTTACCCAGCGCTCTGATTCCGCGTCGTTTGCGGAGAACTGATCTTTGGTGCTTTCCGGCAAATAATCGCGCATGAAACGATAGCCGTCTTTGTTTCTCAATATACCGCCTTCACCGCGAACGCCCTCAGTGACGAGGATGCCGCGAACGCCGGGCGGCCAGACCATGCCCGTCGGGTGAAATTGAACGAATTCCATATCAATAAGGTCAGCGCCCGCGTCGTAGGCCAGACCCTGTCCGTCTGCCGTGTACTCCCACGAATTGGAAGTGACGGTAAAGGCTTTGCCGACACCGCCTGTGGCAAGGACAATCGCTTTCGCTTTGAAAAGTACATAGCGCCCGTCTTCTCTGTAATAGCCGAAGGCGCCGGATACTTTATCGCCGTCCTTTATCAGTTTGGTGATGGAGCATTCCATATAAACAGCAAAACCGCGGTGAATACCTTGATCTTGCAAAGTTCTGATCATTTCTAAGCCGGTCCTGTCGCCGACGTGACAGAGGCGTTTGTATTTGTGACCGCCGAATGCACGCTGGAGAATTTGACCTTTATTCGTTCTGTCAAAGACCGCGCCCCACTCTTGCAGCTCGCGCACTCTGTCCGGCGCTTCTTGCGCATGCAACTGGGCCATGCGCCAGTTGTTCATCATCTTGCCACCATTCATGGTGTCCTGGAAGTGAACTTCCCAGTTGTCTTCCGGATCGACGTTGCCGAGGGCCGCGGCGACACCGCCTTCAGCCATAACTGTGTGGGCTTTGCCCAGCAGAGATTTGCAAACCAGTCCGACGTTCATTCCTTGCGCCGAGGCTTCGATTGCCGCTCTCAATCCGGCGCCCCCGGCGCCGATGACGAGAACATCATGTTCGTGTGTTTCGTAATTAGTCATTATCGTGAATCCTGATTAAAAGAAAGTCGGATTTGGGAAAACGTTCGCGCAAACCTGGCGAATATAGAAGTCAGTGAAACCTACTGAGAAGAGCGAGCACCATGCCCAGCCCATGTGATGCTCGTTGAGCTTGGAGACGAATTCCCATACTTTAAATCTGCGCTTTGTGCTTTCGTCTTTGCTGAAGCAATTCAATCCGCCGCCGGCCAGGTGTCTGTATGCGTGGCAACCGAATGAATAGCCGGACAGAAGGAAGCAATTGATGAACATGATCACCGTCACAAGATCCAGATGGAACGTCGGTTCGATCAATGCTTTGAAGGCGTCGTACCAGAGGATGAGCAAAACTAGAGTCGCAAGATAGAAGAAATACCTGTGCAGATTTTGCAGAACGAATGGAAAAGCTCTCTCGCCTGTATAACCATTATTTCCGTATACCTTCACACCGCATGCCGGCGGCGTCAGAAAGTAAGCACGGTAATAGGCTTTTCGATAGTAGTAGCAGGTGGCTCTAAAACCTGCCGGCACCCACAATATAAGTAATGCCGGAGAGAAAGGGAACCAATCGAGAACAATTTTCGGCGAATAAAAGGGAGAAATAATTGCTCCAATTTCGTAGTAGTTGTTTTCGAATGCACGATATGTCGCGTAGACGATGAAAATCGTGAATCCTGTTGCCACCATCAACGGAGCCAACCACCATGCATCATGGCGCGTCGTCATACCCGTATGTGGATGCGTCGTTTTTGTAGTTGCTTTAGTCTCGTTCATTGTTGTTGTCCTGTTCAGTTGTTTGCTTTGCGCAAAACTGGTTTGTCCAAAGTACGGACATGCTCTTCGTCGCCTCAGTAGCGATCCGGAGAGCATTGAACCTGGCAGCATCCCGACGAAAACCGCGCCTCACAAAAGCTAGAGAGGCGGCACGGGTTCCCCGAATCGAACTCCTTCAATTATATCAATTGGCAGCGATCTAACCGGAATGATGTGAACATTCACGCCTTTGGTTTCGCTCATTTTTGAGATGTCAAACCGGCACGCTGGACGAAGCGCGATTAGATGCAAAGATTTAGAACCCTATATGCCTGAGGCCGGTATCCGATAAAACCCTGATATCCAAAGGCGTTATGGCGCATAGGCAATGCTAAAGAATGTGCTTTAGTCGGAACTAATAGTTTGCCCCGGCGTCGAAAGAGCCATGGAGAAATCCGCAGGAAACCTGCAAGAAATCAAAAGAGAAAATCATGTTTTCAAGTCCATCGAAAACCGTTCATCACGTGCACGTATGAGATTTCTTCAATCTTTGCCTAATTCGAGCAAAGATTCCGTCATGCATTAGGCAACGTCCGAGCCGACCAATTTTTGAGAAGGCAAGAGATGGGGACTAAGCAGTCTGGGAGTTATTTAAATGAAACGCGTCAAGTTCAATCAGAAAACACAAAGTCAATCACAAAGCCGCAAGACTCAGCCCCCTGATGCGGCCAAACACCGTCACATGGTGACTCAGCGCCTGGACGAGTCCATTGCGCTTGATTCGAAAGAATGGATTGCCGTCGAGCAAGTATTGATGCGCATGTCTGAATTCGCGCCCTCGAGCTTGATTACCGAGTGCGTCAACGCGATTGCCGTATATGCCGACGAACAAGCTCAGCAAGGCTACATGCTCGGACAAGACGATTTGATCAAACAACTGAAATCGCGTGCGGCGTAACCGGCGCCGATAGCGTTTTCACCATTGCACGTGTTTTGCATCTTTGACGCCTCTCTCTCTCTCGAAGAAAAGTCTCGTCGGTAAGCTGTGCACATCATTGCCTTCATTGATCCACGGTACGTCGGTGACGGCCATCGTAAAGTCCTGATAGTGGCTGCTATTGAAATCGACAAAAATGTGCGGCGCATGTTCGCGCATTCGCCTGGCGAAAATGAGCTTGTCTCGTGAATCCCAGCCCATATATCCAAGTTTCACCTTTTGCAGTCGCGGATATTTCACCAGCGACTTCCAACATTGCGCGGTGATTTTTAAACCGCTTAAATCCAGTCGGAGCAATGATTTTGAGCTGGAAAGCGATTCTATGGCCCGGTCGGTGAGATGGTTATTAACGGTGATGCACAAAGTAGTCAAATTTGATTTGCGAAGTGGTTCGACATCTTTGTCTCTGAGATGGCAGTGGCACAAAATCAATTGTCTGAGTTTTGGGAAACGAGAAATATTGCGCGTCAGTTCGGAAGTTTGAGTCGAGCCGGATACATCCAGAGAGCAGAGATTGTCAGGCGGCAAGTAGCGCATCAGTTCCTTCACATCGGCGTCTGTCCAGGCAACGTTCAAATATCTCAACTGTTTTAGATTCGCCAGCATTGGATAGTCGCTGGGCTCGAACTTGGTGTCGTATAGATTGAGAAACTTGAGCCCGGTTAAACCGCCAATATTTTTGTACAACCCCGGGGACTTGATGTGACTGCAATTCAGATCGAGCAAAGTCAATTCATCAGGAGCGAATTTTTTCAGATAGTCGGGATTCTTTGTCAGATTGTCGTTGGCTACAAATCCGACTGGTTCATCATTAGGAATAGAGCGCTCACCGATGGCATCGTGCTTTTCACCGCCTGCAGTCAGCAAACTGCCAAGCTGCAGTTTTTGAGGGAACGAGTAATCACGCCGCAAACCATTCGGTATCGACCAGTGAGTGCTCTGCGTTACTTTCTCTTCGTACTGGCCATTTGTGGAACCGAGTTCTCGCAAAGTTGAAATCGCATTTTCTTCATTGTTGGCCGCGGCCGATGTTCCATCAGTCGCTTTATTGCCCTGAGGCGAACTAGCTCTTGTTTGCTTTGCTACTCTGGCGAGCAAATCTAATTTCAATTCTCCGGCGTCCGGAAATCGACCTGGTGTAATTGAAGTTTCGTCATTTAGATTAGGCTGTGCGGCAGAATTCTCTTTTCCTGGTGCTGTGACGATAAAGCTTGTAAACGCACCGAGGGCAAAAATGACGGCAGCAATCGAGAGCAAAAGAGAAAACGAAGATGCATTCAGAACAATTTCTTTCTTGTCCAGGCGGTCTACGCGCTTAAGCACTTGAGTCTGTTCGACGGTCGGCAGTGCGCTTTTCGACTCCTCGGCCAGTCTCCTCTCAAGCTGTATGAGTTCTTTTGCCAGAGCGCTTGCAGACTGATAGCGATCGTTTGGATCTTTTTCCAGAAGCTTACGTACAATTTCTTCCAATACGAAAGGATATTGAGTTCCCAGCGAAGCTTCTTTGAGTGAAAGGGGCTTTTCCGACTGATGTTTCATCATCGTAGAAAGTGCCGATTCACCAATAAAAGGCGGCGCGCCGGTGAGAGTTTCGAAAAACACACAACCAAGCGAATAAAGATCGCTCCTGTGATCGACGGCTGTCCCCGTGCACTGCTCCGGGCTCATATAAAGCGGGCTGCCGAAAATCTCGCCTGTCTTTGTCAGCGTTTGCTGGTTGAATTCGTCGATGCCCGTTAATTTGGCGATGCCGAAGTCGACAACTTTCACTGTCTCGGTGCCGTCCGATTTTGTCGACACCATTATGTTGCTCGGTTTTATGTCGCGATGAATGACATGGCTCTCGTGTGCGTAACTGAGTGCAAAAGCAACTTGAATGAAAATCTTGACGGCGCGCTCGATCGGCAATTGACCGAGTTTCTTTATTTCATCAGCAAGTGTTTCACCCTCCACCAACTCCATGAGGAAAAAAGGCTGGCCGCCCGGCAAAAGACCAAATTCATATACTTTCAGAAGATTGGCGTGATCGAGCAGGTGGGCGGCTTTGGCCTCGTTCTGAAAGCGTCGCCAGGCGCCGTCGGCCGATTGGAATTTGTTCAAGCACTTGAGAGCGAACTGCCGCTGCATGAGCAAGTGTTCCACTCTGTAGACGCTTCCCATGCCGCCCTGTCCGAGCAGGTCGATAATTTTGAATTTTTCTAAAACAATCAATCC
>JADYYD010000272.1 GCA_020853845.1 Candidatus Melainabacteria bacterium
ATCCTGGGAGCCTCAGGTGCAATCGGAGGAGTGCTCGGCGCCTACGTTCTGTACTATCCGCGCGCTCGCGTGGACGGCATGACGCCGACCTTCAACTTGATCACCACCCTGAGCGTGTTCTTCCTGGGCGAATATCTGGTCATGCAGTGGATGTCGCTCTGGGCTCAGCTCGGCGGTGTCGAGGAAGCAGCAGGCGTGGCGTTCTCCGCTCACATCGGCGGCATGGCATTCGGTCTAGCCGTGGCGGCTCTCATGCTGCTCGGCGATGTCGGACGTCTGCGCTGGCGCGATGGGGTGTTCTACCTCGCGGCGTTCTCAGTAATGACTATTGCCGCTACGGCTTCGGGCTTCGGCAGCTTCCCTGTGCGGTTCGTCTGCGCGCTGGCTGTCATCGCTGCCATCTGGCTTCTGCTCTTCCAGAGCAATCTGGACGGCTGGTGGAAGCGACTCTGGACGCCGATTGTCGCCACGATCGTGGCGGCGATGTCGGTGACTGCCGGGCAGCTCTTCGTAGCCGCCTTGCAGCGCAACAACGGCTTCATCCAGAGCCTCAACTTCTACGGCGTTTGCATGCTCCTCATGCTGGCGTCGGTCGTCATCGCCATCGCCGCAAGGCGTCTGCCGGTGCTGAAGAAGTTGTCGGTGACGGTGCCTGAGCCGAAGTTGGAAGAGCGGCTCATGTCGGAAGTGGCGGCTGACCTGGTAGTCGGGTTCTTCCGGCTGGTCGGCTCCAAGCTGGTGGCGGCGCGCGACCTGGCAGTCGCGGGCGGCCGCTTCATCTGGCGATGGCTGGGCGTGGGCGGTACGGCGGTGGCTTCCGGCTACCGGCAGTATGCGCCTAAGCGTGTGCAGTCGGTACTGGGCGGACTGGTGAAGTTCGCTTGGTTCCTCGTGGTCGGGTCCCTGTTCCTGATGCTGAAGTTGGCTCGGCTTGTCAGGCTCCATGTCGTGGGCAAGTGGCTCTTCGTCGGCTACGGGCGCTTGAGAAACCGGCTTTCCGTCACGAGCGTGTGATGGGGAGCCGGCAACGGTTGCGGCAGCCAGAACCGACAAAATGGCCGCATTATCTGCGAGAACCTAAGAAGGCTCGCGCGCCGCTTTCACTCATGTGTGAATGCGCGCGGGCCTTCGATCTGTACCGTCGACGACGATTGTGAGCGGCTCTTGGCTATGAAGCCCTGAGCCGTTCACTTTTTGCTCTTGGATAACTATAAAACATAGTATAAAAGGCGCAAAAGTGAAGTGGCTGAGAGCATCAATGCGTTTCCACACTGATGTCTCAACCACCTCGAGATTCAAGCGTCTTTCAGCAAATCAGGTGTTGCTCTTGACCGCGTTGTTGAGCGCGGTCATGGTGCCGAAGCCGGTGAGGATGGCCAGGAAACCGACCCAACCGGCGTGCTCGACGCCCTGATTGGTGAACCAGATGAAGGCGGCGGTGGCCGTGATTGCCGCACCGGATACGGTGGCGAGCGTGCCGTTCCTGATGGAGTCGAGCAGATTCAGCGCGCCGATGAAGGCGAAGAAGAGAATCCAGCCAGAACCCGCAGCCGGAGCCGCATAGGCCCAGAAAGCCAGCGCCGCGATGCTGACGGCGGTGCCGAGAACTGTCAGCAGTGTTCCACGATTCATTTGGGAACCTTCCTATGTGTCTTGTGCTTTTGGCGTTTGAGCCGCATCGCACGTGTGACGTTTTTTGCCGCAAAAAGGTGAGAAAGCCGCAGGGACTCTGTTTTTACACAGAGTTTGTCCTGCGGCCTTCCCGGGTTTTTAGCCGACGACAATCGCTTCGATGAAGCAGATGCCGGCGAGCTTAGCAGCGATCACGCGGTGACGGCCGTCTTCGATGTTGTAGCCGCCGCCGGCGCGATGACGCAGAACGCAGCGGACCATCTCGCGTCCATCCTCGAAGTCGCGGCGCATCTGCTCGATCTGACCGCCATCGCGATCGAGGAGCTTCTGCACGGTGGACTCGGTGATGAAGACTTCATCGAGGTTGATGAAGACGGGGATGTGACCACGCTCTTCGCGCTCGTCGTTGTCGTAGCTCTTGTAGCTGTGACGGTAGGACTTGCCCATGATGCCTCCTTTGGTAGGAGACACCGGCGCAGAATGGAGTTGGGTGACTGTTCTTTGCAGAATTAGGAACGCACGAAATCAATTCGCATACGTCCACAGACAAGAAGCGTTTGCTAAACGCTCCAGAGTCCTGCTTAAGAGACATTAGCGCGCGCCGGCGCCTCTACCTAGTTAGGTTCATGGGTGTCCTCCTTTGTCGTTGCAACCATAGTTTTGCCCTCCGTTTTCAAAATGCGGAAAGCGGAAACGCCTCTACATGGACGTCTCCTGGAAAGTCAAAGGAGCGTTCCCAAAAGCGAGAACGCTCCTTTCACAGATTACTTGCCGCCGTTCTTCTTGTTCTCACGCTGCGCGCGCATGTGCAGGTGCACACCGTAGCAGACGATGATGAGCAGGAAGAGGGCGATGGCGGCAGCCTGCACGTAGACCGAGCTGGGGTCGATCAGTTGCAGCGGCGAGCTCTGCTGGCCCTGAGGCTTGGCAGGAGTCACCGATGCGTCCTTCACAGCCTTGATGGCCGCGTCGAGCTGAACGTCCAGCGCCGAGCCGCGCGGCTGGGCAACCTCGATGTTGGGGACGATGCCCTTGTTGGCGAGGTTGTAGCCGGACGGCGTCAGGTAGCTGAGTCCCGTTACCGAGATCCAGCCGCCGGCGCCGCGGTGACGGCCGGACGAGTAGCCGACGCCCTTGCCCCAGGTCGTCTCACCGACAATCACGGCGCGACCGTTGTCCTTGAGGGCACCGGTCACGATTTCCGCGGAGCTTGCCGAGTTGCCGTCAACGAGGACAGCCATCGGCGCGGTTTCCAGCGTGCGAATGAAGGCGAGGTCCTCGGCGTCCGCGTCGCCCAGGTCATGAGGCCATGCCTTCACGACGCTGAAGCGCTCCTCTTTCACCTCGAGACCATTGCGGGTCGTGGAGGTGACGATTACCCCTTCGGCGAGGAAGAGAGAGGAGAACTGGCGAGCGAGGTCGAAGACGCCGCCCGGGTTGCCACGCAGATCGAGGATGATGCCGTTGAGCTTGCCGCCGTTCGCCTTGTGCATTTCGGCAAGGGTGGAGACGAACGCCTGAATCACCTGCGGACCCGAGAAGTCGGGCAAGCGGATGAAGGCGATGCCGCCGGGCAAAAGCTTGGCATTGAGGTCGGGCGCATCGGCGGGAGCCGACTTCAACGTCAGGGTCTGATCCTGACCGTCCAGAACGAAGACGACTTGCGCTTCGTCACCCGCTTTTACGAGCGTGAGACGCTCCACTTCCTGGGGCGTCAGGGCGGCAAGGTCTTTGCCGTTGATGGATTTGACGACGTCGCCCTTGCGCAGAATGGACTTCTGAGCCGGGGTTCCGTACATCACGTAGTCGATCGAGTAGGTGCCGTCGGCGTTCTTCTTGAACATCATGCCGAGCGGCTCGAGACCAGCATTGTGCTGTGCGGTCGACTGCTTGATCTCTTCGGACGTGGTGTAGAACGTCCACTTGTCGCCGAGCGAAGCCATCATCTCTTTGATGGCGGCTTCCAATTCGGCCTGGGTGGTGAGCTTGCCGTCGTACTTGTTCTTCCAGGCGCCGAAGTCTTTCAACGCGGCGTGGTCGTAGTACGTGGCATTCACCTGAGCCCAGGTGCTCTTGTAGATGTTCTCCAGTTGCTGCGGGGTGAGCGCCGCCTGCTGGCTGAACATCTGGAAGAACTTCTTCAGCTCCTCGGGCAGCGGTCCGCCGCTGTCCAGGGGATTCACCGGCTTGGCTTTGTCGCCGGCGCCGGGGACGACAGGGGTGTTCTCATCGGCGGTGGTGGTATCGCCGCCGGTGCCGGCACCCATGATGATGATGATCGGGTTGACCGGCTTCTTCTCGGGCGTCTGAGCATTCGTCACCGAGACGGTGCTCATGGCCGCGAAGCACAGCACAAGCAAACTTGTCAGAAACTTGCGCATAGTTATTCTCCAGTTACGAGAGTGAAAGCGCCCGTTGAAAAACGAGCGCTTTGCTTTGAGATGAAACAAAGCGCGATGCCTGGCGCCGCCCTTACGGGTTGGCGTTGCGCTCGCGCATGTACTTGGTCCAGGCCTCTTCGTTCTTGGCCTTGATTTCGTCGCGACGCTTTTGAGCATCGCTGGCGGCCTGGAGCTGCCGTCCGATTTCGGACTTGCCGGCTTCCAGTTGCTCGTCGACGGCCGGGTCGTCGTCGTTCTTCACTTCGACGTCCGGAACAACGCCCACCCAGTCCATGCGGGCACCGCCCGGCAGGAACTCGAAGGTCGTCACCGAGATGCCGCGCCCGAAGGGCAAAGGAATCACAGCCTGACCGACGCCCTTGCCGAGAGTGACGCTACCGACGATGGTGGCACGGTTGTTGGCCTGGAGCATGCCCGAAAGCAGCTCCGCGGCAGACGCCGAGCCGCCGTTCACCAGAACGACGATGGGCATCGTCTTGGGTACAATCAGGTCGTGCTCGCGCTCCTTCACCTCATACGCCACGTCGTCCGGCTTGTCGCTGGAGACCTGCGTTTCGATGACGATGCGCGGCTGGAGCACCTGACGCTGTTCGACGAGGTTGTCGCCGTTGCGATGCTCGAGAACCATGAGCGTGCCTTCCGGCAGAATCTGCTGCGCGATCGCCTCGAGATAAGCGAGATTACCGCCGCCGTTTCCGCGCAGGTCGATAATCAGGCCTTTCATGCCCTTGGCTTTGGTGAGTGCAGCAGCCATCTCGCTGACGCTATAGTCGGAGACGAAGTTCTCCAACCGGATGTGCGCGATGCCGTCGCCCAGGTCCTTGAAGCGGACGACGGGCACGATGACGCGGGCGCGCGTGATGGTGATGTCGATGTTGGCGACGGTGCCGTCGGCCGCTTTGCGGGCGAAGGTGATCGTCACACGGGTGTTCTCGGCGCCTTTGACCTTCTTGATGACGTCGTCGGGAAGCATCCCGTTGACCGGGACACCATCGACAGCCACGAAGCGGTCACCGGCAAGGACGCCCGCCTTTTCGGCAGGACCGCCCGGCATCGGCGATTCGACGACCATCGGATTGTCATCGCCGACCGTGAAGGCGGCTTTGACCTGGTCCTCGGTCGGGTTTTTCGGCAGAGCGCGCAGGCGCTTCGTCAGTTCCGGATTGGCGATGCTGGCGCCGATTCCGAAGAGGGCCGATTCCTGCATCTCGTGTTCGGCTTGCCGGACGGCAGGGGGCGAGTAGTGGTCGAAGCGCTGGTTGAGGCTGTTCAACATCTGAGTGATGGCACGGTCGGTGCCTTCCTCGGTGTCGAGCGTGCCGTCAGCGTCGAACTTGTGCTCCCATTCGGCAGCCCACTTGGCGCGCTCAGCGGGGTCGATGAGCGGCTTGGCGACGTCTCGGATGATGCGGAAGCTGCGGTCGTATAGATACTTGCCGTCGAATTGCGCAGGTTCCTGCGCCGTCATGAAATACTGGACAATCCCTCGTCCACCGGTGAGCGGGCCGGAGATGGCGAACGCTACAACCAGGATGGACAGGAGAGCCAGTACGAGGTTACGAGTAGTTTTCATATTTGACTCCTACCTGTCTCTTGATCGCAAAGATCTGGAAGGGGCATTTCTTGCGCACCTCCCGACAGGGGTTAGAACCGGTCTCAGCCTGCAAAATTCGCGACATGCGGGATGTATCCGCTGAGAACTGACCGGGAAATCTGGCACCGTATATGGTGTCCGTCTCCAGGGGAGTTCACTTTCTCTGCCGGTTGCGAGGCTTTGAAGACAATCAGCCGGACAGCCACTCCGCCGCATATTGCTACGCGACGGAGTGGTGCCGAGCTTTCAGATTGATCCTGGTTAAATCAGGATCGGACGCGGCACGAGCTCTTCGAACTGTTCGCACAGCTCGTTGTTCTCGTGCTCGCTGAGGGCGCGCTGCTGGAAGAGCACCGCTTCGGTCTTGGCCAGATACGACATGATCATATCCAGTTGCGCGTGATCCTTGAGCCGCTCACCAACTTCGTTGATGGTGGAAGGATCGACGCCGAAGTACTGCCGCAGCGCTGCGGCCATGAGCTTGTAGTGCCGCTCCTGCCAGCCCGTTTCGGCAACCTGCTTGGTGACCTTGAGGTACACGCGCCAGGCCACTTCGTTGGGCGGGCTCTTGCGAATCGGCTTCTCGCGGTTGATGCGGCGCACGATAACGAGCGCGGGCCACAACAGCGCCAGGAAGATGCCGCCCACCAGAGTCGGCCACATCGCCCACGGACGCGGCGCCTGACGCATCTCCAGGTCGCCCTCGAGAAGTTCGTCGCCGTTGTCGGCCGTGTTGGACGTGGTGACAATGAAGTCCGGCGTGGTCAGCCGCTTCCAGTTGGGAGTCTTGCCGTCCGGGGCGGTGTCCACCGCGTAGCGCAAGTCCAGTTGGAAGGGAATCGCCTTCTTCGGCACCGAACTCTGCACGATGAGATCGATCCGGTAGATCGTCTGACCCTGCTTGTAAGGCGCGCTCTGAATGGTGACCGGGCTCTGACCGGGGGCGAGCGCACCGAGCGGGTACGGTTTCGCCAGGTCGAAGTCCTGACCTTCGAAGCCAATCACGCCCTTGGACAGGGACGTGAAGTCGAATTTGATGTCGTTGTCGGCGACGATGAGAACCGTCACCTCGACCAGGTCCATGATGCGATGACCGAAGTGCTGGCCATTGCCGACCTGGATGATGATGCGACCGTTTTCGCAGACCTTCTGCACGGGGTTGGCCGGCTTGGGATCTTCGGGTTCGGCAGGAGTCGGCTCCTCTTCCCCGGGGAAACCAGGGAAGCCGGGCGGAAGCTGCGCGATTGCCTGAGCGGTCGTGACAATGCCGCAAGCCTGTGAGACAGCGCCGGCGGCATTCATACTGGGCTGCGTCACGGTCTGACCATTGGTCGGACCGGGCACGGCCTGGAAACGATAGACGCCCGGAACCTGTGCCTGCGACGTCGCTGCGAACAGCGAGACGAAGGCGGACAGGAGCAGGGCGGTCCAGATATTCTTATTTGAACGCATGGTTCTGCTCCTTAGCGGTGGTTCGAGAAGACGCGCACCAGCTTCGGCAGCATGGCGACGCCCTCTTCGGTGGAGAAGATACCGAAGTCGATGTGCGACTTGCGGAAGTACTCCTCAAGCGCTTCTTGATGCTGGCGGAAGTTGGCCGCGAATTTCTCGCGGTTGTTCTTCGACAGCCAGATGGACTTGCGCTGACCGGTGCGCAAGTCGCGCAGCGTGTACAGTCCGCCGATCTCCATTCCCATCACCTTGATGCCCGCAGGAAGCTCGCGCTCCCGGCGGTCCTGTACGCACAAGCAAATCACGTCATGGAACAGAGCCGTCTTCCTGAGCGCTTCGCGGTCAGCGTCGGTCATGTTGAGGAAGTCAGAGATGATGACGACGAGCGCCTTGCGGTTGGGCAGGTTTTTCAAAACCCGCTGCAAACCGGTCACCGCCTGCGCGTCACTGCCCCAGCGCGGAACGTTGCCGCCCTCGATCATGGAGACCAGGGCGGGCATCATTGCCCTCTGAGGAGAACGCGGCGTCACCAGCGCTTCCACGCGTTCGGAAGAGAACGCCATGAAAGCGACTTTGTCTTCGGACTTGGCCGCAGACTTCATCACCGAGGCCGCCAGCTCGACTCCGAGCAGGCGCTTGGTGGTGCGGAACGTACCGAAATCCATGGTCGGCTGAACGTCGGCCAGGATGTAGATCTTGAGGTCGCGCGGCTCGAGCTTGTGCGAGACAAGCACTTGCTGCCCACCGGTCTGAGCGGTCGCGGGCCAGTCAATGTCGCGGATGCTGTCGGCACCCGGTTCATATTCCAGTCGCGTAGCCAGATCCCAGCCCGATGGTCCACGAGCCCTGCTCTTGCGCGCCCCACCACCCGGATACGGCTGGGTAGTGCGCCAGCTCGTCGGGATAGGTGTGGAGGCCGTCATACGAAGAGCTTCGTTGATCGCCTCCATAGTTGCTTTCTTCACCATAGGAATTTCTCCGTTATGATTTGGCGCTTGCCAAACAAGCGCACCCAAACGAATGTGTGCGTCAGCTACAAGCGCTTTCATCAGTGAAAGTGCGAGAGTTAGTTGAGGCGAGAGCAGGTAAGTAATTCCGCAGAGAAACAAGCAGACCGTCTCGGTCTTTCGACTCCGGCGGTCTGCCTGTTTTTGCGGTTTGGTCACCCCGCGAACTTGCAAAAACCGCTCAGCCTGTCACCATATCTGGTGGCAGGACTGAACGGCGTCCACAAAGTCACTGAGGCGACCTGCCTTACCGTGCCCGGGGCTCGATGATCGGCACGCCCTTTTCGGGGCCGAGGATCTCGTTGATGACGTGGTCGGAAGTGACCTCGTTCATCTCGGCCGTCTCCTTCATGATGATGCGGTGCCGCGCGATGTCGCGGAACACGGCCTTCACGTCGTCGGGAGTGGCCACGTCGCGGCCGTCCAGGTACGCGAG
>JADYYD010000273.1 GCA_020853845.1 Candidatus Melainabacteria bacterium
GAGAAATGCGATCTTTCCGATATGGTCTCCACTCTTATAGACCTTGCTGCGCGAGGCTACATCACTATCCGTGAGTTCAAAACCGATTCGCTATTTTTCTTCAGAAACAAAGATTACGAATTTACTCGCCTGCCTGAAAGTGAGAAACAGGCGAAGACGCCGTTGAATGTTTACGAGCGACGTTTTCTGGATGCGATGTTCCACTGGGCACGTCACGACGGCAAGAAGGTCAAACTATCCGACCTGAAATACCGGTTCTATATAGAGCTGCGATCGATCGAACGCGACATCTACAAGTCTTTGATCGAAAAGGGAATGTTTTTGCAAAGTCCAGATGATGTGCGAATGAGCTGGTGTTGCATCGGCGCCGTGCTTATTATCTGCTGTTTCATTGCCGGACCTATTCAATCATCATTTGGTCTGGGACTCCTTCTTTCGGCTATTGTCGTGTTGTGTTTTGCGCGCACCATGCCGGCGCGCACACGCAAAGGGTGCGAAGCGCTCAATCAATGTCTGAGTTTTCAGCGTTTTGTAAAACTGGCTGAAAAAGAGCGTATCAGAAAGTTGGTCACCGACGATCCGACAATTTTCGGGCGTCTGCTGCCTTATGCGATGGTTCTGGGTGCAGCAGATCAATGGGCCGATGCGTTCAAAGATTTGATTACTTCTCCTCCTGAATGGTATCTCTCTGACGGCCCGGGGTTTCACACTCATTCATTCGTTCGAGACCTGGGTGACGGCACGCGCACGATGGGACAAACATTCACATCGACTCCCTCGAGTTCGGCAGGCTCGGGTGGGAGCGGATTTTCGGGCGGTTCTTCAGGCGGCGGTTTTGGCGGCGGCGGCGGTAGCAGTTGGTAGAAAACCAGCGGAAGACCGGCAGAAAACCGGCAGCCAATTCAGTTGCAAACCCAATAAATTCGCAAGATTTATCGGCAGCTCGCAGCGGCATTTTTTAATACCACCCGTGAAGAGTATTATCCCTGGTGGGTTTTCAGCAGTGGAGCGGCGGGTAAACTGAAGATGTCAGTGTGTCTGAGCATTGTTTAGAAACTCCCAGTAAGATGGAAAAATGGCATTAGGCCATCTGGGATACTGGCACATCCCTGAAACCTGACATGGACGTTCGCGGATTAGGAGCACTTGGAAAGATGGTGAATGATAGAAAGCTACCCGGGATGAAGAACCGGTTCAAGCTAGGTGTGGCTCTTCTCGCTTTTGGAGCGGCATTGGCACCGGCTGCGTTGGCGCAAGACGAAGGACCGTCCGTCACGCTCATGAAGTATGTCGGCAAGGCGCAAGACGCCATGAAAGTAGGGCGCTATCAGGAAGCTCGCGACGAATATCGCAAAGCCATCGGTCTGGCTCCCAAAACGCCCGAGTATTACATCGGCTTGTCTGATGCGTGCTATCAGATGAAAGAATTCGACCAGGTCGCCTTCGCCTTGCAGAAGGTTATCGAACTCAATCCAGCGATGAAGGATGAGTGCGCGGGCGAATATGGCGAAGCGCTCTTTCACCTTGGACGCTACGATGAAGCGATTCCATATTTGAAATCCGGATTGAGATATATCGACTCGCCCGCGGCGAAAGCTAGAAGAACCGCTATTGCCGCCGCTCCGCCTGTCCACGTAGCGCCGTCCGCTCCGCCGGAATCGGTGATTCGTGCAACAGCGGCGCCGCCCGAAAAGAAAGAAGCTATTCCTCTGTCATCGATTGATCCCGCATCTTCTGCCGGTTGGCATTCTATTGCTCACAAGCACCAGGAAATCGATATTAACAAAGCCAATCAAACTCTTGCCGGTGCGATACGTTCGGAAGGCATTGTAATCGCCGAGTATCAAGGATATGAAAAAGGCGATATCAACTTCTTCCACCCACCCAAAGCAAAATTCAGAATCACCAAGATCTTGAAGGGACCGCCGCTCAACAAAGATCTGCCTGTGCGCTACGAATTCAAAGAGCGATCTTCCAAAGAAGGTGCTCCTGCCGGATGGAAATTCTCGGACGACAAGATGCCAGCCAAAGGCAGCTCGTGGATTATCTTTCTGGAATGGTGCGCGCCTCGTGACGGCATGTTCGACACGTATGAGGGCTCTTTCGGCAGATTGCCGGCTGATGATGAGAACTTGAACAAGGTATACGCGGAGCTTGAAAAGCACAGCAACCGCTGAGGTGCTTGCTGATTCCCATACCTGTTTCTTCAATTGGAGGTTTCAAAATGAATTTTCCAGCCCGTCCCCTGACCATAGGGCTAGCGCTGGCGCTCTGCGTCTCATCTCTTTCCTTCGGCACCGCCGCGTTTGCACAAAGCAGCAAGAAGGTCGAGTGGCATCGTTGTTTGATTACGATTTACAAGTCAAAGAACATGGTGCCGCAAGCATGCGAAGAGTATGCTGCGCTTGTCGCAATCGATCCCAAAGATGCGCAGATTCGCTTCGAATATGGTGCCTATCTGCATAAAATGGGTCGTGTGAAAGAAGCGATTGTGCAGTACAAAAAAGCTGCCGACACCAATCCCAGCAATCCCGACTATCAGGGCGCCGTGGGAGATGCGCTTGTATCCTTGAAAGACTACTCGGGAGCGCTGGCGTATTATCAAAAAGCCGGTCCGAAGTTTGCAGGCAAGCTCTCGACTACATCTGCTTATGTCAATCAGCTCAGGCAAATCAATCAATACAATGCCGACTTGAAGAAGCGACAAGCTGAAGACGAGTAATTGAACCGATCAAAAATAGCGAGCGCCGCACTTGAAAAAGTGCGGCGTTTTTCTTCGGTCCTACTGCGTCGAAGCAGTAACGCTCTTTTCTTTGTCGTGACTCAAGATGATGCGATTGCGTCCCTGTTTCTTTGCTTCGTAAAGACGTGCGTCCGCTGTTTGAATGAGTTCGTAAACCGATTCGCCGTCTTCAGGGAAGCTTGCCATGCCGCCTGAGAAGCTGACTTTGAATTCGCGCCCATCGTCGCCAGTGAAAATCATCTCTCTGAATTCGGCGAGCACGCGATTGATGGCTGCGTGCATTGTCTCTTTTGATTCACGCCTGAACCCGAGAATAAACTCTTCACCGCCCCAGCGTCCGCGCAAGTCTTCCACGCGAAAACGACGCGCCAGAAGCTGTCCGAGACCGGCAAGAACCTTGTCGCCGGCTAAGTGCCCATAGGTGTCATTGACGTTCTTAAATTTGTCCACATCGATAAGACAGATAGTGAAAACTGTTTTGTTTCTCTGCCCTTCCGCCAGCAATTGGGCAAGCTGCTCTGAAAACGCTCTGCGCAAGAGCAATCCCGTAATTGTGTCTTTATCTGATCTGTCTTTGAGCATGCGCGCCCGATCGAGGCGAACTTTAACGCGCGTCAGCAACTCTTCATTGACGACAGGCTTGGGAAGGTAGTCATCACCGCCCGACCGAAAAGCTTCCAGGCGATTTTCGACGCCGGTTTGTCCGGTCAAGAAAACGATCGGCAAGTCTTGCCAGCGCGGAATCTGGCGCAGCATGCGGCAAACTTCGAATCCAGTGATGCCGGGCATCATTACGTCGAGCAGCAGCAATTCGGGCGGGAAGTCCTGCATTACTTCCAGGATTTTGTTGGGGTCTGTGAGAATGCGCACAATGACGCCTTCATTGCGAAGAATGAGCGCTATGGTGTTGGCGAAAAACTCATCGTCATCGACGAGCAAAATGCGCGGTCTGCCGCCGGTGCGAATGGACACCAGGTGCTCGACTGCTTTCTCGAGCGAGTCGGACTCCAGCGGTTTATCCAGATACAGTGAAGCGCCTGCGTGAGCCGCTTCCACCCTGTCTTTTACAAGCGCGTTGCCGGAGATAAATGCCAGAGGAAGAGTTTCATAACCGGGCAAGTTGCGCAATTCGCGTGCCAGTTTAAACGACTCGTCCGGAGCCTCTGCGTGCACGTTTACCAGAGCGGCATCCAGAGGAAGAATGCAGGCTCTGTCCAGCGCTTCTCTGAATGTCTTTGCGCGGACTATTTCGACCAGTCTTTGTTTGCCCAAGGCTTCGACGATATCAAGAAAACCGTCATCGGAATCAACCACCAAAATGCGTGCCATCGAAGCTGGTGCTTCCTGCCCTGCGGTTTCCTCTTCCTTGGAATTCACTACAGAAGCAACATCGGCAGCTTCTTTCTCACCAAGAATTTTGGCATCAGCCAACTTTCTTTCTACATCAGCCCAGAGTGCTGTTTGCTCTTTTGCCGGTTTTTCATGCATGGTTGCTGCTGCATTTTCTATGAAGAACATGCAATCAGAAACTTGCCTGAACCCGAGAGAACCGCCCGTGCCCTTGATTTTGTGCGCTTGCGAGCGCACTTCGGCAACCAGAGAGGCATCGTCAGGATCTTCTTTCGACTTGCTGATAGCGACAGCCAGGTCATCCAGTTTGGACGGGAGCATGCGTGCGTATTTGGAAACCAGTGCCAAAAACATGGTTTCGAAATCTTTCAACTTGCCTGATTGAGGGTCTTCCGGCGAAAGTTTGCCTTCCAATTGGGCGCCGAATACGAAGGGGATAACCGGCTTGTTGACTGCCAGAACAACGCCCAGCTCGCGCTCCAGGCGTTCTTTATTGGCGTGCAATTCAGGTTGGCTGGAGGCGATGTAGGTGACGGGTATTTTATTGCCGGTAGCGCGCAATGCCGTGAGCCAGTCCAGGCAATTGCTGTCCGGCAAAGGCGACCCGAGAATCACCATGTCCAGATTCTCTTTCTGGATAAAACCCTGCCCTTCTTTGCCGGTTTCCGCCTGAAAAACCTTATGCCCACGCCCCTCTAACACAGGCACAATCAGCTTCAAGAAGGTTTTATCCTGCTCAACTAAGAGGATGTTTTTCCCCATCAATACCGGTCCTTACGCCCTTTCCTGAGTCAAACTATACCCAGCCTGCGCTCATCCTCCGCGAAACGTCGGATAAGCCGCGTAAAAAAGGGTACAGTTCCACTGCCGAAAGACAAGATTACCGATATAAATCAGCCCACCTGGCTAATGCTTATAGTCAACTGATTTCGCGCCGGCATGCCGCGCACTTTCACTTTCACCGGCTGATAAAATCCCCAGGGCTCGCCGCCGTATCCTACCGGTGCCACGACTGTAATAGATGTCGGCGACACGCTGACTATTTCGCACTGCAGAGGTCCGACAAAGACGCTGATGTCCGAGGCATTCGGCGAGAAGCCCTGACCATAGATGGTGAATTGGCTGCCAGGTGGCACCCAATTAGCGCTCAGGCTGCTCAAATACGGATAGGACGCCACGGTGGCCGCCAGTGTCCCGGCTGCCAAACCGCCTACTGTGACAGACACGGTGGCATTGGAGCTGTCTGCATAGTCGGGCACCTGAACGATCAATTTGTCGCTGGAAGCGGACAAGCAGCGCGCTCTGTGAGTGCCGAACATAACGACATTAGCGTCGGGGTCCGAGGAGAAGCCGCTGCCCAAGATAGTGGCTGAGTTGCCGGGACTGACCTTGCTCGGCTCGATGCTGGAAACGCTTGGTTGATTGGTGGTGAGTCTCCAACTGAATGTCGCTCCCCTTACACCTTCGGCTGTAATGAGCAATTGATTGCCGCCCCAGGTCAACTCTCCGGAAACATCAACGCTAAAACTGCGCTTGCCTGCAAACTCGCGCTCGGAAACGAAGTGCATGGTCGGCGATGCGATGCGCAGCCATTTGAATCCGGGCGCGGTTTCAGTGCCGTTGTAATAAGTAAGTGTCAACTGCAGTTTTTCCTGGCCCTTTTGCAAATTGATTGTTTCACTCAATTTTTGAATCTGATTGTTGGGTGCAACCAGAGGCTGCGATTGCGCCAGTACAACTTCATCCGCATTGGCGGCGGGACAAGCAAAAAGCATCAGCGCGACTATTTGAGGGATGGCGCTGAGCACGGCTTTTTTGAACGATTTTCTTTCCACTATTTCAATCTTTTCCAATTTGCTTTTGTACTTTTTTGAAATTTGCGCACGTCTGATTTCGATATGCCGCTGATTTCTTCTCCGAATTCATCATTGCTCGCTTTTTCGACCGCGAAATAGTGATACAGCAAATAACGAATCATGGATTGTGCTTCCGGTGGAACCGAAATATCGAGCTGCGCACGCTTCAATTCCTGCTCGTCGACAAAGCCGTTTTTGTTGACGTCCAGCTTGTCGAAATAGGCAAGAAACAATTCTTCCGCATTGTTGGGACCGAGAATATCACCGATGTTTTTCAAGAGTTCCGCCGCTCGCCTTTCGGCTTCCGGATTGTTTCCCGCTCGTCCTTTCGATTGCGCTTCTATCGCCAGTGCTTGTTCGATTACTTCTTTCGCTTCGGGCAATGCGTTATGACGCGCATAAAATCCCGCCAGTTGCGTGCGTGTCAAAAACGGCAAAGACAAAAGCTCTCGATAAGCTGCGATCAATTCAGTGAGAGCCTCTTCGGGCAAATGTTTGTTCGATTGGGAAACGCCATTTCGCATGCGATCGAGAGCGGTGTTGAAATCGCGCATGTACTCGTCATGCGGCAAAGAGTCTGCCGCTTGCACGGCTTTTCTGTATTCTTCTTCGGCTTCCTGCAAGTTTTTCTTCAATTCCAATTTCTTTGCTTTATTGGAATGAGTATATGGATTAGGAACATCTTCCACTCTGCCGATTCCTCGAAGTAGCAGCCAACCGGGATTCCGTTTGCTTTAGCGAAGTGCTTATCGCTTTCTCGGATTGGGCCAGTTCATTTCCGTGCAGGCATCGTCAAAGCTGGTGCGCATGCGGCTGCAATACTGCAATGCAATGGAAATCTGCTCGAGCTTCATGATATTGTCCCGCAAAAGTTGAACGCAAGTTATGGACGCCTCGAATGTCTTCTCGTCGAGCTTGTTGGCGGCGCCCAGAATTTTGGTAATGTCGCCACCATGTTTTTTGCGGACTTCATTGGCAGTTTGAATATCATTGTCGGTAAGCACTCCGGCGCGCACTAGAAGATCGAGCGCGTCCTTCACCGAGACCATTTGTTGTCCTTGCTGCCCGCCCGCTGCGCCGCCGCCACCGCCTGCGCCCGGTCGGGCGCCATCAGCCAATTCTTGCATCGCCTGACTGACGAATTGTTCGATGGTTTTGCCTTTGCTGTGATATTTCGCAAGTACGCGAGCAGCGTCTCTGGAGCTTATCTGCTTTTCTTCAACCAGGTCCTGCATTCTTATGGCAGCATCGAGCGACTGGCTGTTCAGCAGTCCTGATTCGAGCAGTAAATTATTGAGGGTGACGTCTGTGCGTTTTGAAATCAAACCCATGTCTATGGGCATGGGCGCCGGTCCGCTGGCTGGAGCAGGCGGTGCGGGCGGCGCCGCCTGGGGCTGCGGCCAGCCTGGTTGTTGAGCGCCCGGAAATTGTTGTTGAGGATAACCAGGCGCCGGTGGCATTCCCGGATAGGCGCCGGGAGCCATGCCTGGTTGCATCTGCGGCGGATAAGCCGGTTGCGGCGGCGGGTATGCCGGCTGAGGCGGATAGCCCGGTTGCGGAGGCATGCCCGGGTAGCCGCCCGGTGCCATGCCTGGCGGCGGGTAGTTCGGCGGATAAGCCGGTTGAGCCGGGGCCGGCGGTGCCATATGTGGTGGCATCTGCTGCGGCATCGGCGGCACCGGTGGTGGTGGCGGCGGCGGTGGTGGCGCTGCGTGCTGTTCCGGACGTGGCAGAGGGTCGGGATAGACAGACGACTGCGAGGGCATGCCGCTTTGCGTGTTTCTGGACAGACTGTCTGAAACGCGCTGCTTCCAGATGTCGTCCGGTTTTTTAACTTCTTCTTGCTGTGCGGCCAGCGAATCCGCGGTCGGTCGCAATTCTTCAGGAATAAATCCGGGAGCGCCTGCAGCCGCGCCCGCACCCTGACCGGTCGACATGATGATCATCTCGAGCACGAAGTCCAGTTCGGAAGGTGAAAATCCCTGGCTGAAGAGCATGGAGTTGTCGCCGCCGGCTTCGTCATATAGAGTCCAGATTGGCAGGTCTGCGCCTTTCTCCCAGAGCACCATGAGCAGAAAAGAGCGACCGCCTTGAGCATACGGCAGCTCTATGGTGGTGCTGCGCCTGCGCTCGCACTCGTCAAACATCGTGCGCACCAGTTTCATATTCGGCTGCTGCATCTCTTGCGGCAACCTCATGTTTTTGGGCGGCTCTTCCTGTCTCTGTTGTTTGGGCTTAAACATGGGATATTTCCAAGTGGCTGTACTTAAATTAGTACCCCTAGATCGAGGCTTAGTCTCAAAATGATCGCACACAGTGAGATTAATTGGATCGGCAGTCGCCCTCCCCCCTCTGGGTAATAATGCGCCAATCGCCGATTTCACGACGTTTTTGCGGACCCGTTTCACAAATATGAAACGCCCACAGGTATTTCCTTTGCGACAACACAATCGAATATTTTGGGCGATGTAACCATTTAGCTGCAATTGATGGTTATCGGACGGCAGCGCGACGTCGTCAAGGGGTTTGGAAGTGGCGCGGCAGCCCGCTCCAGCAATCGATATAGTCGGCTTGCAAAATGCCGCCGCTCATGGCGAATTCAGTGGGCCGATAAACAAGCGAGCTTTCGAACATGAAAGCCAGCGTGTTGTCCATGCGCTGCGGTTTCAGCTCTGCATTGGAAGCTTTCTCGAAAGTCGCGGCATCCGGTCCATGAGCCGACATCTGGTTGTGCAAGCTGCCGCCCCCGGCGACAAATCCTTCTTCCTTCGCATCATATACGCCGTAAATCAAGCCCATGTATTCGCTCATGCAATTGCGATGGTAATAGGGCGGTCTGAAGGTATGTTCTGCAACCAGCCAGCGTGGCGGGAAGATAACGAAATCGACATTGGCGGTGCCGGCGATTTCAGAGGGCGAGGTCAAAACAGTAAAAATCGATGGGTCGGAATGGTCGAAGGTGACAGTGTTTACGGCATTGAATCTGTTCAAGTCATACTTGTACGGATAATAATTGCCGTGCCAGGCGACGACATCTAAAGGCGAATGATCGAGCGCCGCAGTGAAGAGCTTGCCCTGATACTTAGCGATCAGTTTGAGCGGTCTCTCGATGTCTTCGTAGGCGGCGCAGGGAGCCAGAAAGTCGCGTGGATTTGCCAGACCGTTGGCGCCGATCGGTCCCAGCTCAGGCAGTCGCAACGCCGGACCGTAGTTCTCGAGTATGTAACCATCGGCGGTGCCATCCGGCAAGTCTACTTTGAACTTGATGCCGCGTGGAATAACAGCAATCTCGCCGGGTGAAACCGACATAGTACCGAATTCGGTGCCGAATGATAGATTGCCTCCGCGCGGAACAATCAGCAATTCGCCATCGGCATTGTAGAAAAAGCTGTCCGTCATCGACTGGTTGGCGGAATAAAGATGCACCGCCGAACCGCGCACGCTGGCTGTATCTCCATTGCCTGCAATAGTGATTATGCCTTCGACAAAATTCTTCTTTTCTTTTAGAGCCGGCAGCGGATTCCATCTCAGTTGCTCGGGAGTATTTCCTTTCTCGCAAACGAAAGGGCGGCTTTCGATTAGACCTTGCGGATGCGGCTCGAATTTCGAATGCAATACCGAAGGACGAATTCTGTACAGCCAACTGCGCAAATTCTCGTTGCGCGGAGCCGTGAAAGCGCTGCCGCTAAGCTGCTCGGCATACAGCCCCAGGGGAGCTTTTTGCGGCGAATTTTGCCCAACAGGAAGAGCACCCGTTTCTGCCTCAGAGCTGTGGTAATTGCCGAAGCCACTCAAGTATTGCAGCTTGCCGTCAGCCTCTTTGTCGGCGACGTCCCTTACGCGGGCAGCTTTTCCTGCTGTCAAAATGCCTCTCCTTATTTTGCGAAAATAGCGCGAGCCTTAGCATCCATTTTGTCTGCCTCCGGTCCGCGACCGGCTGCCCGCAACATTTTTGCGTAGTTGTCGTAAATCGGAATCAATTCCTGACAGGTCGGTCCTTTGATGCGCGACATTGTTTCGACGGCTTTTTTATACATCGGCTCGGCATCGGCATATTTGCCTTGCTGCCTGTAGCAGTTTGCCAAAGAGCTCATGCTCTGAGCAATCTTGGGTTCGTTGGGACCCATGCCTTCGGCTTCCTGCAGCGCCAGTTTGAATTGAGTTTCGGCGTCCAGCGGTTTTCCTGCCGACAGGGCTTGCTGTCCGGCAATGTTGTAGCGTTCCCATGACGACATGAAGTGTCCTCCTGATTGCAAGCGGAACTACCCAGCCACTTAATTCTCAGCAATAAGTACTGGTCGTGAGAAAATTACTCCCTTCGAAGTGATAAGGCAAGGGACCAGGCAATATTTCTTGGCGGACGGACGTTTAATTCATGACATGCCGGAAAAGACCGCCGTTTACCTCTTGATATATAAACGCTTTGAGCTTCCCTCACATTTGTTTGCCGCCCGGCTCTTTTCGGCGTTTAATAGTTAGACTCTTGTGAGTGACAAGGCGAAAGTTAACAGGAAGAGAAAAAGTGGTTTTGAACGCAAAGCAAAGACGGGCGCTTTTAATTGGCGTTGTTGGCTTCATTGCCATCGGCGGTTTTCCACCGTGGAAAGACACCAGTCCGCCGCCGGCCGGCTCTCCGTTGCCGTTCGCGCCTATTTCCATGCCGCCTTCAGTGCCCGGGCATTCGATTGAGATCGATGTTGTTCGACTGGGCATCATGTGGGTGCTCATGGTTGTCGTTACAGGCGCCTCCATCTGGATGGGAAAAGATTTGGGCAAAGAGGAGCGCGACCCGGAAAAGGATCTCGCCTCCGGTAAGTTCAAAAACAATATAGAGCCGCTTCCCTCGCTGCCTCTGGCGGGAAAATCCTCCGGCGCCAAAATACTCGATTCGATCACATCCGAAGCCCGCACATCCAAAGAATCAGCCGACGCGTTGAAACTGAAGTTTCCGGAGCGAAAAGTGGGCGAGATTTTGAGCGAAAGCGAAGACGATCCGGAATACTGGACCCTCGTCAGCGATGCCAGAGGGCGAGTGCTCTTGCCTGCGGGCAAACGCTTGCAACTGGAGATTGCCAAAGAAGGAGAAGCAACGCTCGATTTCCTTTCCAGCATGGGCAATAAAGAAGCCCGCTCCGCCATCGTGTCGCTTGATTTGAGCCAGACGGATTTAAATGTCGAATCGCTCAGCTACTTGCGCTTCTTGCCGGCTCTGGAAGAGCTCGATCTGTCCGGCACCGAAATCGGCGATGATGACCTCGATGAAATCATCAAATTGACTCAGTTGAAAAAACTCTGGCTGGACGACACGAAAACTTCCAAGGTTGCCGCCGATAAGCTTTCCCTTTTGACCAATTTGAAAAAGCTCTCGCTCTCGCATCTTGATGCCGACGAATCCGAAATTAATTCACTCAAGTTGCGCATCCCTTCCTGTGAGGTTGTTGTAAGAGAGGGCAAGAGTTAATAAACGGCGTCAAAAATTGAATCCAGATACCGGTGAGCAATTAATCTTGGCTGCTGACAAAAACGAACCGATTGATGTGGACGTTTCCGATTTGCCTGATGGCGAAGAGGTGGATGTTCGCCCTTCAACCGATCGAGCGCCCGCATTGAGAGGCAACGCCGACTCGCATCCCACCGCTTCCAATAAGTCGATGAAGGACGAGATGGAGGATACGCTGGTCGGCACGACTGTCGTCGGGCGTTATGAAATTCTGCAATGTTTGAGCAAACAACCATCAAGCTCGCTGTACAAAGCAAGACATTTGCTTATGGATCGTCCGGTTGCAATAAGGCTTTTGACAGCTACCGATATTCAGAGTTTGAAACGCTTTCAGGTGGAAGCGAAAGTGGCAAGCAGTCTCAATCATCCAAACATCATCACGGTGCTTGATTTCGGCGTCTCGAACGGCAGACCTTATCTCACTACCGACTATCTGGAAGGAAATACACTTGCGGAATTATTGAAGACGCACGGCAAATTGTCGCCCTCCCGAACTCTGGAAGTTTTCTCGCAAATATGTGAAGCTGTTTCATATGCGCACAAGCAGGATCTTCTCATTCGTTGCTTGAAGCCGTCGCAAATTTTTGTTTTCGACACACCCGATCGCAAAGACTTCGTGAAAGTCGTTGAATTCGGCATTTCCGAAAGGTTGATCGAAGACGGCGAGGAAGTGAAAAATCTTGCCAACAAAGCCGTGGTCAACGGAGATCCTCATTATTTAAGCCCCGAGTCATGCCTCTCGGTCAAGCTCGATGCAAAAAGCGATGTGTTCACGATTGGATGCGTGATGTACGAAACACTTGTCGGCAGGCCGCCCTGCGAAGGAAAGTCAGCACATGAGATCATGCACAGGCAACTGACCAAGGTACCACAGGCGGTGCGTGAAGCGGCCGGTTCAAGCGATATATCGGAAGCCATTGAGCGCGTGGTCATGCGAGCTATCGAAAAAGATCCTGACCAGCGATATCCATCAATGGAAGCAATGCTGGCGGACATCGAAGTCTACAAACACGGCGCCAATCAATTGCGAATGAGCAAGGAGAAGAGGAATTCCGGATTCACAAAAGACCCTGCTCTGTCGAAGAAGAGAGCCATGCGCGTGCTCGGTCTCTCGATATCAATGTTTCTCGGTGTTGCGCTGGGCATTGCCATCGAGCCTCTCAAAGAGATGTTTGTTCCACACGAGAAGAAAGCGCCTGTTATCATTCCCTGGCAGGAATTGAACCGCCAGGGCGAGGAAGCATTTCATCGCGGCGATTATGACGAAGCTGAGGCTCTGTTCGGTCAAGCGCTTGCTCGATCGGGCGGTTTCGAGCCTGATGACCCGCGCATTGCTGAGACTTTGAACAATCTGGGCAATTTGTATTTCAACCTCGATTTATATAACGAAGCAGAAAATTCAATAAAACGTGCTCTTGCCATTAGAGAGAAAACAGAAGGGCCTGACGCACTTGTTGTAGCTGACAGTCTCAATGATCTAGGTATGATCTACTTGACCAAGGGAAAGATTGCCGACGCAAAACCGCTGATAGAAAGAGCGCTTTCGATTCGTCAGAAGACGCTCAAACCTGATGACGAGGACATTGCTTCGAGCTTGCAGGCGATGGCATCCATCTATCATAAAGAAGGCAAGCTGAAAGAGTCGATGACCGCGCTTAAAAAGGCCCTGTATATTCGCAAGCGCGCGCTTGGTGCTGAACATCTGGATGTGGCGACTACCTACAACAGTCTCGGCGTGCAGCATCAAATGGCCGGCGAAAACGGCGAGGCGAAACAGTGCTATGAGCACGCGCGCGGCATTATCGAAAAACTTTATGGGGACAAGCATCCGTCCATGGCGGACAGTCTGGTCGGCCTGGCTACACTGGAATTTCTCGAAGATAATTTCCGCCAGTCGGAGGAAGATTTCAACAAAGCTCTCGAGATTCGTGAAACCGCCCTTGGTGACGAGAGCTTTCGAGTTGCCGAAGTTTTATCGTGCCTTGCTATTTTGAAAGAACACACAGGAAAGCTGAAAGAAGCAGAGGAGCTGCTGCGCCGCGCCATTGCCATCGATGAGCAAGCGGTCGGTTCGTTCAATCCGGAAACGATAAGGGTAAACAACAACCTCGTGCGCATTTTGAAAAAAGCCGGCAAGCGCGAAGAGGCAAAACGCTTAGAGCGCGGGTTGACGCAAGTCAAAAAAGGAGAGCAGGCAGCAGCGAAGAACGCCGCAAAGCGTCCGGCAAAATAGCTGCAGGCGAAGGCAAAATCAGTTCTCGCGCACTGTCAAGTTTACGACGATGGCTTTGCTTGCCTTGACCAGATTCTCCGGCGTGATGAGAATCTCATTGCCCCATTTTCCGGTTCCGACTCCCAGCATCGGTTCGTCCATCAAAGCTTTATCGATGAATGTTTTGACACCCTCAATCTGCCAGTGGAAGGGCGGTATGGAGCCGATTACATAACCAGTCAATTCAATGACCTTTTCCGGTTTGGCAAGAGAAATATCGCGTGAGCCGAGTGCTTTTTTCAACAAACCGGAAACAGCGTTTTGATCTCCTCCGACCATGACAAGAGAGCACTCTCCTTGCGCCGTTTCGAAAATCAAAGTCTTTATCATCTGGCGCTCGCGAAAACCAAGTGCGTGCGCCACATTGGCCGCACCCTTCTCGGTCGTCTCGGGAAAGCTCGCCGTCTCGTATTCGATTTGATGCTCGTCTAAAAACTGATGCGCCGGTAATTTTGCTGTCATGATTTTTGTCTTTGTCTAAACCATTTCGTCAGCCATTAGTTGTATCACTTCTGCATCTGAAAGTAGATGGGCTGCACGCCATTTTATGTAGTCCGGCATCTTGACGGCGTCGAAGAGCTGCTGCAAAGTAGCCGCGTTTTCGAGCGTGGAAACCAGCGTTCGCATGCCGTTTTTTTCCTCTTCGGTGAGGTCGGTTCGGCGTGAAAAAAGCTTTTCCATTTGCTCTTCCGGATTGACAGAGATGATGCAGTCGTTCAGTCTGAGCATGCGCTTTGCCACCACCATATGGTCTTCCGCAACTGCAGCGTCCATAAGACAGCGTTCCAGCGACAGAGGTGTCTTCTCCTTGATAATCACCTGAGTGCCGCGCGAAAAGCCGCGTTCTACAAAACTGAATTTGCCTTCCTTGTAGGAAATTAGGAAATCTACGAGCGCCTCGCGTCCTGTCAATTCACCGAAGGCGACTTCCAGCGGCTTGCCGTCCTGGAAAAGCATTCTCAATGAATCCTGCCCTTCCTGACTGACTGTAAGTTCGCCTGTCTTATTGCTGACGGCCAGTGATTGCAGAAGACCGAATCCGCCCAGGACGCCAAGCTCTCCTTTGATAGCAGCTTTGGAATCTGTTTTTTTATAATCGGACGGGACTTCTTTGGCCGTCTTGATGCTTCCCATTCCGAATTCTCTTTCTGCGAACATCAAGGCTGAATACGCACTGGCTAGCAGCGACGAAAGATTTTCGCCTTCTTGCGGATAGGAAGAAATGCCGACGCACGGTTTCATTTTTACATCCAGTCCTTGAGCAGCCATGTACTGCGGGAAGGCTGCGACGATGCGGCTTGCCACTTGCTTGGCATTGCCCGGATCAGCCCAGCCCAGCAAAATCGCCATCGTGTTCGAGGTATACCTGACTGTGTAGTCGGTGTAGCGTGAAAGTTTGTTGATCAAAATTTCGTCGGTTCTCACAGAAGCGCTTATGGCATCTGCCAGGGCTTTGATTTTTCTGTCGCGCAAAACGTGGTCTTCGCTGTCGCTCACTTTTATGCTGACCAGGACGACCGAGTACGGATCTTCGTTGGCGGAGCCATTTTTCGCGGAGTCGAAGGTGGGCATCAGGTGCTCACCTACGAACGATACCGATAGTAGTCCGGTCAACGGGTCTAAATACTTGGCGACAGGGTCGACTTCTGTGCCACCACCTGTGATGTCAGACCTGGGCGATGTGTGACGCACATCCACTTTCTTCTTCATTAGGGCAGGAATACGATCGCTCGTCGCCTCCTGAATTTGCATGTCGATCACAATCTCTTTGGACAAGCGCCGATTTTCGACGAGCAATTGTTTGATCGCCGTGCAAAGCTCTTTCAAGTCGCCGATTTCATAGTCGAATCCGGACAACGCATGCTCGAAGTCACCGGTTTGCTTCACCAACATAGCAGTGCGCAGGCGCTGCGCCATGCGGCCGATTGGAAAAGCCAACCAGATGTAGCTGCCTATCCAGGCTGCCACGAATGCGCTGGAGATGGCAAGAAAAATAGGCAGTGAAGAAGATCCAGGCGCAATCAGCCTCTGGTCCAAATAGTCATTTCTAAAGCCGGCATGAAAAGTCCCGTACTGTGTGTTGCTGGTGGCGTCGAAAAAGCGCTCGCCTTTGTATGTGTATATGTGAGGCGTAGGGGTAAACTTTTTTATCGGCGGCGGCGGCATCGGTGCGTTTTTTTCGATCTTGCCGGCCGGGCTGGCGAAGAACATCCATACACAACCTTTCTTCCTGGCTTCATCGATAAAGTCGAATCGCTCCCAGTCGGCTTTCGGATTCTTACGTGCTGAAAGTTCTCGCACGAAGCTGAGCGCGTTCTTCGGCAGGACATGGTCTTGATAGTAGCAATCGAATGCCAGCGCCACGGCAAAGACGAAAGCAACAAGGCTGAACATGCGCAGCGCATAGGAAGTGAGAATCTGCTTGGCATAACCGCTTGCTAAAGCGGCTTCGGTTTTCCGGCTGGTTGCAGTCTTCGCCACGCTAGCTATTTTCCAGGTTTGCCCAGCAGCACTGTTACAGATCGCTGTAGATATTTCTGCATTTACTTACCCGGCCCTAAATAGGAACAAACGCGTCCAACGGACTGCGGAAATACCGCCCCAGATTAAATCGGACCCGTTTGTTCTAAGCGGCTCAGGATTTTGTTTTCGAGTTCTGCGTGTTGACCAATTCGCGGGCGCGCTCGGCAGCTTTCACGACGGCTTTAATGAGAGTGACTCGCAACTTACCCTCTTCCAGCTCCATTAATCCGTCTATGGTGCAACCAGCCGGTGTGGTCACCATGTCTTTCAAAAGAGCCGGGTGCGCTTTCGACTCGAGGATCATTTTGGACGAGCCCAGCATGGTCTGCGCGGCGAGCAAGGTTGAAACGTCTCTGGGGATTCCCAATTTCACGCCTGCCTCGGCAAGCGATTCGATGACGACATAAAGGTAAGCTGGTCCGCTGGCGGACAGAGCCGTCACCCCGTCCATCAAAGATTCATCGACAAAAACAGTTTCACCGACGCACTTGAAAATTGCCTCCGCCATTTTTTTATGCTCGTCGCTTGCACCGCTGCCGGTGCACAAGCCGGCCATGCCGACATTCATCACCGAAGGAGTGTTCGGCATGGCGCGCACAACTGGAATACCTTCAGGAAGCCGTTCTTCGACGAATCCTGTGGTGACGGAGGCAGCAACGGAAATTATCAATTGATCTTTGGTCACCACCGAAGAAAGTTCTTTCAGCACGCTGTCCATATTTTGCGGTTTTACCGCAAGAAGAATAAGATCCTTGCCTTTGGCGGCTTTTTGATTGTCGAGCATGACATCGATATTCAGTCGCTCTTTCACTCGGGCGATAGAACTTTCGTGGCAAACCGTTCCGCAAACATCAGAGGCGCTGACCGCGCCTTTTTTCAACAAACCTGAAATCAGTGCTTCTCCAAGCTTGCCGACGCCGATGACGGCGAGCTTTTTGTTTTTCAGCATTCGCTTTTTCTTATCCTCTCTTTACTGGCAATCTCGGTGTGTAAAGCAGCGCGCGTTGTCTCCGGAATATTCCGCGACCGTCTGTCCGCTGCCGATCAATTTGTACTTGTAGGTGACAATTCCCTCCACACCCACCGGTCCGCGCGGGTGAAGTTTTCCTGTGCTGATGCCGACTTCGGCACCGAAGCCATAACGAAAGCCGTCGGCAAATCGAGTCGATGCATTGCAATACACGCCGGCTGAATTTACTTCGGCAAAAAATCTATCGAACGTTTTCTCGTCGTCGGTGACAATGCAGTCGGTGTGTCCCGACCCATAAGTGTTGATATGGTCGATTGCTTCATCGAGCGAGTCTACGACCTTCAAAGAAATCGTTAGATCAGAGTATTCGCTTGCCCAATCGGTATCGTCTGCGGTGCCGACATCTTTCAGTTTGAAACTTTCAATTGCCGATTTGTCGACACGCACTTCGACATTTTTTTCTTTCAAGGCGGCGATGACTTGGCTGAGGAAAACGCCTGCGACTTTGCGGTGCACCAGCAAAGTTTCGATAGCGTTGCAGGCGGCAGGATACTGCACTTTGCTGTCTACTGACAGTTTGAGCGCCATATCCAAATCGGCTTTCTCATCGACATAAAGATGGCAAATTCCCTCGGCGTGACCGAGCACAGGTATGCGCGTGTTCTCCTGAATATGCCTGACCAGATCATTGGAACCGCGCGGAATGACCAGGTCTACATAATTGTCCAGTTTGAGCAGGTCTGCGACTTCCTCGCGTCCTGTAAGGAGATTGAACGCACCTTTGGGAAATCCGTTTTTGCTGAGTGCTTTTTCCAGGCAATCGAAAATTATGCGATTAGAATTTTCTGCTTCCTTGCCGCCTTTAATGAGACCGGCGTTTCCGCTCTTGACCAAAAGAGACATTATTTGCGGAAGCGCGTCCGGTCGTGATTCGAAAATTACAAGAATGACGCCGATCGGACAGATGACTCGATAGAGTTTCAGTCCATCGTCCAATTCTCTTTTCAAAGTTGTTTTGCCCAACTGGTCGTCCATATGGGCAATCTGGCGAATTCCTTCAATTACAGAGCCGAGTTTTGCCTCATCGAGATGTAAGCGTTTCAAAAATGAAGCCTGCATCTTGCCTTCGCTGACAAGCGCTTCGGCTCGTTGGCAATCTTTTTTGTTCGCTTCTAAAATCTGTGACGCGTTTTTCGCCAGCTCGTCAGCCATTGACAGAAGCGCGGCGGTGCGACTTTCTTTCGCTCCGCTGGCCATTTGCGAGGCGGCAAGACGCGCTTGTCTTGCTGTTTCCTGCACTTGTGTCAATATCGATCCGGTCATTTCAAGCCTGTTGTCATCGAGGGCCGCGTCTGTCGCGAACCGTCACGGCAGCGATTCTACGCTGTTTCCAGCAGAGCGATATTATCACGTGTGACTATGGCGTCATAATTTCGCACTTCAATTTTGGCGTCGATGGCATCGGAATGCTGTCCGGATATCTGGCGGGTTTCGTCACTCGAATAGTTGGCGATACCGCGCGCGAATTCGTGACCGCCGCCGTCCACAATGCCCACGACGTCGCCTCTTTCGAATTGCCCGCGCACTTCCACTATCCCTGCCGGAAGGAGGCTGGCCTTGCCGTTTTTCAGCGCCGTCTTGGCGCCGTCGTTTACGACAAGCGCGGCTTTGACCGTAGTTGCAAAGGCTATCCAGCGTTTTTTGCCGGTCAGTCCGGGCTGAGACAAGAAAAGGGTGCCGATTTCTTCATTGCCAAACAATTTGGGAATGACATCAGGCACTTTGCCACCGGCAATAATCACGGCGCAGCCTGACTGGGTAGCTGTTTTCGCCGCCTCCAGTTTTGTTTTCATGCCGCCCCTGCCCATTTTGCCCGGTGCAGCCGGACCGGATGCCAATTTCTCAATGTCGGGTGTAATCGAAGGCACAAGGGGAATCAGCTTTGCGCTCTCGCCTTTCCTTGGATCATCGGTAAAGAGCCCGTCCACATCGGTGAGAATGACTAGCAAGTCCGCATCGACCTTGCTGGCCACAAGAGCGGAAAGCTTGTCGTTATCGCCGAAGTTGACTTTGAGAAACTCGTGATCTTTGCCGGATTCTATTTCAGCGGTAGACACAGTGTCGTTTTCATTGATGATGGGCAAAACTCTCAATCGCATCAGCTCGCCGATTGTGCTGCGTAAATTGAGGTAGCGCGTTCTATTGGAAAAATCTTCTTCGGTAAGAAGTATTTGCGCCGTGACAATATCGAGCGCCTGGAAGGCATCCGAATAGAGAGCCATCAGCCGCCCCTGCCCCACTGCCGCACATGCCTGTTTCATCGGCAAAAGCTTGGGCTTCTTGTCGAGCTGCAGCTTCTGAACGCCCAGCCCGACGGCGCCCGATGTGACGAGCAGCACCTCTTTGCCGTCCTTCATCAAGGCGGCAATGCCTTCGATGAAGGAGTAGAACCGGCTCAAAGCGATGCCGCCCTGTTCTTTCATGAGTACTGCCGTGCCAAGCTTTATGACAATTCGCTTTGCTCCGGCTAAAACCTCTTTGCGGTCCATTTTGCTTGCCTTTCGCGGGTTTGCACGCGGAAAAATCCTGTCCCAAGCACTGGCTTAACAGAATTACCATTGATTTTAAACTCTTATCCGCTTTCAATTGTGGAGATTTCAATAGGCTGGACGGTTGTGACCGTACAACTGCGAATCTCAAAAGCCTTACAGGAGTAGACAAAGTGGTCGAACGCGACAGGAACGGCAGATATCCGGCATCCATTCAACTGGGCTCACTGGAAAACCCCACCGGCGAAAAGGTCAAGAGAATCACACGCGAGCAAGTGCGCTCTTTACGAACTCAAGAGATGCAAAAGATCGGTGTCAAATTCGAATTCAAACAAGTGGCGGTGCGGTGGTGGAAAGAACTGGTCGCCTTCTTTTCATTCAGTCCAAAAAGTAAGCGGCTGCCCCAGAATTGCGCACTCTACGGGCATACAGTCATCCGTACACCCGGCGGGTTCGAGCCGCGTTGCCGCTTCTGCAACACTGCCATCGTCGATACGGAGCAATTGCGCTCGAAGGTTTAAGTAAGACTGGCTCGATGCGGATCGAATGCGGCTGAGCTGCTTGCCGATGTGCGTCGTCTCGGCGTGATGGCTGGTTGATTTCGTGTTTTTTAGCATCTGATTTACCGGTGGGGCGGTGTGTCCGATTGACTAACCCACTGTAAAGTTTGCCAAACGAAACTACAGTCCAAAGTTCACCAGATCAATTCTGGGGTTTTTCCCTGGATGCGATTTCCTGGATATACTATTTCTCTATGACCTTTTTGCGCGTGGCGCTCGCTATTCTGCTTGTCTGTTTTCTCTCGGCGGGATTTTTCCTGTACGGGAAGTATCAGTCGTTGACTGAGCCGCATCAGATGCGCCAACCGGTTGTCTCGATCGCCATTCCGCGGGGCGCCACATTCGAAGATACGCTGGCACTGCTTTCTAGCGCCGATGTCATAACTGATATATTGCCGCTCCGAGTTTATTTGAAGGTGACAGGCTCTACGCCGATTGTACAAGCCGGAAATTACAAGTTTACTTCTCCGCTGTCGCCGCTGGGCGCTATTGATGTGCTGCGCGGTGGTGCGCATTCGGACAAAGTCACTATTCTGGAAGGCTGGAATCGCTTTGATATCGCTAAAGCTATGCGCGCCGTGCCTGCTCTCAAGTTGAGAACGGACACGGAAGCGTTGCCGCTTTTAAGTGACGTATCGCTGATTTCCGACATCGATCCGCTGGCAAAAAACCTTGAAGGTTATTTATATCCCGACACTTATTTTATCGTCGAGCAAATGACGCCTAAGGAAGTCGTGAAGGGCATGGTGACTCGTTTTCGCAAGGTCTGGAAAGAACATCTCGCCAAGCTCGCATACGATAGAAAAGTATCAATCCACGAGGTTGTAACGGTCGCGTCGATTATAGAGACTGAAGCGAAACTCGAGTCTGAAAGACCCAAAGTGGCTTCCGTTATTTACAATCGTCTTTCAAAAGGCATGCCGCTTGGTGTCGACTCGACAATTGTGTACGCCGCAAAAATAGAAGGAAAGTGGCGCAATGACGGCAAAGTCTATCAATCCGATATCGATCGCCGCTCACCATACAACACTCGCATCTTCAAAGGTTTGCCGCCGGGGCCGGTCGGCTCGCCCGGGCTTTCTTCGCTGAAAGCAGCGCTCAATCCGGAGCATACGACTTATCTGTATTATGTTCGCAACCCGTATCAGAATAATGGTGCGCACAATTTCTATTCGAGCGCGGCAGAGTTTGAAAATGGTGTGACCATGCTGCGCAATTGGGAGAAAAAACAAGCATCCGCTCCAGCTCCGGTGCCTGCCCCCGTGCCAACTAGTGTTGCTGTGCCCGTTTCGCCGCTAAAAACAAGCCCGAGTTATACAGCCAATCCTATGAATGTTCCGGTGAAGTCTCAGGTGAATGCTCAGGTGAAGGCCAAACCTGCAAAACAGACAATTGCGCAGAAACAGCCGGCATCGAAGAAAACTGCTAAATCTCAGAAGCGCAGCAGCAGTAGAACGAAGCAAGTTACCAAACGCAAGCGAAGACATTAACTCATCTACGAGTTCAGACAATGGAAAATGCCGTCAGCGTCAATCAACTCGTAAAGAACTTCGTTTTGAAGAAACGCGAGGGAATGCGCTGGACATCGAGTGAAACGACTGCTGTCGATGGCATAACTTTGTCGATTGAGAAGGGCCAATCGGTTGCGTTCATCGGCCCGAACGGCGCCGGAAAATCGACGACTATAAAAATGCTCACTGGAATTTTGCATCCGACATCAGGGGATGCAACTGTTCTTGGATGCATTCCGTGGAAGGAGCGTACGCGCCTGGCGCGCCGCATTGGAGTGGTTTTCGGGCAGCGCTCGCAATTGTGGTATCACTTGCCGCCGCGCGATACCTTCGAGTTGCTTTCCAAGATCTATGAAATCAAAAGAGAAGTTTTTCAAACTCGCCGCGATATGTTGATTGAACGTTTTCAACTGGGCGAGTTTCTCGACACGCCGGTGCGTAAGCTTTCTCTGGGGCAAAGAATGCGCGCGGAGGTGGCTTGCAGTTTATTGCATGGACCTGAGGTGATCTTTCTTGATGAACCTACCATCGGGCTCGATGTAATTGCCCGGCAAGAATTGCGCGATCTTATAAGCGAATGGAATCGTGAAAACGGGGTCACTGTTTTTCTCACCAGTCATGATGCCGGCGACATTCAACACGTCGCCAAAAGAGTCATCGTCATAAATCACGGCAAGGTAGTGCTTGACGATCGCGTCTCGCGCGTGCGCCGTCAGTACCTGCGCGAAAAAGTTCTCAGCGTCAAGTATGCGGATACGCCACAGTCTATTGAGCTTATTGGTGTGAAAACATTGATTGAATCAGGTCACGCATTTAAATTTGAAGTCGATACTCTGGCTGTTCCTATCGAACGTGTGATGAACGAAATTATGCGCGCCGGATCTGTTGTTGATATAACGATTGAAGATCCGCCGCTCGAGGAAGTGATTGCTCACATTTATTCCACGCCGCCTGAAAGTGATGAAGAGGAAGGCGAGGAGGAAACGGACGTGTAGTCGCGCCGGAAAAAAAGATGAGCAAGTATTTTTACATCGCATTGACCAGCATCCGATCGAAACTTGCCTATGTGGGCGAGATCGGCAGCAAGACCATCTTTCTTTTCGTAATTCTCTACATTTTTCTGTGCCTGTGGAAAGTGACCTACACAGAGACAAATCAGAATGCCCTGGGTGGCTTGACTTTGAATCAAATGCTCTGGTATCTGGTCGTCACAGAATCGATGATTCTCTCTTTGCCGCCGATTGCCACTGTTGTCGATCAAGACGTGCGAACGGGCTCGCTTGCCACTCAGCTTGTCCGCCCTCTTTCCTACCCGCTCAGTGTTTTCGCCAACACAACCGGGGAGCGCTGTCTTTCTTTCGCCATCAATTTCTTCGCCGGTTCTCTCATCGCCTGCCTTTTCGTTGGCATGCCGGACTTGCAGTTGCATAACATTCCTATGTTTTTACTCCTGCTTCCGCTCTCTTTTGCGCTCGACTTTTCTATCTATTTCTTGATCGGACTGTCGGCGTTCTGGCTGGAAGATACCACCGGCATTACTTTGATTTATTCGCGCCTGACCATGATCCTGGGCGGTATGCTGATTCCGCTCGAGCTGTTTCCGGATAGTTGGCAGCAAATTCTCAGGGTGCTGCCTTTCTCGGCAATAGTTTATGGACCGGCGCGAACATTCGTCACCGGCGACTTCCATCTCTTTTTCTATCTCATTGCTCAGCAGTTAGTCGCGATTTTCATATTTGCCTTCCTGATTCATGTCGTCTATACAACTGCGCTCAAGCGCGTTTTTTCGCATGGAGGCTGAGTGATGAACATGCTTTCGTCATATTTGAAATTAGCCGCCGCCTATACATCAATCAATTTCAAATCATTGCTTGCTTATCGCGGTGCTTTCATCTCGCAAATGGTGGCAATGTTTATCAACGACTCAGTCTGGATAGCGTTCTGGTGTCTTTTCTTCACGCGCTTCCCGGTCGTCAAAGGCTGGGGCGTCAACGACGTCATTACGCTGTGGGCCATTGCTGCTTCCGGATTCGGATTGGCACATGTGTTTATGGGCAACGCCCTGGCACTGCCGGGAATTATCATGCGAGGAGAGCTAGATTCGTGGCTGCTCTATCCTCGTGCGGTTCTGCCGCATTTGTTGCTGGGCAAGAGCAGCGCTTCGGCTTGGGGCGATGCGCTTTTCGGAGTAGTCGTCTATTTGCTGTTCGTAAAACCGGACCTGCCTCACTTCATTTTGTTCTTGCTGCTTATCTGCTCTGTTGCCGTTCTCTTTATCGGTTTCAGCGTTTTTACAGGAAGTCTGGCGTTCTTTTTCGGCAGCGCTGAGTCTGTGTCCGTGCAATTGCGTTTTGCACTGATAACGTTCAGCACATATCCTTCGCCGATTTTTCAGGGTTTCGTCAAGGTCCTGCTCTTCACTCTGATACCGGCGATGTTTGTCAGTCACCTGCCGGTAAGCGCTTTGAGAAACATGTCGTTGGTCGATGCAGCTTATTCGTTCGCCGGTGCAATAGGAGTGCTAGCCATGGGCGTCGCCACATTTTATTTTGGACTGCGCCGTTATGAGTCCGGCAATCTCATGGAAATGCGCGGCTAAATGTTTCACTGACTTCTTTGTTGTAATATAGACGCCCGTCAAGCATGAGGGTGTTTCTTGGCATGACCGCTGAGATTCCAACTTTAAACGATCAAAATTCCGAGGTGCGATTCGACTTGAAGAAAGGCGAATCTGTTTTGCTTGGAAGATCTCCGATCAGAAAAGCGGATAATCAGGTTGTCATTCAAGACATCACAGTGTCGAATCAGCACGTGGAAATTTTTGCGCATCCTGAAGGAATTAGCGCCAAAGATCTGAAGAGCACCAACGGTACAGCGATTGATGGAGAATGGCTGCGGGCAGGCATCTCCTGTCCTGTTCGCAATGGCAGTTTGCTGCTTCTGGGTAAAAAAGGAACTGCGTTTTTGCAGATCTTCTTTGAGTCGAATGGTGATGGCGCGCAATCGGTCACTGTGCTCAGAACATCGCCGAAAATTGATGAAGAAACCGAGAGCATTGGCGACGACTCTGATGTAGCTCAGTGGTTGGAAAAGTGCCGCGACAACGACAAAGCTATTTGTCCGATTTGCAAAAAAACATACGATGAGAAGAAGGTGCTGATCTGCCCCATCGATGGTGGTTATCTTGGACGCCGGGAAGAGCCGACGGATGGACCTGTCGCAGCCAAACATTACAAGCTGTGCAACTGGGTCGGCACCGGCTCTTTGACTGAAGTTTATAAGGTCGAACATGTGCGTCTGGGCAGACCATACGCGCTCAAAGTTTTTCACTCCGGCGTGCACCGTGAGACCGAAACAGCTCACATCATTCAGTCGTGCAAACAGTGGGCTCACCTGCAACACGCATCAATCGCATCGATTGTGGAATGGGGATGGTTGACCAAAAGCGAACTGTTTTTGGTGACCGAATTTTTTCAAACGCCATCTCTCGAGCAGATGGTGAAGACCGATGGGCCGCTCTCAGTCAAGGAACTCGTGAAGGTGTTCGTGCCTGTTTGCAATGCCTTAAAGTATGCGCACTCTCGCGGTGTTTTTCACAGCAATTTGAAACTTAGCAAAATCTACGTATCGAATTTGAAGGCGCACCCGGTCGTGAAGATTACCGACTTTGGATTGACCGACAAATTAGTGCGCAATCTTGGTTGGATAAAAGCCACGCTGCGCACGCGGGACAAAACGGGCAACCCGCTCACAACCAGCCCCGAATACTGGCAAGGTGAAGAGCGCACGGCAGTATCAGACATCTATGTTGTCGGTTGCGCGATGTATCATGCGCTTACTGGTGTGCCTGTTTTCGAATCGAAACGCACGATGGAAACGATTGCCGCTCATATTTATAAAGCACCACCACCGATACCGGAAAAGCTTGCCATACCGCAAGAAGTAAAAGAAATCGTCGAGCGATGTTTGAAGAAACAGCCGGAAGATCGCTATCAATCGATTGATGAGCTTAAAGCCGCTCTTGAAGCCGCTGCTGGGTAGTTAAGAGTTGGTATCAACCATGTTGTAAGAGTAGGTCATTGGCTTTAGATCTCGATTATCGAATGTCACGAACAACGTGTATTTCCCTGTTTTTTTTTGCAGCGACACTGGAAGCCAAACGCTTTTTCCAGTATGCCTTTCCAGTCTTACAGGGCTGTAACTTGCGTCTTATTTTCCAGAAAAGACTTGTTGACCTGCAGAGTCAAGCGCGCTGGTGATCACCGATTGCCAGAACCCAGCGGTGTTTTAATGGGCATGGTGTAGAATAGAAGCGTGCCAGCTAGTGAGTCCGCCTCCAGGAATGCATATGAAACAGGAAGAACCTTCAAATCAATCGAAATGGCAGGACAGAATTGCCTTTGACAGCACCGTTCTGGCAGGAAAGCCGGTGATTAAAGGCACTCGAATTGCAGTTGAATTTATAATTGACCTTTTGTCCCAAGGTTGGAGCAATGCTGATATAGCAAAAAACTATCCGAACGTTAGTGACGACGATGTTCGCGCTTGCCTGGCTTACGCAAGGGATACCCTTTCGGCTGAGAGAGTTTACCCAATTGGGGCATAGGTGTTGCGTTTCCTAGCTGATGAGAATTTTCCCGGACTCGCAGTGTCAGAGTTGCGCAGGCGAGGACATGACGTTGTCTGGATTCTCACCGAAACTCCTGGCATTTCAGATGAGGAAGTGCTCGCTCGTGCGAAGAATGAAGATCGTGTCCTTCTGACCTTTGATAAGGATTTTGGTGAATTAGTCTTTCGGGCTGGTAAGTCTGCGTCAAGTGGCTTGATTCTCTTTCGGATTTCTGCAAAGTCTCCAGACTATGTTGCAGAAACTGCGGCACGAGTGCTGGAACATCGAGACGATTGGCTTGGACACTTTGCTGTCGTAGAAGACAATAGAGTTCGATTGAAAAGGATACCGGAGAAGAAACGAACTTAGATCGCCGAACACTCTATAGCTGTGTTTATCTCTTGCTACCCTTTCAGTCCCTTGAATTGTGCAGCAGGCGACTGCACGATTCGGATTCTGTGCTATACAATCAGCTTATGTATTGAACGCCAGCAGAACGAAAAGTTGATGACTACTCATGATGAATACATGACGCTGGTTCCGCTTAAGTGCAAATATCACTAATCGTTGACGCCGATTTCTGTGAACATGTAAGTGTTCTTGATTTTTTGGAACATAAAAATTTCTTCTCCGCAAAATGCACTGTAGTAGGTTGTGTCCTGCACCGGTTTTTGTTTTACCAGGCAATCACGCGTTTTCTTGTCGAAAAGCTGGTTGTACTTTGCGATGAATTCTTGTTTGTTCAGCTTTTTGTCATTCCATAAATAAGGCAACTTTGTCATTGAAGCGATCGCTTCTTTGTCGTTCCTCTTGAGCGCATCGCAGAACTTTACCCAGAACGCATCAAAGCCGGGGTCTTTGCCTGTAGCTGTGGGAGCAAGCAAAAACAAACAGGCAATAAGAGTGATAAAGCGGGTTTTGCTCATAATTTCTCCGTTTTGGTTGACATGGCTCTTCTGGAGTTCAATTCATTCTTGCGCATATGTTATCTCAAACTGCCGAATGGAAACTAGCTTTCCTGGCGCGGAAGGCTGAATCTGAAAATACTGCCCTTTCCGTCGCTGCTTTCCACCCAGATCTTACCTTCATGCAATTCAACGATTGCTTTGCAGATGGCAAGTCCCAAACCAGAGCCGCCCGCCTTCGAATGATCCGCCGCACTCACCTGCTGAAACCGATCAAAGATCGAGGGAAGCATTTCAGCCGGTATGCCGCGGCCCTGATCTTCGATGCTAAACAGAACCTCGTTTTTGTTCGATGAGATTTTGCATTTTATAGACGAGTTTGTAGGAGAAAACTTAATGGCATTCGAGATGAGATTGGTAATGACACGACTTATCTTGTCCTCGTCAGCATTAATACTCACCTCATCAGTTTCGCAAATCAATTCGATTTTTGATTCAGCAGCTAGTGCACTAAGCGACTGCACCGATTGCTCCAGCACGCGGGCGGCGGGAATTTCCTGCTTGGTCAGGTCCATCATGCCGGCTTTGATTTTTTCGACATCGAGCAAGTCGTTGATTAAGCTGAGCATCCTTCCTGAATTTCTTTCTGCCAGCGTCAGCATCTTTTCTGCTTTTTCCGTCAACTCGCCAAGCAAGCCGGTAGACAGCATCTCGTGGAAATTTCTTATCGTCGATAGCGGTGTTCTCAGATCGTGAGTGATCATCGCCACCACTTCTTGCTTCATCCTCTCTGCTTCTTTGCGCTCGGTTATGTCGTGCACCACGCAGAAGATTGTTTTGTCTTTTTGAGACCAGGTGGCGGACCAGAGCGTGTCGATTATCGCGCCGTCCTTTCTGACAAGACGCGCTTCGAATGGCTCAGCGTCGCCACCCTTCTTCAGCTTGTCGATCTCTTCGACGACCGGCTTGATATCGTCTTTGAAGATAAATTCGGCAAACAATTTACCGAATAGTTCGTTTGGTTGGTAGCCGAGAACAGAAAGGGATGCAGCATTGACCGCCGTGAAGTGCCCGGCGTTTCCAATCGAGCAAATTACGTCGCGGGCATTCTCCAGAATAGCCCGCTGCTTTTGATTGACTTCATGCAGAGCATCCGCCATCGAATGAAATGTGCGGTCCAGCTCGGAAATTTCGTCATTGCCTTTAACCGGCGGATTGAGAGGCATTTCGCTGGCCAGCCGAATGGCATTGTCATTCATGATGTTGACGCGCTTAGTCACACTGCGGATGGTAATTGCGATGACACTGAGACAGGTGAAAATAATCAGACACTCTGCCATAAGTACACTTCTGATTTGCATTCTGAGCCATTCTTGTTGTTTGGGACTGCGCACAGTTTGTTCGGTTTCGAGTGCCAAGAGCGAAAGCAGATCCGCGGACAAAATTCGTTTTACGTCAATTTGAATTTGACGCCAAATATTTCGACGCTCCACGCTATGATCTATGTCATCAACACGAGCAGCCTTTATTTGTTTCTCCAGCCGACCGTACATTGCTTCCATGATGCTGAAAGTATTGTCTGCCGCCTTCTTCGAGGCGTTGATAATTTCCGATTGAGCGGGTGCTTCTTGCAGAAGTTGATGCAACGTTTCGTAGTGAAAAGCGATAATGTGCCGCTTGTCCACTAAACGCGCAATGATATCCAGCTCCATATCCGGATAAAGCGGAACATATCTGCTGCCTTGTAAATCCTTTTCGTGTGAAGTTCTTGGACGCGCCAGCCCGTTTTGTACAATTAGCGTGTTTATATCAGCAAAATATGAATTGACCTCTCTCAGCGCACTCAATGTTTTGAGCGCCTGCACATTTCTTTGCACTTCTCTTTCGCTCTCTGTCTCGAGACTGTGGAGAAGAGCTGCGAATGCCGCCAATTGAATAACCAGCAATGCTGCAATCCAATTGAGACGGTCGGTCAATTTTTTAGCGAGAAAACATATTGCCAGAAGGAGCACCAAAGCCTTGAAGCAGAGGCAGACAGCTTTGATGTTGTTGATGTCATGCAACTTTTGAACATTGCTTTCCGTGAGCTTTTCGGCATTTGCTTTTTCCTGAGCGCCCAGCTCTTTCAAATCCTCAGACACGACGGCAATCTCGTGCTTCTGCACTTGCACCCAAAGTGGATTAAGCTGACTGCTGATTTCTTCGGAAGACTGCTGAGATCTTTTCAGTGCTTCGGTTTCATCCAGGTGCTTAGCTGCGTTGGCCTCTGCAGCATTAACAACAGCAAGCTTCGTGGGGTTGTCGCGCACCAGATTTTTTAGTTCGGAAAAACTGGTATCAAGTTTTGATTTGTTGAACGGGGTAAATCTCTGCTCTTGAGACTGCATCTGATCTGCACAAGAACTGAACAAATCCTTCGCCTCTTGAAAGACTGTTTCAATCTTTGTTGCTATCGTCCTGCTGAGCTTCGCTTGGATGGCATCTTCGTTGGCACCGTTGGAAAGATTGTGAATAGTAATCCAGAAAACAAGTTCAAAAATCAGCGCGCCTGCAATCAATCCGATAAGTTGTGGCGGAAGTTGAAATCTGAATTGCATGTGAGAATTTCCGTTTCTGAACACTATAGATTCTGGCGGCGCTCTATCAAAGCCCCGGCGATAAGGTTTTAAGCCGTTCGATCAACGTGAAATAGTCCGATAATGCTCGAATTCCTTACTAAATAAGATATATAGGTTGATCACTGCCGGGAGCCGGGCACAATTACCTTGAAGATTAAACAGTGGGACCTTTGAATGTACAAACCGAAGCGCCAGGTTCGCCTGGACCCGATGAAATATCCGCCCCGCATGAGCGACCTGAAGAATTTGCTTCAGGAAGCAACAGTCAATAAGGGTTGCACGGTCGAACTTCCTTTTTCGGCGATGAACAGCAAGTGGAGCTTGACCGTTCGCTCGGAAATCGGCGGCTCGCAGGAGCCGATGTGGACACTTTATGAAGGCGAGGGCTCCAGTTCGAGAGTGGTGTGGAGCACGCCTTTCGACGATGTCGAACTTTTGCAGGACGTATTGCATCTGTCTTTGCCTCAAGAAATTTCCAAAGTAGCAATGCCGCCCGAAGTTCAGGCCCCGGCGCCCAAGCCGGAAGCTCAGCCGAACGGGCAGGGGCTTGCCGATGAGCAGCCGCATTCATTTGCTGCATTCGATAAATCCAGCGCGCTTATGCGTGAATCTAACACGCGGATGCCCGCAGCTCCCCAGCCGCAGGCGCCACCCGCGCCGGCACCGGCGCCCCCTCAGCCACAGCCGCAGCCGCAAATGCCCGCCGGCTACCCGCAGCAGCAGATGCCACCCGGCTATCCGCAACAAATGCCGCCCGGTTACGGCTACCCGCCCGGCTATCCTCAGCAAATGCCTCCGGGTTACGGTTATCCGCCCGGTTATGGCTATCCACCCGGCTACCCTCAGCAGATGCCGCCCGGCTATGGTTATCCGCCCGGGTACGGCTATCCGCCCGGCTATGGTTACCCGCCCGGCTATCCGCAGCAACAGATGCCGCCCGGCTACCCGCAACAACAGATGCCGCCCGGGTATCCCCAACAGCAGCAGGGTTATCCGCAGCAGCAGATGCCGCAGGATCCCAATCAGAACTACCAGGGGCAACCGGCTCCAGGCGCATCCGGCGCCTATCCGGGTCAAATGAATCCCGGCGTATCAGGAACATACCCTGCAGCGTCTCCTCAACAATCCGGTGCTTATCCGTCCGTCGAGTTCGCATCAGGCAGCTATCCTACAGTCGGCGGCGACATGCTAGCCAAACGACCGAATTTTCTGCTCGGTCACTTTCTCGTAGAGGCCGGCTTGATTCCGGAGCCTACTTTGGACGCGGCTTTGCAATTGCAGGGCATGGTCAAGAGTGGAACGCTCAATGCCAAACAAGCCGGAGAAGCGGTTCGGCGGGCGCACACTCGCGGCGGCAAGGTGGACACTAATACGTTTACGGCAACGCCAGCCAAAAAGATCGATTCCGGCGATGTTGAAGCAACGGCTCCGCCGCTTGGACAAGTACTTATAGAAGCAGGTTTGATAAGCGTGCCTGTGTTGAAGGCTGCGTTGAATTTGCAGGAAGTTGTTCGCACCGGTGCACTTACGCGCGAGGAGGCTCTGGAAGCCTTCATCCGTGAGCATTACGGAGTAGATGCGAAGAGTGCGCGCAAGGCTATCGCCAAGAATTCGATGGATTCGAAAGTGATTGGTTTGCTCGTCAAAGCCGGTTTGCTGACTGAGCAAGATGTGCAGACAGCTCAGACGGTCAAGAAAAAACACGGCGGAGACGTTGTGAAAATTCTTACGGCAGCAGGAAAGCTCGACAAAGTCCTGCTTGGCGCCGCCAATCAGTGTCACGAATTGATCGAGCAAAAGCGCCTCAAAGTGGAACAAGCAATCATCGCCTTGCACTATTGCGAACGCATGAGAGTTTCATTTGATGACGCCGTAGAAGAAATGGGCTGGGAAAAACCATAACCGGCAATGGCATCAGAAAAGCGAAAACTTGTTTTTCTTGGCGTCGGTCAGGTGGCGCGCGCGCTTGCTGATAAAGCGAGAGAAACTAACCATGGCTATGAATTATACGGCACCACCCGCAGTGCCGAGCATGCTGATGCGATCCGCAGTGCCGGCATCGAGCCAATTATAGTTCCAACGTTTTCCGGCAATGTGGAACAACTGACTGCTGCGATGAAGGATGCCTTTGTCGTGGCGACTTTTCCGCCCGAGCCTTCGTCCGATTGCCAGGCGTCAGTACTGGCGGAAGCGTCGGCCGCAAAAATCGTATATGTCTCGTCCACGTCGGTTTACGGAAAAATAGAAGGAACAATCGACGAAAACACTTCTGAAGATTTCAAATCGCCACAATCCACGACTCGTTTGCAGGCTGAAGAGAGTTGGTGGTCGGTCGGGGCTACCATCATTCGCGCGCCTGGAATTTATGGACGTGGAAGTGGGCTCCACCACAGGCTTTTGAGCGGGCAGTATCGCTTGCCTGGCGATGGCGGCAATTATGTTTCTCGAATTCACGTTGACGATTTGAGCGCGATGATACTTCGGGCTCTGGAAGTCGAGCCTGAAGAAAGTATCTATCTCGCCGGCGATCGATTGCCCACTACACACCGTGAGTTGGTCGAGTGGCTTGTAGAACGTCTTTCTCTGCCGTTCCCTGAGAGTGTTCCTTTGGAAAGTTGCCACTACACGCAGCAGGGAAACAGGAAAATCGATGCGCGAAAAATCGTTTCCGATCTAAAGATCGAACTCAAATATCCGACCTACAAGGAAGGATATGGCGAGGAACTGTCGAGACTGCAGCGTACTTCCTGAATGTGTAAACGCTGTTCCAGCGCGATTTTGTCTTCTATCCTGGAAATCTGCGCTTGGGCGCATGGAATGGGAATGTAAAAATGACATTGCCGACCGGCACAGTGATCATCAATTCTTCTTTGCGCGGATTTAGATAAAACAACTGTCCGGTTCTTGATTCGAAAGGCTCGAGCGTAACAGGAACAAGTCCGAACGCTCCTTGATTGCGCGAGCGCACCAGGTCCTCTTCGACCACGGCTTGTGCTTGCTCTTCCAGTCCTTCCGGCGAGCGATTGAGCATGAACTTTTCCGGCGGCAGAATTCGCTGCGTGCCGCCCCATTTGCCGTAGATTCCAAATATATTCGGACCGCGAAACATGTCGTGTCCTTTTGACGGAACAAAACCTCTTACTACGCGAGTCTTTTGAATATTCGCAAGCCACGGTCGATTGTAAGTGTAATCCCACATCGTGCGCTCTCGACGCCGGTAATCAAAAGTGTTTTCCGGCACCAGCAGAAGCGGCTTGTACGGCTCGGCTGCCTCCGTCAGCGAAGCTTTGCCCAGCCCGAGATCGACGCGTTTATCGCCTATATTCGTGATGCAAATGAGAACTCCGACAATTTCCCAGCAGTCAACAATGGTGCACGCCACGCGCACTTGATTGGTGGCAATGTATTTGAGTGGAAAGTCCGCATCGGCAAACTCCTGCGAACGAGGGCTACCGTCTTCCCACTTGAAGCGAACACTGCCCCCAATCTTGGGCGGCTGCTCGAAGTTGACCGACTTGTCTTTCAGGCTGTAACTGCGCTCGAAATACTCACGCGAACGGTTGCGTTTTCCTATGGCGTGATAAAAAAGAGCCGCTTCTCGAAGAGCATCGGCAAGGTCCAGCGAACGTGCGCCGGGACTGTCTTCCAGTATCTCGAGTCCGTGTTGCATGGCTGTATGCGCTTCTTCCGACCATCCTTTAGCTCCGCAAACGGCACCAAGAATTATGTAGCTTTCTGCTAGATCGTGATCGCGCTTATCGAGAATGCGCTTTCTGATTTCAATCGCTTCTCGAATCAGAGGCTCCGCTTTCGAGAATTTTCCTGCATGGAAAGCCGCGGAAGCTGCGCCATGAAGACTGTGTGCATATTCGCGCGACTCGGTTCCGAATAGCTTGCGCGACTGATCCATGCACTGTTGAAACAGGTCATTGGCCGGAATAAATCGTTCTTTATGCAGATACACATCCGCCAATGCCAGGCGTGCGGCAATCAACTGCTCCGGCTTTGCATACAGTTTCTTGGCTTCCTTTATTGCTTCCAGGAATTTGCTTTCAGCTTCATCGTCCGCTCGAATTTCAGACGCTTTCAAGCCTGCCTGCATCAGCCGATCGAACATGCTGGCGTTGGAAGGAAGAGGTTGAGTGAACGCCGCGGAGGCGGAGCGCGTTTTTGCCGGCGGCAGCGGCGCGTCTTCTGCAAAGCACGCTATGGACGAACCAAAGACCAGAGAAACAGCCAGAAACGCGGACAGCGGGCTGCGATTGGGTTTTGCTGACTGGAATGAATCGACTGCAAGTGTGGACATCTTTTTAGCCATGTCATCCGGGACGTTGAATCACCGCCAGTGGTGGCGCGATGATTTTTGCGTTAGAAGCGAAGCTCTAGTTTCTCTTTTCTTCGATCGCAGAATTAAGCTTTATCACTCCGCCCGGTTCTTGCGATTGATTGCCGCTGGAAAAACTGATTTTTACAGGATCGAAAGCATTGGGGTCTTCGATGCCGAAATAAGTTTGCGGCTTGAACCCCATCGGTCCGGCGATAAGCACTGATGGAAACGTTTCTACGGCGGTGTTCATTTCACGAACGGTGGCGTTGTAAAAGCGACGCGCCTGCGAAATTCTTGTTTCGGTGTCGTTGAGCGCATTTTGCAGTTGATTGAAATTCTCGTTGGCTTTCAACTGAGGGTAGGCTTCGCTGAGCGCCATGAGTTTCGTCAGCGCGCCGCTCAAGGCGTTATTAGCCAGCGCTTGCGCTTCCGGCGCCCCGGAAACCGCAGCAGCGCTGTTGCGCGCCTTTATGACGGCTTCTAAAGTGTCTTTTTCGTGCCCGGCATAGCCCTTGACGGTCTCGACCAGGTTGGGAATGAGGTCGTAGCGGCGCCGCAATTCGGTTTCAATCGCCGACCAGCTCTCTCTGACGCTCTGCCTGATTAGAACTAGTTGGTTGTAAGTGCCAACCATCCAGAGAGCGATAACGCCCAGAAAAACCAACATTCCGATTGCGATATACATGCAAGGATGAACCTCCAAGGCTGGTTCGATTATACCCCCGGCGAACCATATATAATTGTTTGATTAACGAACACGTTGCCAGGCGGAGAAACGACAAGAATGGGAATAGATTTTTCAGTTCTTTAGTCGGCACGAAATTGGCAACAGTCTCACCGGTCGTTTTAAAAAAAGGACAGTCGATGAAAACCATCAGCTCAAAGGTCAGCGGACTGACAAGGCTGACTCTATTGGCGTGTTTGCTTTTTGTCTCGGCGACACCCGCGCTGGCGGAGCGCATGAAATCCTGGGAGTCGAAAATCAACCTCAGCAAAGATGGAACTGCTACGGTTGAAGAAACTCTGGTTATGGACTTCGGCACCAATCTGCGTCACGGGATTCGCCGCTTCATTCCAATCGTATATAACCGCAGCGGCGGAACATACACCACTCCATTGGACTTCAAGTCGGTGACTGACGAAAGCGGCAAACCGCTTTTTTATGAATACAATCGCATCAATCGAGAGCTGGTGATGCGCATTGGCGAAGCCCATGTGACAGTGACCGGGGTGAAAACATACAAGATCAAGTACAGCCTCAGGCGGGTGATCAACTATTTTGATAATGCTCCTGAGTTTTACTGGAATGTCACCGGCAACGACAGCAAATTTCCAATCGATTCTGTAGTAGCCAAACTGACGCTGCCTGACGGCGTTTCACTCAAGGACGTAAAAACGACGTCTTACCTCGGCTATCTAGGATCGAAGAAACATGCGTCTGTCGCGCGCACTGGAAGTGATATCGTATTCAGTGCAAAAAATCTTCGCCCCGGCGAAGGTATGACGATTGTCGCCGGACTTCCCGCCAGTGCAATACCGCAACCGTCGAAGTTGCAGATGGCGAAAGAGTCATTTCTCGATTGGTATCCGCTTGCCGTTCTTCCTCTCGGCACATCGTTGATGCTTTATCTCTACTGGTTTTTCCAGGGTAAAGACAAAGGCCCGCGCCGCGCAATTGGAGTCGACTTTACGCCGCCTGTCGATCTTACTCCGGCGGAAGTCGGCACCTTGATCGATGAAAAAATCGATTTGCCCGACGTCACATCCACGCTTATCGATCTGGCCGCCAGAGGTTATTTGCGAATTCGGCAAATTCCCTATAACGGCATCCTGATGATGAGCGATAAGGACTACGAGTTTACGAAGCTCTCTGCGCCTGCCGGCGCGATTCCTTTGAAGCAGCACGAGTTATTCTTCATGAGCGCGCTCTTCGGTTTCGTCAGCGACAAGACTTATCTGTCAACGTTGCAAGGAAAGTTTCAACCTCACATCATCGATGTGAAGAATTCAATTTGGAAGCAGTTGCTCAACGGTGGTTATTTCACGCGCCATCCTGACACCGATCGTTCGATGTTTCATGGCATAGCGATTCTTTTATTTGTTGCGGCCGCATTCGTGATGATTACCAACACCTGGAATGAAGGCGCCGCCGGTGTGATCGGTCTGGTGATTTCCGGTTTCATAACATGGTTTTCGGCAGGCGCCATGCCCGCGCGCACAGAGCTTGGCTCGAAAGCGCTTTCGGAATGTTTGTCTTTCAAGCGCTTTGTGGAAAAAGCGGAGAAGCAGCGCATTGCAGTTTTAGCAAAAGAAGATCCGACGATATTCGGCCGCCTCCTGCCTTATGCAATGGTGCTGGGCTGCGCCGATACCTGGGCTGAGAAGTTCAAAGAATTGCTCGTTGCGCCTCCCGAGTTCTACCAGCCGTATACCGACGGCACCACATACAGCGCGTTCGACCCCGTCTGGTATTTCGACGATCTTGGCCGAGGCATGTATTCGATTCAATCCGGCTTCAATCAAGCACCGGTTATACCGACCGCTTCCTATTCAGGCGGCGGTCGTGGCGATGGCGGCTGGGGCGGTTTTGGAGGCGGCGGCGGATTTAGCGGCTTCGACGGCGACAGCGGTGGCGGATTTGGTGGCGGCGGTGTCGATTCCTGGTAATCGAAATCCGCTTGAGTGCATCCGAAGATTTGTCTGAAATGTGATTGCGCTGCGGTTTGTTCCGAAACTCGCGCCCCGGGAATGATGTTTTCCAGACTACACTATTTCAAAAACGGTTGAAGTTGTGTGTAGACGGCAGCGGCCATTTTTGGGCGATTAAACTTATTAAAAGAGAGAAGCGCAAGTCTTTGACCGGCGCCGTACTTCACAACCAGGCACTTAGCAAAGCCCGCTAAATAGTGAGGCCGAATGCGGTTATCAAGGGATAAGTAATCGTTCACTTTACTCGACAACGATCGTTCAACGACTTAACATAGGAGAGTCGAATTCATTTGAGTTTGATCAGTGATTGTGAGGAATTGGTAGTTGTTGCAAGAGCTGCCCAGTAACATCAGTTACCTGAAAGAGTACATTTGTCCTGTCTCTGAACTAGAAGACAACCTGGTAGAAGTCAGAGATATATTCGGTGGATTGCCGCCTGGTATCATACCTGGTGCCTGGCGTAAGGGCCGCGGATATTACGCTCGCAATCTTGCTGGTCCAAAGCCGACCAAAGAAATTATTCAGTGCGTTGAGCAATATCTTTTCTACGGTGATCCGAGCCGCAATTTGTTCGCGCTAGGTCACGGGTTTGATGCCCAACGGCAGTGGGTGATCAACAATATTCTTCTGGACGTAGCTCCTGCACGCAGTCAGGCGAGCTACAGAAAGTTGCCCTTCGAAGTGAAAAGACGAGCACGTCTCTGGGGCGACCGTGTTGCTGATTGCCTCGACCTCGTCGACGAGACCGATAGCATTGAAGTTCTCAAAACTGCAATCGTTTCGCTAAAAGCGCTGCTGTTCACGGCACCATCGGATTGCGATGCTCAGGGATTGCGCTCTGTGATTCGCCACTTGCGCATGGTTCTTTGCCAACAAACGAGTGAAGAGACCTGGGGCTTGGTCAGATAGACTGCTTGCCGCCTGCAACTTGGCAATCGGGTAGACTGCCGATTGTCTGGTCCTGAATTCTACTCAGACGTTCATGTGGTTGTGTTTAAAGAAACATGATGTAGAAAACCACACCCGTGAAGAAACAAATGTAAGCGCAAAGCGCAAGTATGTATAAGTAGGAAAGCCAGACCTCAGTGAGCGAATCCTTGCCGACGTATTGTGCCCTGTTGAAACGCGGCTCGAATACTTTGTAGCCGATCAAGAAAATCGGAAGGAGAATGAGAACCCAAGTCAGTAAATTCGCTGCCGTGTTCACCCCTTCTCTTGAAACTTTAGAGATGACGACTCGCGAAGTCGATGAAAACTTAGTCAGGCCGTCTCTCGATCTAACTATTTGAGGCTCACTGCCGGCGATACTAGTCGCTGACAAACTCGCATCGGTTTCAGCAACCCTCAGCAAGAAACCACGCTCGTCGGTGGCAAGAACAATGAATGAAACCTTGCCTTGACCTCTTGCATCCGGTATGACTATGCATTTCAGCAAAGAAGGCGAGACAAACATTTTCCCCTTGCCTGCTTTGAGAATACTTTTGTGCACCAGATTTTGCGGTTCGAATGTTCGAACGCCTCTGAAGTATTCGAAAACCTGCTCAACGCGGGCAAAGCGTTCAAGCTCTCCAAAGATGATGTTGGGTGCTTCCCTTTGATGCGTGTACGGATTTTCGTAAGTGAATTTGGCGCAGAACTCCTTTAGCTTTCCGAAGCGAAGTTCGTCCGGTGTCAGCGCGTTTACTTTGTGCAATTCTTTGCTGAAGCGCTCCATTGCCAAAATCGTTGAAATGCTTGGCGAAATGCCCGGCTGCAGTACGTTGCCGTGGGTGTCGACCAGAGAGTCGCTCTGCTTAACTAGCAGCACATCGCGAGGGGGAGACTCGAAAAAGAAATACTGTAATTGTCTCCAGGGATTACTCAGCGTTATGTATTCGAGATTCAAGTCACCATCCGGCGACGTTATCTGAACTTTATTGCCGGGCAATACTTTGAGCATTTGCTTGGCGTCGGGTGTGCGGAAAACCTCTTGCGCACTGACAAGTGGTGCTTGCACTGCTTCGCCGCCGGACAGATAGTAAGTAGCCGAAATAATCACCGCCATAAGACCAAGGGTAACCGGCAACGTCAGGAATGCCACCGCCAGTCGAGGGTGGCGGCGCAAGCTGCGGAGCGCAACTACAAGAGGATGGTTGGATTCCACCTCGTCTTGCTTCCACCAGATTGACGGGTCCTTCTCTTTCTTTATCTGAATCTGTTTCCATTCCACCTCTGACACTTTGCCTTCCATGGCATCGCTGTTCA
>JADYYD010000274.1 GCA_020853845.1 Candidatus Melainabacteria bacterium
CGCCGATAGAGCTGAGGCGCTCCTCTAAGGAAGGAGCCGTCATAGGCATTTGTTCCTGGCTCTTTGGCTTAGCAAATACCGCAATTTGGGAGCAGATGGACATCAGCATCAGTATTGATGCACATGAAAGCAGCAGTCTTGGGCGTTTTCTTCCTATCAAAACACTTTCTTGAAGAAGTTCTTGGTGCTCTTGAAGCCTTTTTTGACTCCCCCCTCTGTCGCACTCCAGCCCTTCTTTACGCCTCCTTCAGTAGCTCTCCATCCTTTCTTCGTTCCGCCAACAGTCACCTTCGCGCCTTTCTTAACGCCGCCCCCGGTCACTCTCAAGCCCTTCTTCGTCCCATTGACCGTGGCTCTGTAGCCCTTCTTGATGCCTTTGGTCACCGCACCGGCGTCCGCTGTCGGGATTGTTCCCAACAACACGACGAGCAGCGCTGCCGAAGCGATTGCGAATCTGTTCATGCTTAAGCCCTTTCTGAACGACAGACACCTGCATCTTCTCACATAAAAGCAGAACAATGAAGTAATAGACGGAAAAGCCAGCCGGCTGTTCCGGAAAGAATAGGGGACTGTAAAAGCCTACTGGGCCGTTTTTCTGAGTTTTTCGATGGTTGCGAGGTCCGCAGCCGCATTCTTGGATTTAGCACCCTCGATTGCTCTGTAAACTCGAGACCGCATCGAATATCCCTGAGTGCTTTGCGGCTCCAGCTCGATCATTTTGGTCGCGTCGGCAGTCGCCTCTTTCATGCGATTTGCTTTCATAAGCGTTTCAGCTCGCAATTCCCAGTCATCGACGTTTTTCGGCGCCAGAGCTATGGCTGAGTCGATGTCCTTAAGAGCCTGGGCGTAGTCTTTCTTCCTGTCTCGGTAAAGCAAAGCCCGCTGTATGAAAGCCCAGTGCGTGCGCGGATTAACTTTTACAACAGCGGTATAATCCGCTATCGCTTTGTCGATCTTTCCTAGCTCAGTGAGTTGCTTAGCGCGATAACCCAACACTTCGACATCGTCGGCCTTCAAGGCTATGGACGCATCGAAATCCATCAAGGCGAGCTGATCTTTGTTGAGACTTTGTTGCAACTTGCCCCTGGCGAACAACGCGGAGGAATCTTTTGGGTCTGTTTTTAGAGCTGCATTCAAATCAGAAAGAGCGGGCTTCAACTGTTCCAACTGATAATAAGACTGGGCACGCAGTTTTAAACCTCTGGTTTTGGTTGGGCTGAGCTTTACGGCCTCACTGAGAACGTATGATGCTTTTGTCGCATTGTCGCTGTCGAGAAATCTCTGAGCCAGATCGCACAACTTACTGTATTTGTCGTTGGCGTTTAGGTTCGCATCACCAGTGATGGCAGCAATTTGTTTCAGCGGCGGATTATTGACGTCAGTTTCAATTGCCGTTGCACGTTTTTCCAAAGGAACAGCTTCCTTTTCTCGACCATGCTTACGCAAAAATTGCGCATATTGGTTCAGCATAGGAATCAGGATGTAGTCATCGATGCCGTCATTGGTTTCGCGATCTGCAACCAACTCTTTGTACATCTTTTCCGCTTCGGCAGTCTTTCCGGCCGCATCATAAATTTCCGCAAGTGACCGCTTCTCTGCACTGACGTTAAGTTTAAGTTCTCGCCTCTCAGCCATAATTTTGCGAACAGTTGATTCCGCCGCATCCCATTTTTTCTCAGCTTTGAGTCTATCCACCTCGCGCATTTGCTGCATCCACTGACCGCTGCCGATACGAATACGCTCCTGTATTTCAATGTCATCCGCCCAGCATGCATTCGAGAGCAAAATCACGGAGCTGAGAGCAACAACAACTTGTTTGATCATTTTTCGGAAACCTTCTCGAATATTGCTTTAGAACTATGGGCGAAAACTCGGGTCTAGTGTGACGCGACGTTCAGTGAATTTCCACTTCCCGCCAGTCTTAATTAGGCGATCGTTGTAAACACCAGAGGCAATCAATTTTGCATCATTTACTCGGTCGAAAACAAGCATGTAGCAGCGCTGCTGGGCTTCATCACCGGAGCCGTCAATTACAAAGTTTGTCATCACATGGCGCCTGTTTTTTATTCGGTCGCCAAGTGCTGCAAAGAGTTCCTTCAGCTTTTCGGTGCCTTGAAATTCGCCTAGACCACCCTTCCAAGTGCCGCCAGCGTCCCAGGTAGCCATCCAAGCATCCAAATCCGTGTCGTCCATCGCATTGGCATAACGAGCAGTGAGCTCCTGAATTTGCAGCTTGTCTTCAACATTCATCCCCACCTCAATCACCTCACTTCGCCTGCATATGTTTTTCGATAATGTGTTTTTCGTAAAATAAATCGCCGTTGTCCAGCAGATCATCCTTTGGAGCTTCGAATAATTCTCTGAGGGCCGGGCTAAAAATCCACGCTGCAGCATAAGCCAGAAGCATTACCGACATTACTACAATCATCGTCTGGATCATTTAATCGGCTCCTCTACAAAAAAGGTTTGAACGTAGCGCGAAAGGTAGTCGCGCTCTTGTTCAGTTAGCTGGTCCTTCCAGGGCGGCATGCTGGTTCCCGGCACTCCTTCTTCCAGCACAGTCAAAAGATCATCAGGTTCCGGCTGAACTTCTTTGAAGTTTGTCGGTCGGCGATCGAGTGTCGCAGCAGCAGGGCCATTGCCATCGCCCGCGATACCATGACAAGAAACGCACTTTTGCTCGTATATTTTCTTCCCTTCCTGTACTTCCTTGCTTGCAAACTCTTCTTTTGAAGTAACGTACACTTTGCGTTCAGGAAGAATTTTCAAATGCGCGATCAATGCCTCAATCTGGTCTTTCGGTAAATCGCGCCACGCCGGCATGGAAGTTCCAGGCACGCCGTTCATAAGCACGGACACTAGATGCTTTGTTGTGTAATTAGCCTCGATTAAACCAGCCGGTCTGGGCAACAATCCTTCCGCAGCCGGTCCCTGCCCGTCACCCATTTCTCCGTGGCAGCCCTGGCAGTTTTTAGCAAAGACCTGAGCGCCTTTGCGTTGCAATTCGGCTAAATTCGCTGGATCTTTCGGCAGTTTAATTTCCATCACTGGTCCTTGCGCGCGCCGAGTTGCGCTGCTGGCATCGAGAGGAACCGGTGTAGTTTCGATTTTTTTGACGTCTTCGGGACAATCGCAATCTTTGGCAAGAGTCCATTGTTTTGGATCATCGCCGGCAAGCTGCCGCGCTTTGCCCAGGGATTTTATATACACAAGCAAATCTTCCGCATCTTTATTTGGCATTGCCGGTGAACCATCAAAGAGCCATGGAAACGCAGGCATCACGGAATCAGGAACGATGAACCGCGGATTATAAAGATGGGTCAACTGCCAGTCGTCGGATCGGATGCTTGTCTCCCGAGAAAGGTCGGGACCAACGCGCCTGGTACCCCATAGATGCGGATAATCGTAGCGATTTTCCCAGGCTTTGGTCGGCGCTCCGAATCGCTGTACGTCCTGCGGCACAGTACGAATTTGCTGCGTGTGACAATAGGCGCAGCCCTCACGCGCGTACACGACCCTGCCTCTTTCCTCCTGTTCTCCTGGAGGCAACATGGTGGCAGGTTTGGTGCGGGCAATTTCGCTTTGCAATGCAAATCCTGGAATAATCGCGAGAATTCCAAAGGACAAGAGGAAGAAGCCGATGCCACCAATACCGGCGGCAGCATAAGCCATGCCCAGGCGCTTCGGAAGCGCGGCTTGTTCTTGGGAAGCAGGTTTAGTTTCGCTGACTTTTACTTCAGTTTCGTCTTTAGTTATTGCTGTTTGCTCTTCATCTAGTTTCGAAACATCCGTCGCAGATTCGCTCAGCAGTTCGTTCGTACTCTTGCCTGTGACAAAAGCAACCAGCAAAGAAATGAATCCGCCACCAATGAGTATTGCCGTTAGACTGCGGAAGAGCCAGTAATCTTTTGCAACTCTTACAGATTCCAGCCAGGGCAGATTCGTCTGCCAGAGTCGTGCTTCGATGAGACCGGCTGCAGTCAAAAGTGACACCATCAGAGCCATGCCTATAAGCAGCAGCCAGTAAGCATGCGCCAGCGCTCGTTTGTTGAACCGCACGCCCGGTACACGCTGCCAGACAAATGCCATGCCACCAATCGCGGTGAAAGTAGCAAAACCGAGCATAGCCAGATGCGAGTGTCCAATCACCCAATCACTGAAGTGAAGCAGTCGATTGAACGGCATGAGGGCCTGCATCGATCCTTGCAGACTGACAATCAGATAAAGAATGGTGCCCATCCAAACAAAACGCAGAGCAATGTCCGGCCCCAATTGCTTCATGCACCCGCGCATCGAAACAAGCAGATTGGTGACAACCAGAATCACATCCATCCCTAAATAAACGGACGCGACAATGGCTTGTTTCTGCGCATCCATCGGAATGGATGAAAACACATAGTGGTGCGTACCATTCAGTGGATATACGAAGAACAATAGCCAAAAACCGAGCATTGATAGGAAGTGACTGTAAATCGGCTTTTTAGTGGCAAGTGGAACGACTAAAAACGTGATCGCCAGGGCAAGCGGTGTTACATACAAGCCAATCGCATCGTGAATCCATAGCCCGCTGAATGCTGCACCTTGTGCCCCCGGCAATAGCTGAGGAACAATGTTGCCTACAGGATAGGCGAGCAGTGTGAAAATCAAAGAGCCGAGAATGTACCAGCCGGAAACATATAGTTTCGAAAGCTTGGCTTTCAAAAGAGGCACCACGAATTGAATGGTTGAAACCACAAAAGCGAGGACGACGAATGCGTCGACAATCAGAGGGAATTCCCCCCATTCCAGAGGTTGACTGATACCCATGAGGACCAGCACCCAACCAGGCAGCACCACTGCAAAATTCCAGAGAATGAACAATGCCCAGCCGAGATTTTTGCTGACGACCGGGCGCATAGCAAGCATTGGCACCGCGTAATAGAGGAACATCCAAAACGCATTACCCAGCCAGCCGAAGAAAATGCCCTGAGTATGGTTGTAGCGCAACCGTCCCCAGGTAAGTAGCGGATGAGCGCCTGCAAAATCCGGTGTGTGCAATTTCATTGAAACAAGAATGCCGAAAGCCACAGAGATCAGCAGCGTGACGATTGCTGCCAGCGCATGCGCTTTTATGAGTCCAAATTCGACGTCCGGCACATCGGAATTATCTGGAATTGGTTGCGGGCGCGCTTCAGTCATTCCCAGCTTCCTTTTCTTTTGTTCTCTCGAGAATCCAAACAGCAACGGCTCGCTGTTCTTCCTTACTCAGATGAAGATGAGGACCGTCATCGTAACCATCCCAATCATTTTTTGCCAAATCATTTCTAGGATGTGTAGAGGCAAAGCCGACTTCGCTCAAATTCTTATATCTTTTGCTGATTTCCGAGTATGATGGCCCGACCAGCTTCGCATCAATCGCATGACAGCCTGCGCACCGCTCCTGGTGCACTGAAGCTCCAGCTTTAAGCAACCGTTCAGCTTCGTCCTTGTTCGCTGGTGCCGCGAGCACAACCGAAGGTACCGGCGCAGGCGCCGGCGCAGAAATACCTGCCATCAAAGCATTGCTGTTTACACCCCAAGCGGCAATTACAGCCGCCGCGATTCCCACTACAATCGCCAAAACAATCGGAATCTTGCTCGACTTGCCCTTTTCCGAATATTCTATTTTGGCAGGACTATCCGGCATCGTTACTTTGCGGCCTCCGGCTTTCCTTTGACTGAAAAGAGATATTCGGTAATTTCTTCTGCTTCCTTTTTGTTGATATGCGCGCCGTAGGTCTTGATCATTTTGTCGACTTCCTTCGCCCAAGCTTTCCTGGTGAAGTTCGGTTGCATGGTCACATAGCGCAGTGAGTGGCACATTCCGCAGCGGGTCATAAATAATTCTCTGCCTGCGCCTGGAGGAAAGTCCGGCGGATAATGAGGCAGATCTATTGCTTTGCCGGCAAAAGATGCATTTGTTTCAGGTGATTTGCTGTCCGGTGCCTGCGCAATTGCAGCGTCCGATTTCAAGTTTTCCCTTTTGCCAAGCGCGTTTTCACTGGAACACGCCACCAATTGAGATACTGCACTTAGTACCAAGATCGCGAAAACCGGCATTCTTATAATTTTCATGGTGCTATTGCAATTTTTGCTATACAACCGGCACCTCTGTTTGTTCGATACCATTGCGCATATAGCCGCTCTTGTTCCAATACTGAGCACCTTGCACCTGACCATCCATGCTGGTAGCGCGGGTCAGTATTTTGAACACTCCTGCCGAAGCGGGTGTCCATGGATATCTCCAACGAACAAAAGAAAACTTTCCGTACTCGGTCGAGTCGAGTTTTGCAGCATTCCAAATATTGCCACCGTCCACGGATACATCAACCGACTTGATGCCACTGCCGCCGTCAAAGGCGATGCCTTCAATTTCACAAGCTTTACCTGCTTTGACCACATCGGAAGCATCAGGGCGAACGACAATCGAACGCACGTTCATTCGATTGATGGGCACTGTATCTTTTGCCAAATTCTCCGGTGTTTCGCTGGCATTGGCATTCTTCGGAATACGGTAAGCCTTTTCCATCCAGAATCCGTCAAACTTGGTGGGCAGCACTTCAATTTTGTGTAGTGACTTTACCCAATACGTCGCATACCATCCCGGCACCACCAGGCGCAATGGAAAACCGTTCAACATCGGCAATGGCTGCCCGTTCATCTCGTAAGCGACCAACACTTCGTCGCTCTCTGCGTGATCGATGTCCAGAGCCTTGACGAATTTATGCATGCTGTAGAGCGGAGGCTCATCAAGTCCGGCAAAAGAAACTTGCATTGCTTGCGCTTTCACGCCGGCCTGTTTCAAAAGGTCTTTCAGGCGAACACCGGTCCAGCGGGCATTGCCCATGGCACCATTTCCCCACTGTCCGCCCAAAACCTGCGGACTGAAAAAACTGCGCGAATTGCCAGAGCATTGATTAACGGCCACGATAGAAACAGGCTCGAACTGTTTTTTCAAATCTTCCAG
>JADYYD010000275.1 GCA_020853845.1 Candidatus Melainabacteria bacterium
ATTGTTCCGATTACATTGCTCTCTGCTATTTGCGGAGCCAGACCGGCCAACATCCGCCTGGCTGGAAGCGGATTGGGCGTCATGATCGCCAGGTTGATAATTTGCTCGTTGAGCAAATTGGTGTTGTTGTCGTCTTTGACTTTTATCTCGCCTTTGAAATTGAGAACCGATTCGCTGACGAAAAGGTGGGCATCATTGATTGTGACTCCCTTTGGACGAATGGTGAGGGCGCCGTCCAGCGACATCACTTCACCAGAGGGCTGGTGCAGAACACCGAACGGTCCGTACAGTTTTACGTCGCTTTTGGCATTGGCGCGTCCTGAAAAACTGACATTCATGGCGTCTTTATTGCCACTGGCTCTGAGCTTTACGTTAAGGGGCGTCTGGGAAGTAAATTTCAACTGGCTGGCTTTTTTGGCGGGAGAGAAAGCAGCAATCAATTGATTGATTTCCGCGCCGTTCAATGAGCCGCGAATGTCGCAAGTCAAGACGGGAACCTTCGTGCGGAATTGTTTGACGTATCCGTCGGTTTGGAACTGACTGTTGTTGATCCAACCGGCTATGTCCTGCAGCAAGAGGTCGTCGCCCGATGTTGCTAAAACACCGCTCAATCTGTCTACGCCTATTTTTTCGTTTTCCACGCGGAATCCGACGTTCATCAATCCGATCACGCCGTCAAAGCGCGGCAGGGCACTGTTCGGATTGTCTTTGAGCAAGAGATCGCCATAGACTTTTCCGTGCACTTTGGCAACGCTATAGGTATTGAGCATGGTGTCATAATCCTTGCGGACTTTTTCAGGCACCACTTGCGAGTGTATCCAGGCGTCGAAATCGGCAAGATCCAGCCCTTGAGAGCGGATTCTTCCATCAAGAAACCGCGCTTGTCCCGGCACCCCGGCAATGCGAGCAGCCACCTTCGCGGAGCCGCCTCGCGTTATGAAAGTCATATCTTTAAGAGTGAGAATATCACCAACCAGATTGAGCGAACCGCCGGTCGCACGTATGTATTGCTTGCCGTTTACCAAGGTCAAGCACACTTCGTCCGGTATTGCAGTTCCGGCAACAGTAGGACTGGCAAGGGAGCCGGTCAGTTTTAGATTGGCCTCCTTGACTTTACCGGTAGCTTTGATGCCCGCCATTTGCGGAACTTGCATTTTGAATGTAGTGAGTGCCAGAGTAAGTTTGGCCAGGTCGATCTTGCTGCCGCTGACGGCCAGATTCATGCCGCCGCCTTTATATGGAAGGCGTCCACTGAGGCTGAAATTGCCACCGTCCATAGTGCCGGTGACATGTTCAAAATGGAAGTCGCGTTCGGTAACGCCCACCTTGCCGTTCAAATTATTCAAGTGCAGCGAACCGTCACTCAAAAAAAAGTCGGCATTATGCAAATGCAACTCGATGTCCTGCCGGGTTGACGAACCATTGCGCTGCAGCTTCGCTTTCAGGTCGGCCAGCCCTTTGAATTGAAGTCTTGTTTTGGGCGGGACATTGATCCGCTCCGACATTTCCTTGAGCGCTTCTTTCGAGGAGTTCATGTTGGCGGAAATCTTGCTCAGGTCGATCGAATTGCCAACCAGTTCATATGTAGAGTTTCTAGCCTTTATATCGGTGGAGCCTTTGATTGAGACTTTCCCGCCGACAATTTCAGTTTGGGCCGAGCGAACCTCGAGTTTTTCCCCGGGGATGAGATTGATGTCTCCTTTCAAGACCGACTTTTGCGGAACGCCTGCATAAATCGCAAATCGAGCATGCTCAGGAGCTGCTTCCTTGAGAATGTCCTGCAACAGCAAACCGCCGGCATCGAATTTGCTTTCAATGACGGTTTGATTGTTGATGTTCTCGATATTGACGATGATTTCGGCTTTGCCTGTCAGCCTTTCGGGACTGAGACCATCCAACAACATGAGCGGAGAGGTTGCGGTCTTGCCCCCGCCTTTCGGTGCATCCAGTAACTTATTTAAGGCCTGAAGGTCATCGACTTTACCGGTAAGTTTGGTGGCATAGCCCGTGTCTTTGCCGTTCGGACGCTTGAAGTGACCAGTGGAAACCAGATTCATTCCCGGTAATTTGAGAGAAAGCTCTTCCCAGGCAATTTTCTCTTTGTCGACGATAAGTTGACCTTGCGAATTAGCCTTGGGCGTTTTTATCGTCCCCAATTGTGGGTCGCGAAGCACGAGCCCATCCGCTTGCATGTTGGCGGCCAGCTTGATGCCTTTGTCGAGCGTACCGTCGCCTTTGATGGTTACATCGAACAGCCCGCTCAGCTCCCTCGTTTTCACCTGCACGGCATCTTCCGGTTTCATAATGAAAGACGCCAGTCGCAGCGCATCGTCCGGATTTATTCGTTGTGCCAGTAATGCGATCGTGTAGTGATTGCTCTTCCAGTCTTCGATAGCGCCCTTGCCCAGACCATCGAGCTGCACTTTTGTCGTGTAATTCGGCTGCTTCAACTCGAAGGAAAGAAAGAACGGCTTGCTCATTTTTTTGCGCGGCCAGACAAATTTCAAGTTCACTTTGTCCAGATTAAGACTGCTGCGATAAGCACTGGGAGCCGCCATATCAGTGAGGTGCAATCGACCTTGATCGATCTGGATAATTCGCACATCCGGACCGAATTTGATCAAATCTGCAAAATTCCAACTGCCGTTCGCCTGCCTGGTGAACCAGAACTCCGGTTTCTTAAAATCGAGGTGATGCAGCTCGACATCGCCTTTGAGAAGTGGTTTGAATGAGACTCCGATTTCCGTGCGCTGCGCCCGCAGGAAAGGCAAATCGTCCATCTCATCGACTTCAACTTTGTTTGTCGCAATTGCCAGACCATTGAAGCCGACGTTCCAACTGATATGACCGAGTCTGACTTTGCGGTGAAACAGCTCGGACAGGGCGGTTTCAAACTGAGGTTTGTACCAGTCGGCATTCAAGGTCAGCCCGACAACGACCAGGGCAGCCACCGAAAGGAGCCAGAAAACCAGAAATTTAACCGCCAGAGGACGTATGGCGGATTTCTCCGCACTGGTCAAAGGTGCATCTGGTTTCTCTTGGCTGGGTTTTGTATTCAGGGTAATCAACTTCTTCGGCTGGTGTGCGGCAAGTAATCCAAGTTTAGAAACTACCTGCCCTGACTTTTGGCTCCAGGTTCGATAAAGAGTAAGTCTTAAGCCATAGATTCAGACCTGGACTCATTGGTGATACTCTATCGCTGATGAACTTACAGTTACACTGGCTAATGGATCTGACGATCATACCTGTCTGCTGTTCCCTGATGTTTAGGTGGCTTAATTGACGAAAAGGCAGTTGCGAATTCGAGTTTTTGCTGGTGCCTTGCTGACGACTTCGTCGATGGGCGCCGCCCTTTGTTC
>JADYYD010000276.1 GCA_020853845.1 Candidatus Melainabacteria bacterium
GACCCTTTGCTCAGCATGGCTGCGCACTGGATGAAGTGGGTGCTTCTCTGTGAGGTGGGAATTGTTTCGACGCTTGCCGTTCAAAAGCGCTTGAATGCCGCTGTGCTGTCGAGGCTTTTCTTCATCAGCAGTCTGGCGGCGTTGCTCATCTGGGAGTACATTTTTCAGATGTCCTCGTTTGCGCGCAGTCCTATTCACTCTTCGCTCTTGATATGGCTATTTGCTGTCTGGCTTCTCTGGCTGATGCACACAATCGGGTGGAAACTCAGCATCAATGATTCGCCTATGTGGCCGTCGCGTGGGCGGCTCGCCATTTATGGCGGCATTGTCGGCTTGATTATTTTGCAGGTAAATGCGCGTGCGAGCTGTTTTGATTATCGCATCGTCAACGAGTTGTTTCTCACGATGTTCCGCGGCGTCATCGATGTTGGGCTGCCGTATTATCTTTTGTTGTGGGTTAACAGGCGCATCAAGGAGGCGACTCCGCCGGTTGGAGTTTTGCTTGGTGCGTATTCCGCCGGTGCCATTGCATCAATGTGTTTCAACGCAATTGATAAATGTTTTACCAATGCCGGCTTTTTCGAAACTGTGAAAACGCAACTGCAAAATTTGCAAGCCACCGGTAATTTGAGCCTTGACGTTGAAGTTTCTGGCTACTGGTTGTTCTTCAAAGCCGCAGTTTTTGTGGCGCTTCTGGCAGTGGTTCGAAGAGTGGCAGCCGAGAAGTGCGCGAAAGTGCAGGATTCATCGCATCCAAATCAGCGCTACCACTGGATGCTGTATATGATGCTGGCTTTTGCCAGCGGCGTGGTTTCCTTCTCATACACGTTCGTGGACTTGCCTCTGCCAAACGAATTGCGCGTTGCGCTGGCGCCGTTGCATCAAGAAGTTTTGTTCAACTGCAACGTGCTTCACCTCTATCTGGCTTACTGGTTGCCATCTCTATGGATGTGTGTAGCAGCGCTCAAGCATGACAGACCAAAGGCATTGCCGTGGGTCACTCTGACCGCAACCATGCTTGGTGGCATGATACTGGCAGGTTACGAATATTTGGAAGTCTTCTTGCGAGCGAGCGGATTGCTCTTGTCGGCAGTGATCACTTTCACTGCAGTAATGGTGGCACTCATTGCCATGGTCCTGCAGATTCTCGAATCAGACAGAACCAATTTCGACAAGCCGAAGGACGATGAGAAGAAACCTGCTGAAAATGCCCTTCTCTCTTATACTTCAACCGCTTTCTTCGCCATGGTGGTTTCCGTTGCTTTTTGCGTAGCGACTTATTGCTCGCCTGAGCGAAAGGCGTTTTCATTCCGGGAAGTGCCGTCATTAAAACACGCAGTTCCACTGGCAAGTGATTGGACACTCAAGGAAACGCAAGCTCCTAAAGAGCCGTTTCCTGAAATCTCTATCTTCACGCGGTCGGCCTCTCTCGGTGTAAGGCGGCTTGAGACAATGACTCTGGAATCAGATCCTGCCGGTGTTAAACACCTGATGCAGAAGTGGATCGATTACTTGCATTTGAAGGTCACTAAGGTTGAGTCATGGGAGAGGTATCATCCAGGCGCCTACTCATTTCAATTTGCTCTTACCACCGAGGACGGTGGCACGATGTTTGCCGTATCCGCGTTTGTACCACGCGATAATGGAAAAACCGAAGTCTTCAGCGCAATAACCGACCCGAAGACCATCGAGCAAACAATTTGGGAAATTGCATTCCTGGTGCAGAACCTTGAAAAGGCTGCAGCCAAGACGACGCATTGAACTCGAGACGCTTCAAGAAACTACTTGCTGCCGTCGCCGCCTATATAGTGCAAGACCATTTCGTGCCAGTACGGCCAATCATGGGCAAAACCACCCCAGATGCGAAAAGCGTGGGGCACGTTCCGCTCACCCAAAGCCTCAGCAAATAACTGATTGCCACGCAATAGCGGATCGGTTTCACCGATCGCAAAAATAATGTCCATTTTTTTGATCTTTTCGATTTTCTCATTGCTGGCCGTTTTCACGTAGGGCACAGGATTGCATTCGTTGATGTTGTCGTCGTTATAATCGAAAATCCACGAAAAAATGTTATAGGGTTCGCTCATTTGAGCGATGTCGTAAGGCCCGCTCATACCGACGGTGCGATTGAAGTGCTCAGGAAAACGCAGCGCAATGTCGATCGCATGGTAAGCACCCATGCTCGCACCCAACGCAATCACATAGTCGTTGTCGTTTTTCGTTTTGGTAAAAGGCAGCACTTCTTCAATGACATACTTGTGATAAGCCAAATGTCTTAGCGCCTTGTCCTTTGGGTGCGCGTCGAAATTCCACCAGCTTTCAAAATCCACGCTGTCGATGCAGAAGAGCTGAATCCAGCCCTGTTCTATATGGTGACGCAGCGCCTCGATCATGCCGCGGTTTTCCCAGTCGAAAAATCGACCGCATGACGTCGGGAAAACAATCACTCTGGCGCCTGCGTGTCCGAAGATGAGCAATTCCATCTCACGGCCGAGACTGGTGCTGTGCCACTTGTGATACTCCCGGTTCATTACTTCTGTTTGCATTGTTGTTTGCTGTTGCTTGACAGGGATCTGTGCGTCTGCCATTAAGGTTCTCCACGGCAATGAGCATTTAATCCGTTCAATATTGTACGCTGTCAGTTGTTCTTGTTGGCTCTAACAGTCTGGTGGCTGGATGTCAATGTTTTGTGCCGATTTAAGGTTCGCAAAGCTGGTCTTGTTGCTGATTTGCTCCTTCGTCGCATGCGGTGCGTCATTTGGCGAAGACGGCGTGCGTGCTATCAGTCCGCCCGAACTGGGTTTTTTCGACAAAATAATTGATTATCAGGGAATTTCTATAAAAGCAAGCGCGAACGTAGATAGTCGCGCTCTGGTTGTTGCTCGCCAAAAGCTGGACACCATGCTCAGAAACGCGCCTGATATTGTGTTCAATTTGAAAGAGCGCTGGTGTGAGCTGCACATCATCGGCGCGGCGCAGCAACCATCCGATTTGCCTGAGCTAAGAAAATGGAAGGGCAAGCCATTTGAAGGCACTCTGTCGATTGATGAGCGGACACGCGGTGTGGGCGGGCGTCTAGCATCGTGCGGAGAGGAAAACCTTCTGCATCTAAAGGGCGATCGTTATTACGATCGCGATATTTGTTTTCACGAGTTTGCTCACACGCTCATGGAATATGGACTGGATGAAGAGCTTCGCAAGCGAATAAAAAAGCAATACTTGCGCTCGAAGGAAGCGGGACTTTGGCCCGGATGTTATGCATTGAATAACGAAGGCGAGTTTTGGGCTGAATTGTCGATGTGGTATTTCGGCAGCCGAGGCGACTTTGGAAAAATAACACCGGCTCCTGAGCTGGGGAAAGAGTGGCTGAAGCGTTATGATGCCGAGGCGTACAAACTGCTGGATGACATTTATAGTGGGCGTTTGAAGCCGCAAAGGGAGCAGGCTGAAACCCTAAAAGCGATTGATGTTTCGAAAGAGAAGAGCATGAAATCCGAGAATGGGTCCACTCCCATTAAACTTCGCTTTGTGAATCTCACTGACAAACCCTTGAAATTGTTTTGGTTGAATTATGACGGCGCTCGGAAATTCTACGCAAGTGTAGAGCCGCTTTCCGAAGTCGAACTGCACACTTATGCTTCTCATCCGTGGGTGGTCACTGACAGCAATGATGCGGCGATTGCAATTTACTGCGGTTCCAACAAAAACGCCGTGGCTCGCATTGGCGAGAGCAAGCATTGAAGATCCGCAGATTCATATCGGTTCGTTTTGCGCACTTCTGCGCGGACTGGTTTGCAGAGACTGTTCGCCACTTCCTACTTTTCAGTTCGAACCGGCGGAACGTATGAAAGTGCCTTGTCCATACTTATTCAGATTTTCAACAAGCACGCTTTTCGCCTTTCCATCTGTGCCGATTGAAAAGGTGACGCCGCTCGGACCCGACAGATCCTCCGTCAGAATCTCATAGGTAAACGTATCTCTGTCGTAATGCGTCAATGCCGCACTGACATCTTTTCCGAGTTTTATAGACAGACCGGAATTAGATTTCGTAACGATCAGGTTGCCGAAAAAGTCATTTTCGTATGTGCCTAAGTAGAACTCGTTTTTCAAGGGGGCCGTTGGCGATTTCACGGGTTTACCAACTGTGCCGACATTCTCTCCCAAGAGTGCAGGATCGGCAAAAACTTGTTTGAACAATGCCAACCAATCTTGAGTCGCTTTGCCGTAAAGCGCATGATCCGCGAATGTTGCAGCCATGCCTTCCGCGATACCAACTGGAGCCGCATTGGTTAACACGCACACACCAAGCTTCTCGGACGGGATCATTTTGACATTTGTGGCGGCACCAAGTGCGAAACCACCTGAGTGCGAAAGTATTTGCCGCCCATGTTTATCATAGGAAACATTGAACCCCAGACCGTAGAATTCAGGCAGCCCATTGATTGGACTCATGCCGCAGCGCATCTGCGGAGTGTGTGTTTCGGCGATGGCATTTTCTTCGACGATTTGCTTGCCGTCAAACCTGCCGTTGTTTATTTGCAGGCGCATCCAGTTGGACAAGTCATTCACCGATGAGCTGACTCCGCCGGCTGGAGTTTGCGCGTCCGGATTGCGTTGTTTTCTGTGCACCCACTTGCCGTCCAGCATCATATGCCCGACAGCTTTGTTGGAGCGATTCATGAAATCGGAAAATCGAGAACTGGTCGAATTCATTCCGAGCGGCTTGTACAGCTTGTTTTCGCTCAAGCTTTCCCAGGATGTCTTTGCTGCTTTGGCAGCGGCAACCGCACCTTCTGTGAGTCCAAAATTTGTATAAGCATATTCTGATCGCATGCTGCTCGCCGGTTTCTGATACCGCAAGCGGTGCAGAACCTCTGCCTGGTTGTAGCCGATATCTTCCAGTAAATCGCCTCCATGCGCAGGCAACCCGCTTCGATGCGAATACAAATCTCGAATTGTGAGATTGCTTGTCACCCACGGTTCCGCCATTGCGAATTCCGGATCGAGATCGCTAATTTTTGAATCCCAACTGACAATCTTTTCTCCAACCGCAGCCGCCACCACTGTCGAACCAACCGACTTTGAAACGGAAGCGAGCTGGAAGACAGTGTCTGCATCGACTTTCTCGTTCTTGCCTGTTTCTCGAACCCCATAACCTTTTGCAAATACAACTTTGTCGTTATGTACAACCGAAATTGCCATTCCTGGAACAGCATTGTTTTCGATTTGCTTTTGCGCGAGTTTGTCGATTTCGGCAATCGCATTCTGGACTTGTGCTTCGCTAATTGTTTGTTTTGCGAAGTCTGTTTTGATGTCCAGTTTGCCGGTCTCTTCGCCACGCACTGCCATAGGCAGCAAAGCGCAGTGTGCAATAGAAAGCGACAAAGAAATTAGTGCGACCGCAAAGTTATGGGGTTTCATGAATGCCTCGTTTTCCTCACTGTTTAGCCCGGTTTGTTTAGTCCGGTTTGTTTAGCCCGGAATTTCTGGCTCTACGAGCTTAGCGAGTTGCGTCAGGGATTCTTGCCAGCCCAGATAGCAACTTTCAACCGGGATAGGGGCCGGAATATCAGCTTGCGTGATGCTGAGTTCCGTGCCGCAGGATACTGGTTTCAGAACAATGGTTACAGTCATTTCTCCAGGCAATGCTTCGGTGTCGAACTTGTCCTTGTGAACAATGCGCTCGTTGGGCTTCAGCTCAGTGTATTTCGCGCTGAAAGAATGAGAGTTTCCGGTAGAGAAATTGGTGAACGACATTTTGTAGCCGCCGCCGACTTTTGCATCGATTTCATGCACCTTGCCGGTGAATCCATAAGGTGGCAGCCACCTGGCCAGCGCATCGCCATCGATAAATGCTTTGTATACGCGCTCAGCGGGCGCCGCCAGCACGCGATGAAGTTCGACTGTGTGTCCATTTGTATTTGGCATTACATACCTCTTTCGCTTGAACAAAATTGGGACCGGAATTGTAGCAGGTTGGCAACAGACTTGTATTAGTGACAAGCCACTAATCATGAGCTGCATGTTGCCGCCTGTCATGCACATTCCAGGTGAGTGCAAGCAGCAAAATTGAAAGGATTGCGGCGGCGATGATGACCATAAATCCGACATCCCAGCCGAATTGTTGCACGATAATTCCAATACCTGCTTCAGCGGCAGTCGCACCGAGGTATCCAAAAAGGCCTGTCAATCCAGCAGCCGTGCCAACAGCTTTCTTTGGTACTAAATCCAGTGCCGCGACGCCGATGAGCATAACCGGCCCGTATATGAGAAAACCTATTGCAATGAGCGCAATGGAGTCGATCATGTAGTTGCCTTTTGGGTTGAGCCAGTAGAGCACAACCGCGCCCACGACGAGCGCCATTGAATAGACCATGACTGGCGATCTTCGACCGTGAAACAATCTGTCGCTCGCCCAGCCACAGAAGAGCATTCCCGGTATGCCGGCGAATTCATAGAGGAACGATTGCCAGGCAGAATGCGTGATGTTGTACCCTTTCACCTCGGTCAGATAGGTTGGTGCCCAGTTGACCACCCCATAGCGAACGATGTAGACAAGCACGTTCGCAAAAGCGAAAATCCAGAGAAATTTGTTGTTGAGCACGTACTTGAAGAGGATCTCCGAGCCGGTAAGTTCTTTCTCTCTGTCTTCTGCCGCAGTCGCAGGATAGTCGTTCTTGTACTCTTCAATGGAGGGCAGACCGACCGATTGGGGTGTGTCGCGCATATAAATGAGCACGAGTAGCCCGATGATGAGCGCCAGCACTGCCGGGATAAAGAAAGCACTTTTGTACGTCCCGAGGAACATTAGAGAGTAGCTGGCAATTATTGGAGCTAGCATGCCACCAACATTGTGCGCGAGATTCCAGATTGCCATTTTCGTGCCGCGCTCTCGGTCAGAGAACCAGTGCACCATCGTTCTTCCGCACGGCGGCCAGCCCATGCCCTGGAACCAGCCGTTGAGCGCCCACAGCGCGATCATTGCATACAACCCTGGCACAAAACCAAAGATCAGGTTGACCAGTGCTGAAAGTATGAGACCGGTGGCAAGAAAATATTTCGGGTTGGAACGATCGGAAACGTTGCCCATCAGAAATTTGCTTAGACCGTAAGCGATGGTGAGCGCTGATGCGATATAGCCGACGTCAGCCTTGCTCAGCCCCAGTTCGCTGATAAGATACGGTTTTGCGACATTGATATTGGACCGGACCAGGTAGTAGCCCGCATAGCCAACGAAAATCGTGCTTAACATCTGAGCACGGTAACGCTTGTATTCCTGGTCGATGCGGTCGTCAGGCAGTCGTTCGATGAACGCTGCCGGTTTGTAGAGCTTTGAGATATCAGTGAAAGGCATTTCTTTTCGCCGAGGCGCCGACGCTCTTTGCTACCGCTTTGATCAGTTGACTATTATTGGCCATAATGAGCTGTTATTGGTTAATTCCGGGCTGTCAATCGGTGAAACCTTCTTACCGCTACGCGCCGTACTACTGCGAAGAGAATATCTGGCATCTCTGTCAGGAGACCGATTTTGCTGCTTTTGAAAGAAAAGTAGTTCTCATTTCCAATGACACGCGCACGTGCGCCCTCTGGAATCAGCGTGCTCGTCCGGCGCAGGATGAACCTGTTATTTGGGATTATCACGTCATTCTGCTGTACAAAAATCAAGGCTGGCAAGTTTACGATCTTGATACCGTAATTGGTGCGCCTGTGCCGTTCGAGCAGTACGTCGAACTTACTTTCGGCGATATTCAAATACCGGAAGAGTTTCTCCCAAAATTTCGAGTTCTCAATGCAGATGAGTTTGTATCTGTGTTTTCCTCTGACCGATCGCACATGCTAACGGCCGACGGACAATGGCAGGTTCCTCCACCGCCATGGGCGGCAATTGTGCGAAACGAGCAATCCAACCTCATGCAATTAATAGACATGAATAGGGAAACATTCGGAAGAGTTATAAATTTGCCCCAATTCCGATCAGAGTTTGGTTGAAACCCAATCCTCGCGCGCGGCGATTAGCTAATTTGGGACACGACGAACCTATAATTTTGAACACGACGAACCTAATCGGAATCGAGTTGTGGTTCGGCGCCTTTCCAGATTCCAGAAATTGCAGACTTCCAATCTTTTTGCGGCGACAAATTCTCATCTGATACTTTGGAGCTTCCAGAAGCATCATATGTGGTGAATTTTGTGCCACCACAGGTGCGGCATATTTTATTTTCTGCAATCGACCGAAACTGACATCGGTCGCAAATTCTAATTTTCATCTTGGGCACTCCAGGGCGTTCTTAGTACGACTGCGAGAAAACCTATTTGTTCCTCATTTTTTGCCGCAGTCACGAGGGAACTAAATGCCGAAACCCTCTGTCTCCCAAGCGAATGTGAGGATACTGATTTTGGGTACTAAGCACCGAAATGGTTATCTTGTCATCTTGCTGGTTGGGTTATCACTCGGCGCAGGTCAAACATGTTTCGCCAAAGATCATGACGAGCCGGAAGAAAGAAGCAAGCTTTCAAGAATTTTCAAAGGTGTGGCTTCATTTTATGGAAAGAAATTCCACGGCAAAAAAACGGCATCCGGAAAGCCTTTTGATATGAATGCGTTTACCTGTGCTCATCCGAGCTTGCCTTTCGGAACTCCGGTACTGGTCCAGAATTCTGAAAACGGTGCGCAATGCCAGGTAATAGTTACAGACAGAGGGCCGTATGTCGGTAACCGTTGTATTGATTTATCCAAGGCGGCTGCGAACAAGCTCGGAATCACTGGTCTTGCCAGGGTAATCTGCAAAACCGGTCGCTATCTCGCAAACAGTATGAAGGACAAAGATAATTTGCATCCGCAGGTTGCTTCGCAGCACAAATCGCAGCACTAGAGAGTCATCTATTGTTTTTCTTGCTTCTTGCTCGGCTCTCCGGCAGCCTCAGTGCTCGTTGCCGCTGCAGCCTCTTTGCTCAATTCAACTGCGCGTCTGGCAACGTCAATGTATGCACCTAGCTTTTGCTTAATCGACTTTTCGAGTTCGGCTCTGTCGGCTTCGCCGAGAAGTTTGTATTCGGGATCGGTCTTCCTCACTTCAATTGGTGAAACCTTGTCCAAATCAATCCCATTGACTGCGGTTGTCGATCGTATGACGACAAAAGTGTTGTCACCGTCGGTGATACTGCCTAAAACCTTTATAGATTTGAGTTCCGGATTGATTTTCAACTCTCCGCCAGATTGCGCAAATTGAAGTTTGAGCATCTGCATCATTTTGTCTATATCGCTTGTGAGCAGCATTCCCCATGTAGAGCCCTCTTTCTTGAGGCTCACAACGCTGGTCTTGTTGATCATGTCTGGAATGTTCAGCACATAAACACAGTGCGCGAGTTCATCGCCTTCTTTTACGACTCCAAGCGTCTTGATTGTCGCCTTGGAATAAAGTTCTGTCATCTCAGGAGTAAATTGCTTGTTCATCAATCTGACAAGAAATTCTTGGGGCGGAAGTTCGTCCAACGACTTTCTGTCCGGTGTCTGGAAAAGCCCCACTATTTGCGCTTCTTGCCCTTTTGATTTCGCCATATCAGCAATCATCAAAAGTGAAGTTTTGAAACGCTCCAATTCACTCGGCACCATCAGCTTCGCGAATTCATCAGCTTTACCTGCCTTCATGGCGGCAAAAGATTTTTCACTGATGCTTTGAGGAGTTGTTTGCTCCGCGCTTTTAGAAAATGCCGGTATGGGCATCAGCGAAAGTGAGCCGCAAATCAATGCCGCAAGAGTTACTTTCTTGATAGTTCGTTTAACTGTCAGATTCGTCATTTTCGGCTCCAGATCGTCAATAGGGTGGTCCTGCCGCCAGGGTTGGCATTATACAGCCTCAGAGTCGCGGATTGGCTAAAGTTTGCCAACGACTGGGATTGCACCAGTTTCTCGCCGTCTTCAGCGGCGCGTGTTAACTATAATCACCACATTGGCATGGCGCGCCGACCTCGATTCGAACGAGGACGATCAACTTTGGAGGTTGAGCGGCTACCGTTACCTCATCGACGCATGGAGCACACGAGCCGATTTGCACGGCTGCATAGCGGGGTTGCAATCCGCCGGCTTGCTGTCTTGCCTACGTGTGCATGGAGCCGTCAGCAGGAATTGAACCCGCAACCGATCGCTTACAAGGCGATTGCTCTACCAATTGAGCTATAACGGCAAATTTGGAGGCAGTAGGAATCGAACCCACATCGAGCCGGTTAAAAGCCGGATACATAACCACTCTGCCATACCTCCGTCTTACGGCGAGCCGCGCGCGTTGACGACAATCGCTGTCGCCGTGCAAATTCACCCCCGCCAGGATTTGAACCTGGAACCTTCTGGTTCGTAGCCAGATGCTCTATCCGTTGAGCTACAGAGGCAAGGCCGGAGAGAGCGCTCAGCGCATCAATCCGGGTTTCTCGGCGGCCGCCGTAGAAATGAAAGCCTGCCATCGGAATCGAACCGATATTTCCGCCGTGGCGCGACGGAGTTCTGCCACTGAACCAGGCAGGCAAATAGCCGCAACTGGAATTGCACCAGCACCACTCGTTTATCAAACGAATACTCTACTGTTGAGCCATGCGGCAGTTTTTTTCAATTTTCAGGGTGCGTGTTGATCGTGACTGCGTGTTGATGTATGTCACGTGCTTGTGCGCGTGAATTTTTGCGCGTGCAAAACCAACCAATCATTGTGTTTGATCGATGATTGCATGCACTTGTTCAATTGTTGGAGCGGGCGCTGGTAGTGAGAGAAAGTGCCCTAAAAACAAAAATGCCTGGGCTCTTTACCCAGGCTCTGCGAAGTATGAAAACAAAAAAATTTCATCGCATAACTGGGATTCTCGCGCGAACCAACGCGCCGCAAAACGCCGGGCGGCCATTCGTGCCGCGCCATGTGCGTTTGGTGGTTGAGCGTTTGTTTTGAGTTTTAATCATAAACATGACCTCGTAATGAGGACTCCAAAGTGATCGGCCCCAGGACCGACTCCCACCAACATAACACAACTTTTCGATTTCGCGAAGGGGGGAAAAGAGAAGTTAATGGTTCAAGACGAACAAGACAAACTGATTACTTCTCGAGCGGTTGTATACCAATATTGTCTTGCATCTCAGCTAGTGACCAGAGCTGGATTGCATTCGTATTTATATTCATCATCATCAGCGTCAAAATTTGCGTCAATAGCCTCAAGTCGGTCGTAAACGACTTTTTCCTCATCATGTCTTCCCAATTGATGCAAGCAGAAACGCCACCCTTTAAGCCCATCAACAAGTGAGAGATGGTTCTTTCCAAGATACTCTTCCTGAATTCGAACGAGTTTCGAAAACTCCTCAACTGCCTCAGAATATTTCTTTTGCTGGCTTAAGAGGACTGCCAGGTAAGTCCGACAAGGAATGCCATCATCAGTGGTGAGCTTCTCCGAACCCTGAGCGATAGATTTTTCTAATAGCGATATTGCTTTTTCTGCACAGTGTTGCGCTGCGTCTAACATGCTCAGGTTCATTGAGACTTCCACGCATTCGGAAAAACTGGAGAATAAGCTCTCAAAGTCCTGGCTCTCTTGGCGATCGAGCCAGGCAATTTTCTTAGAGATCCCGGCAGGTAATTCACCGAGGGGCTCGTCTAATTCAATAAGAAAAGCGCCGAACATTTGTGCGGTGAATAGGTAAGTTGCGCCGCCATCGTTCAAGTTTTCAGCTTCTCTAAGAGCCGTTTTGAATGACTTCTTCATGCCTTTGAAGTCTTCTCTGCGAACATGAGTGTCTATCATTTCGAACTCACGTTGCCATCTCTTGTATTTAACTTCATCGAGGTGCTCCTCCGCACCGAACAAAGATGGAGTTACATCTTGGCGGTGAGACAGCCAAAGCAAGGC
>JADYYD010000277.1 GCA_020853845.1 Candidatus Melainabacteria bacterium
GGATACAAAAGGAAGGGATTGAAACAGCAAGAGTGCCAGCCTGTTGGGGTTAGAGCCCAAATTTAGACCGGTTTTGGCTCACTGGGCTGATTGCCTCTCTTTTTTGCTGCCGACTCTTGCCCTCTAACGTTGAAATACTTAGCTTCCGGGTGCACAACCACAATTGCGGAGGTAGATTGTTCGGGGACCAATTGGTACTCCTCGCTCAATGCCATGCCTATGCGCTCCGGCTTCAAAAGTTCGAACAACTGCACTTGATCTTCCAGATTCGGGCAAGCAGGATAGCCGAAGCTGTATCTGGTGCCTCGATACCCTTGCTGGAAAAACTTGTTGCGGTCCTCCTCGTCGAATCTTACGAGCCCCAGCTCTTCTCGGACGCGCTTGTGAATAACCTCGGCAAGACCTTCCGCCGACTCTACCGACAGACCGTGAAAATATAGATAATCAGTGTACTTGTCACTCTTGAAGAGAGTCTCCGAATGCACGGAAGCGCCACTACCCATAGTCACTACCTGAGCGGGCAATACATCAATCAAGCCTTCTTGCCGTGAATGGAAAAAATCGGAGATGCACAGATGCCGAGCGTGATCCTGACGCGGGAATGAGAAACGCGTCCACTCTTGAAGATCGGGAATGTCCGAGGCATTTAACTTGAGCACCGAGCCCGGTTTTACTCCCAGGGCGGCAACAGCTTTCTGGAAAGCCTCATTGACCTGGTAGACAATCAAATCGTTGCCGTCCGCCTGGCACGGGAAGTAACCGTAAACAGCCCTCGGTTCAAGCAGTTTCTTTTCGATGCACTCTTCTTCCAGTTTGCGCAACACCGGTCTGATACGCTCGTCCAGAAGTTGCTCGTAATCGGCATCCGAGGTCTCGCCCTGCCGCACGCGCCATTGCCCGCGCACCAGAGCGTTTTCATTTATGTATTTGAAGACTTCGGCAAGCGGAACGTCGTCAACGATCTTGCTGCCCCAGAATGGCGGTGCAAAAGTATCCTCGCCGCGCTTCACATCGGAAACTTCCACGTGATGGGGCTTCGATCCATTTTTCGGCGAAGCCTCGGCGACGGCGACTTCCTCTTCTTCCTCAATTTCATCGCAATCGAGTCTGGCACCCATCATCTTCGTGAGCAATTCTTGATCTTTATTCGCCAACCCTTCCATGATTTTCAAGTCGTCGAAAGCGTCTTGCCCGTAAAAAAGCGTTCCTTTATAGACGCGGCGGCAGTCATCTTCGACGTACCGGCGAGTCAGCGCCGCTCCACCCAGAATTACCGGAGTAGAAATACTGCGCTGGTTCAAAATCTCCAGATTCTCTTTCATGATCACTGTCGACTTCACCAGCAATCCGCTCATGCCGATGCAATCGGCCTTGTTTTCCACTGCCGAGGCAATGATGTTTTCGATCGGCTGCTTGATGCCGAGGTTGATCACCTTGTAGCCGTTGTTGCTGAGAATAATGTCGACGAGATTCTTGCCGATGTCGTGGACATCGCCTTTTACTGTGGCCAGTACCATGGTGCCGCGCTGCGACCCCTCGACCTTTTCCATAAACTGTTCGAGATAAGCCACCGATGCTTTCATCGTTTCTGCAGACTGCAAGACGAACGGCAATTGCATTTTGCCGGCGCCGAAAAGATCGCCGACCACCTTCATGCCTTCGAGCAAAATCGAATTGATAATCTCCAAAGGCGCGTACTTCTTCAAGGCGATGTTCAGGTCCTTTTCAAGCAAAACGCGGTTGCCGTCGATAACGCGCTCTTTGAGCACTGCCTCGATTTGCTGCGGACCTTTTGACTTGACTGAGGTCGTCTTTTTGCTGTCGTTGTTTTGATAATACGCAAGCAGCACGAACAGCGGGTCATAGTCAGGCTTGCGCTCGTCGAAGACCAGTTTTCTGTGCAACTCGCGCTCGGCTTCATCTATCTTGTAGAGATGCAAAATCTTTTGCGCGTTTACTATCGCCATGTCGAGACCGGTCTCTACAGCGTAATGCAAGAAAACCGAATTGAGAATTTGCCTTATATGCGGATCGAATCCGAAGGAAATGTTGCTGACACCAAGAACGGTCTTAACGCCAGGCAGCCTTTCCTTGATCATGCGAATGCCGTCCAGGGTCGCCAATCCGAGCTTACGGTCGTCTTCGTTGCCTGTAGAAAGAGTGAAGGTCAAAGCGTCGAAAATCAGATCTTCAGGACGCAAACCTTCGGCAAGAGAAATATCGTAAATGCGTTTGGCAATTTCGAGTTTTTTCTCCGCATCTTTGGCCATGCCGTTTTCATCGATGGTCAATGCAACCGTCGCGGCACCGAAACGTTTTATCAAACGAACTTTCTTGATCATCTTCTCGACGCCGTCTTCGAGGTTGATCGAATTGATGATCGGGCGACCGGCAATCAGCTTCAAAGAAGCTTCCAGTACGGGATATTCAGTTGAGTCGATGACCTGCGGAATTTGCAGCTCGGTGTTCAAGCGCTTGATGAAGGTCGACATGTCCTTCACTTCGTCGCGCCCGACATAAGCCGTGCACACATCTAAAACATGCGCGCCTTCCTTCTCCTGGTCGCGCGCCATCGCCACCATGCCGTCCCAATCTTCTTTGTTGAGCAGTTGCTTGAACTTGCGGCTGCCATTGGTATTGGTGCGCTCGCCAATAATCAGCGGCGCCGGATCGACGTGCAAAGCTACGGATGTGTAAATGCTGGCGGCAGCCGGAGTGTACTCAGGGTGCCGCTGTTTGGGCGCCACATGTCCGACTTTTTCCACCACCCGTTGCAGGTGCGCGGGCGTCGTGCCGCAGCAACCACCGATGATATTGACGCCCAATTCGTTGACAAAATACTTGAGAGAGTCGGCCAGCTCGTCCGGCGTGAGCTTGTAAACCGTCTCACCGCCTACGTTTTCAGGCAAGCCGGCGTTGGGCAGGCAGGAGACATACTTAGTGGTGTTGAGCGTCAAATACTGAACAGGGTCAATCATCTCCTGCGGGCCTGTGGCGCAGTTGATGCCGATAACATCGATCGCAAACGCGCTGAGCGTAGCCAGTGCGGCGGAAATATCGGTGCCGACCAGCATGGTGCCGAGAGGCGGCGCCTCGATAGTCACCTGCGTGATGATCGGAACTTTGCGTCCGATTTTGGCAAAGTAATCGACCATAGCCACGACAGCCGCTTTGGCCTGAAGCAAGTCTTGTCCGGTTTCGAACTGTAGCGCGTCGACACCGCCGTCCACCAGCCCGGAGACCTGGATGTAATAAGCCCGGCACATATCATCAAAGCTGATGTGTCCCAGAGAAGGCAGCTTGGTCGTCGGTCCTATGGAGCCGGAAACGTAGCGCTGCTGCCCGTTCTTTGACCATGAGTCCGCCACCTCGCGCGCCAATTCAGCCGCTCGTTTGTTCAGCTCGTAAGCCCTATCCTCCAGCCCGAACTCCGCCAGAACAACCGGCGAACCGCCAAAGGTATTGGTTTCCACAACATCGCAGCCGACTTTGAAAAACGACTCGTGGATCTCTTTTATTACTTCAGGACGGCTGACGACCAGAATTTCCGGGCAATTTTCCGCCCCCTGGTAGTCGTCCAGCGTCAAATCATAAGTATGGATAGACGTGCCCATCGCCCCATCGAAGATGAGGACCTTTTCTTTGAGCGCGTCAATAAATGTCATCGGTGCCACCTGGGAGCCGTTTCAGCCCCGCTCGAATATAAAGCTCAACCAGGTCGGCGAGCTTCAGGTTCAATTATTGCCGATTATGCGCCCCTGGGGCAAAGATTGTGAATTGGCTAATTAAGCCAGAATGCGGCGTCCGGGCTTCCAGTCCACCTCGCAAGTGCCCTTTTTACAAACAGGCTGGCTCTCTTGCGATTCGGCCGGCGGAACCTCGAAGGTAGTATCTCGGGGAGTCTTAAAACCGCGACTGTAGCTCTTAGCTTTGGCAAAATCAATCGAATGGTCGGTTGAGTGGCTGGTTCGCTTTCTCATTTTCAGATCTCCCGGAATCCTGCAAGGCGGCTTTCACAAGCTGGACACTTCCTTGCAGATGCTTTGTTCCTCGCCCGAACGGGCTTTACAACGTATCGCGGGGGAAAAATTAGCCCCATCCAAGATTAATTATGGGTTTCTTATACAATTAAGCGTTATCGAAAGGAAAACCCA
>JADYYD010000278.1 GCA_020853845.1 Candidatus Melainabacteria bacterium
TACGACATGCTGAAAATGGTCGACGAATTGATGCAGATAGAAACTGTCGTATTGCTTGAAAAAAAGGGCGGCAAATCAGATTTCAAAAACAAGCGGGCTGGAACATTGAAAGCGGCGGTTCTGGTGCTTTCCGATACTTGCGCCGCAGGAAAAAAACAAGATGTCTCCGGCCGATTGATAGTTGAAAAATTCGAAGAAGAAGGGCTCAGCGTCGAAGAGTACAAAATCATCCCCGATGATGCGGAGCTTGCCAGAACCAATCTTCTCCAATGGTCCGACGAACTCGCACTGGATATAATTATCACCACGGGCGGTACCGGGCTGTCGTCTCGCGACACGACGCCGGAAGCGATCAAAGAAGTGATTGAGCGGGAATTGCCGGGCGTTGCAGAAACATTGCGCGCTTACGGGCAGGAGCGCAATCCGTTTGCAATGTTCTCGCGTTCGCTGGCGGGCGTCAGAAACAAAACCGTCATTATTACATTGCCGGGCTCGACCGGTGGTGTCAAAGATGGTCTGAGCGCGCTGTTTCCCTTCATCTTTCACGCGTTCAAAATGCTCAACGACGAATGCCACGATGCAAAAGGCGACGAGTCCAGACTGCAAGAATCTTCGAAGAAATGATCACATACGAGGAAGCGCTTCGACTGATCGAAAAGCATGTCGAGCCTTTGGGCAAATGCGAAGCTCGGCTGGAAGACATGTTCGGCGCCTATCTGGCCGAGGATGTAGTGGCGACTATGCCCAGCCCGCAGTTCGACAATTCTGCAGTGGATGGATATGGAGTCAGAGCAAATGACCTGGCGGCAGCCTCTTCGGAAGCACCGAAAGAATTGAAGCTGGTAACTGCAATTGCCGCAGGAGCACCTTCGGATTTGCAGATCGAATCCGGCCAGGCGGTGAAGATTTTTACGGGCGCCCGCGTCCCTACTTCCTGCCAGGCGGTTGTTATGCGGGAATACTGCCGCGAAGAAAACGGCAATGTGCTGATTGAATGCACGACTCAGCCCGGTGAGAACATTCGCCGCCAGGGCGAGGAATATCGAAAAGGCGAAACGGTTTTGCACGCCGGGATCAAGGTCACTCCACCCGTCGTTTCACTGCTTGCTTCTCTCGGTCATGTCCGGTTTCCAATTTTCGAAAAACCTCGCGTTGCTCTCGTCGTTACAGGCGATGAGCTGGTTGAGCCCGGGCATCCGCTTAAAGAAGGCCAGATTTACAACTCCAACGCGTATGGCTTGACGGCTGCTCTCAATGCGCTGGGCATCAAGGAATGCACAAGTTTTATCGCCCGCGACACTCGCGAGCAAACAAGCGAATGCTTCAAAAAGGCGCTCGAGCAAAGCGATCTGGTAATTTCCTCAGGCGGAGTTTCAGTGGGAGACCACGACTATGTGAAGGAAACGCTGGAAGCACTGGGAGCAAAAACAATATTCTGGCGCATTGCTATCAAGCCCGGGAAGCCCGTATATTTCGGCGTCCTTGAGACCGGCGGCAAGCGCAAATACATCTTCGGTCTGCCCGGCAATCCGGTCTCCGTGCTGGTCACCTTCCACCAGATAGTGAAGCCGGCGATCAAGAAAATGGCCGGCGGCGCATTTTCAGCCAGCCGGTCGGTACGCCTGAAAACGGGCGCCCGGCTGAAAAAACGCCCCGGGCGGGTGGACTTCGTGCGCGGCACGCTGATGAGAGAAGAAAACGGTGACAGCGCCGCCATCCCGACCCGGGGGCAAGAGTCCCATATGCTGAGCGGGCTGGCAAAAGCAGACGCGCTGCTCCACTTCGCCAGCGAAGCAGAGCAACTGGAGCCCGGAGATCCTGTCGATCTGACACTGATCAATTGGGCGGACTAGAGTTCGCTCCTGAACCAGACTTAAGCTTGGCAAGTGCGATTTTGCGGCACTCTTGCGGTTTTTACCATAGCCAAAGAGGCGAATTTCCATAAAATTGGAAATCATCGTCCTCCAGGCATACATGCAAATACCACTCACAACGGTAAAAGAATCAGCCATATGACCAATTACATGCAACCAACCGAAGACAACGGCGAAGTCCTGAGCAAGATTATTCTTCTTGTTCTGGGGATTTTCATCGGCGCAACCGTCATGGGCGCTTGGTGCTGGCTTGTTCCGCCTAGAGCGCACACAGCCCATGCAGACACCGCCGGACCCGGCGCCGCCCACGCCATGGAGAATCTGCCCAATTCAGGACCGGTCGCAGTTCCGGCTCCCGAACAGCAAGACCCCGCTTACGCAGCGCAAGCCATGCAACAACCAATGCCGGGCGCGATGCCGGCGCCGCAAATCATTCAGACCGGCGTGCCTTTAATGTTGCCGGCTCAGATGCAACAGACTCAAACTTTCATTCCGGCGCAGCCGACCACACTTTATGCAGGCCAAATGATGGACGACCAGGATCATCAGATAGGACGCAACGGGCTGCGCGGCAACCCCTGTGTCGACCCGCCTTCATGCCGCGGCCGCGCCTATTCTTCGTCACTTCAATAGCTTCGACGAGAGACAATCGACAGGCATACGAAAGTTTCCTTTTTCGCAACGAATTGCGGCTCATTATGCTGCGCCGTGTTAACATTCAGCCTAGTTAGTAGAATTGGCTTCAAGAATACCGGAATCACATTGGCGAGCATGGGCTGGCAGCAGTTTCAACAGGCAGCAGACGAAGCACTGGCGCAAGGTCAGTTTGCCGACGCAGAGCGTCTCTACCGCACCTTCCTGAAAGAGTGCCGGCAAGACAAAACCGCTTACACAGCTCACGCGCACGCGGCCAAAGGGCTCGCCGACATGCTCTCCAGGCGCTCCGCCTTTACAGAAGCCGAAACAGTGCTTTTCGAAACACTCAATCATCTGGAATGCGCATCGCCTCGCGATAATCTGGCTGTCAGCAACATCCTCGAATCGATTGGCAGCGTCTATCTTTTGCGCAAGGAATTTTATCGTTCCGCTATTTTTCTTTCTCGTGCAGCCGTTCTTCGCAAGTCGACCAGCGAAGCAAAATCGGCCTCGATGGCGAATTTGATTTCCAAACTTGCCAGAGCGGAAGTGATGCTCGGCAATTTGCCTGAGGCCGAAACGCTCATGCGCAAGGCGCTCAAGAAGAAGGAAACAATTTTCGGCTCGGAACATCCGGTGCTGGCGGAATCATTGTTTGATCTCGGCGATTTGCTGAGAGAAATGAATCGCTACAACGATGCGGAAGTTCTGCTCTTGCGCGCCCTTAATCTGGTCGGCGAACCGAGCATCAAAAATCCCCTTTCCATCAGTATTTTGGAAGCACTGGCGGAAGCTTACGCGCAAATGGGACAAACAAGCGCGGCAACCGATCTTCTGAAAAAAGCCGTCGCACTTTACGGACAGGAAAAATCGGATAGCTCACACGAGTCGATGCGACTGCAAGCGCGTATCGATCAGTTGAGCGGCTCTTCCGCTGCGGACAAAGCGAAGAGCAAAGCAGACGATCGCCTGGAAGTTTTGATGCGCGAATTTGAGTATCTGGAAGAATTCGATACGCATAATTCATTGCGCTTCCGCGAACTGTCTCAGCAGATAGCCGACATTCTGGAAGAAAGAAGCAAATATGCAGACGCGCTGCGCTTCCGCAAACAAGAGATGGATTTGACTGAAAGACTCTTCGGCGTCAAGCATCCGGAATCCGTGCGTTCGTTGTCGAGTCTCGTGCATAACAACTTGATGATTGATGACCTCAAGGAAGCCGGTGCCTACTTGCAGGAGATTCTCGATATACAAGATTATTGCTTCGGCATCACCCCCGAAGACCGGCTCAACACCTACCTTCTTTTAGCCGAGCTGGCACGCAAGAGCAGCGATCTTTCCAGTGCGGAAAATTGGATTTTCGCTTGCGTTTCTCTTCTGGAAGTATCCAGCGAAAAAGCAAAGCATCGCTTGCTGAAAGAAATTCAGGCACAAGAAAAGCTGCATACAGAGCGCGGCGAAACAGACTCGGCAAAACGCTTGAATGATTTGAAAGTTTCCCTGCTTCCTCACGGAACAGAATTTCCCGAGAAAAAGGAAACGCACGTCATAGACGAGAACATGGACAAAGTGATGCGCGAGCACGGTATTATCCCGTAGCATCGTTTCATGAGTTGCGTCGCAAACGCCGCTTGCTAAACCTGGCCGACCCAATCTTTGCGGGCGACATTTTTCCAAACAGCGCGAATAGCCTCGAATTCAGCATCCGGCAAATTGCCCTGCTCCACAATCTTTGCGTTTTCGAGCCAGCGCGTTGGTTTGGTGGTGCCTACGATCATGGTGTGCACATTCGGACAAGATAAAGTAAAGCGCAATGCTTTCTCACCGGCAGCTTCTTTATTGCCATTGATGAAATCGTATTTCAGTTCTTTCAGCCGTTCCCAATAAGGCTGAACATATATATTCTGCGGGCGGCTGGAATGACGCCAGGCGGCATTGGCAATCGGGCGTTTGGCAATCACGCCCATGCCCTTTTCACCCGCCAAAGGCAATAGTTTTTCAATGCACTCTTGATCGGCAATGCTGCACGATGTTTGCAAAACATCAAAGGCTCCGGTCTTAATCGCAAAAAGCGCATCTTCGCCATCGCCACTGTATCCGATTGCGCGCACCTTGCCTTCTTGCTTGGCTTTTTCCAGCGCTTTAATGCAATCGCCTTTTTGCAGAATCTTCTTGCTGCAACTGTGGAGTTGCAAAAGGTCCACATAATCAGTTTTCAATCTCTTCAAACTGCGCTCGAGACTTTCGGCAATATCGGCGGCGCCCCATGCTTCTTCGGTATAGGTCCACTTGTGACCGCATTTTGTAAACAGGTAAAAATCCTGGCGCCTGGAGGATACGGCTTCGCCAATCAGCTCCTCGCTGTCCATGTAACACTCGGCGGTATCAATCACATTCAGCCCGGCATCCAGGGCAGCACCGAGAATTTCCCTGACGGTCGAGGCAGAAGCGCCCTCAAAACCGATTTCCGCCCCGCCAAAACCAAGCACACTCACCTTCATGCCGGTCTTGCCAAACTCTCTTTTTTCCATTGAACCTCCCGGAATTTTCGTCCGGCTGATGTTTCGGCTCCCGACGCTCGCCTGACAACCAGCA
>JADYYD010000279.1 GCA_020853845.1 Candidatus Melainabacteria bacterium
CTCAGAATTCACCACCGATGTTCAAAGTGTGCGAATGCAAGGAAGCCGCGTCTATAGAAGCAGCGGCAGGGCGCCTGAAAGGATAGTGCCGGACACAAGCACAGAGCCATTTTTGCAGAAGATTGAGGATCAAGATGGCAAGCAACTGCGCCACTACAAGTTTCCCCAGACGGGCATCGGGCAGATTGAAGATCTTGCCACCTCAATGCCGGCAATAGGGCAAAAAACGTTTCCATGGCAAGAACCACTCTCATTCTATCCAAACGCTGATGCGGTGCAGAAATATCCCAATCTATTCAGTCGATTCAAGGATGATGAAGTGGGCAAGATTTTCTTCATTGGTACTAACGGACTTTATGAAGATACTCTCGAATCACTGGCGTCCTACAAGAAGCTCGAACAACTTTCCTTCGAGCATGTGGATCTGAACAACGAGGGACTCGAGCAATTGGAGCGCCTGCCCAAACTAAATTCACTGGAACTCTTGTCGACAGGCGTAAGCGCCGGAGGTCTCGAACAGTTTTCAAAATTGCGTAAGCTCAAAAAGCTTGCACTTGGGGACATGATGGACGTCGACCGCATCCTCAAAGCGCTACACAGGTCTGAAAATTTGGAATGCCTGGAACTGCGCAACTGCAGAAATCTCACGAATGGAGACATACAGCAAATAGCTGCATTTCCAAATTTGAAAAAATTCGTGCTGCAAACATTCTGGCAGACTGACCCAACGCTGCTTAACGGGCTGGCGGCATCAAAATCTCTGCAAGAGCTGGACATTAGCAAAACGCGTTTCGGCCCAGCCGGGCTGAAAGGGCTGGGCACATTCAAGCAACTGAAAATTCTCGATGTCTCTCAAGCGACGGTCGACGAATATCAAAAGAAAGAGTTAGAAAAAGAAATGCCGAAAACCTGCGTCAGATACAACTGATGCGTGGCAGTAATGAATTGCGAAAATTAGTGTCCGCCGCCGCCTGCAGTGACTTCGGGAGCATTGACGTCATAAGTGAATTTGGCAAAGATGCCGATGCCAAACACAACCATCGCGAAACAGACGAAAAAGAAAACCAACCAGCCCTGGGAAGGGTCGCGATGTCCGGGTGCACTCATCAAAGAAACTCCTAATAACCGTTGCTGCAGCAAACAAGTTGATTATATGGCGAACAGCCGAAAACAGCATCCCTGACTACATCTGTTTGCATAAGCACTCAATAATCTTAAAACTGCCGAGCCTGCCAAGCCGCGTCCCTGCGGCTTTCCGGCAAAACAAGAGACTTTACGCCCCGGCGCTTGACAATTAATCTATCTTGCGGATAACCGTCTGGCTTCCCCGCCGACTCTTGGCTACCTTGTTGAAAGCGAGGAAAAGCTGGAGAAATAAATATGGCGTCAAGCACTATGCGAGACCACGGCGTCCTATTGGTTAAAACACGCGGCACATATCTTCCCACTCTAATTGCAACCTGGCTTGGCGAATGTTTCGACGCCATGGATGCGACCATCTATTTCATTGCCATGTATCCGGCCGTAAGCCAATTGCTGGCGACAAAGGACGCAGTGCAAGTCGGATGGCACGGGTCGACCATACTGTTCTGCTTCATGCTCGGTTGGGCAATCGGAAGCGTTGTATTTGGTTATATCGCGGACAAACTCGGGCGAAAAAATACACTCTGCCTGACAATCCTTTTGTATGCACTGGCATGCGGCGCGTGCGCGCTTGTGCAAACCACCTGGCAATTGGCGCTCTGCCGATTTGCGGTCGGTCTGGGCATCGGCGGCGAGATCGCATTGGGCGCGGTCATGCTGGGCGAAACTTCCAAACCTGGCAAGCAGCGAGCCTGGTCGATGGCAGCGCTGGGAACGTCTTTCGGCGTCGGCTGCATGTTGTGTGGACTGTTCAATTTCGGAACAGGAGAGCTGGGATGGCGCTATCTATTTGCCGTCGGTATCATTCCGGCGCTGGTCACTCTCTACATTCGCTTCAAAATCTCCGAGCCCGAGTGCTTTGAAGAACTTCAGAAGAAACGCGATGACCTGCGGAACGTCCCGAAAATCTTATTGAAACAACACGAGCGCGACATCATGGCCAATCCGTTTGCGCTCGCCTTCGACAAGAGAAACCGCCGCTCCGTCATCGTCGTGACGTTGCTCGCCACATCCGCAATCGTTGGTTATTGGGCGGGAGTTTCGTGGATGCCTGCCTGGATCAATCAATTGACCGGACACGAAGCTGTTGCAGAAAGGAGCACGGCGACTCTCTGCATGAGCATAGGTGGATTCATCGGCGCGCTTTTACTTCCTGTCATGGTGACTAGCTTCCGCTACAGCACCGTATTCAAGATCGGTTTTGTAGGCTCGCTAATTGCAGCGGTCGGGACATTCATGTGTGTGAAAACCTACGGCCCGGCAGTCAATATCTGCGCATTTGCAGTCGGTGTAATGACATACATTCCATTCATTGCACTGCAGATTTACGTGGTCGACGAATTCAAGACGGAATTGCGCGGCACCGCCGCCGGTATCGCCTGGAGCTTCGGTCGCGTGATAGCAGGACTGGCAGCTTTGATGACGGCGCCTTTGATTGCGTTCTTCGGCGGCTCATATGGGGCGGCTGCGGCATGCGTCTCCCTCATCTACCTCTTAGGACTTGGTTGTGCATTCTTCGTGCGTCAGCCATCCATCCAGACAGAACATCATGACAGGAGAAAACCGCGAGTCGCGTACACGGGACCACACGAACCTGTCGCCATCACCGTGCAAACGGCGCAACGATGAGCTCTGTCATATGAGCGGAGGATCTTTCTGGGACCATGGTTCCGGTATTTGCATGAAGGCCTGATAGATCAATGCTGTAGATTCAAAAAGATTGCCGTTCATCACTTCTAATTCAGCCAGTTGCAAGCGCAAGCAATTGGCCGAATCCACAGTTTGATGCCGAATACATAATGTCTCCGCAATCCATTCGAGCGCCTCTTCTGAGCTGCCTGAACGCATTAGTGACATCTTCAGTTCAGCAATCAAAAAATTAAATGCACGAATACAAGTCGGAGTTGTTTCGATGTGAAGCATTGCCGCGATTTTCTTGCACACATCTACCTGATTAGCACGTGCCGCAGCGACACCAATGCAAACAAGTCGATAGAAGCAGGAATCAACATCAATTAGCCTTCGATCTTGATTTAGTCGCTCTGCTATTTTTTTCCATTGCTTTTTAGTCGCGTGCTTTTCCAATTGAGTGATTACAGTCGCAGACTCCAAGTATTTTTCGCTCGGGGTCTGAATGCGTCGTCGCTCTGCTTCTGCTTCCTGGTCATAAGACTCGACAAAGTTTGTGAGAGCTAACACCTTCTTCAGTTCCGCCAGCGCACTCTCATAGTCCTCATGTTGAGCCACTGTCTCGCGAGCAAGCAGCAGGCAAGAAAGCAATTCACGCTTTTTCTCTTCATCCGGCGTTAAAGTGAAGATCCTTCTTAAATCGTTCATTAGACACGTTTTCAGATATATATCTGAGGCAAACTTTTGACTTTGATGAACAAGAGAAGCAAGTGGTTTCTGCAATTTGTTGAGCGACGTTTCTTGTAGCAGCCAGAGCATCCTGCCCACCAAACGCGTGGTATCGCCAACAGTATCAGTGTAGAACCACAACAACTCGTTCATGATTCTTTCCGCATTTTCGTGTCGACCATTCACCATCTCATCGAGAGCCATAGTCGACAACATCGCGACAAACTCGGCTGCTTCATTTGTTTTGCTCGACTGTGCCCCAAGAAAATTTTCCTGCCACTTGAAATTGCCCGCTTGAAGTGCAGAAAGAAATCCGATTGCCGAAAGAATCTGTCTGACTACCGGATCATCAGGACCTCTGGAATCAAGCAGCCTCCGCTGCAAAACTTCGCAGTAGGCTGTTCCTTCAGGCAGACAATCATTTGAGCGCCACAGGCAGATAAGTCGCCAGAGGGTAATTCCCAGACTTATGTCCAGACCCACTTGCTCTTCGCGTTTTAGAAGAACAGCCTCTTCAATGACGGTGAGAACCGACAACAAATTCTTCCGCTCGTCCGTACTGCCAACCGCTGCAAGTATTTTTCTAAGGACATAAGGTGAAATGTCGACCGAACCATCCGAAACAATTTCGCTCAGTCGTTTGAAGTCATCGTCTGTTGCCAGATCGGGAAAACATTCTGACTTCACCTCTATCAAATCGGCAATTCTGTGAGCAACTTCGGCTGACTGCACTCCGAAAGATTTGATTGCCGCTTCCAAATCGCTTTCGGCTTTCGAAAGTTTGCTGAGACTCGTCGGTTTATCTGCCGGAGACTGTACCTGAGTTTCTCCCGGCGCTTCTTTCTCCTGCTCCGGCCACGGAAGCTGCGTCGGCTCGTCGGAACTTGCGCTTTGCGCCGCCTCTTGCTGCGCCTTGTATTCTTTCCATGCTTTTATCCGCTGTTCGGCAGCATCAATAGCCCCCAGAGTGCGCTCTTCCGATTCTTTGATATCATCGCGAACTCGACCGGCTCGAATTGCCCTGTCGATAGAGACCGCAACTCCTCGAAAGTCGCCCTCGAAGTCGGAGCATCGCTTCAAAGTCAATGACTCCTCGAATACGCGAGAGAATTCCAACAGCCCCGTCAAAGCGCAAGACAACCTTTGCTCTGCAACGGCTTCAAGAATTACCGCAAGAGGAATGCGCAGAATTAATTTCAACCGCGCTTCGTTTAAATCGAACTCGTCTTCCTTGAGAGATTTGACGACATGGCAGACGATTCGACAAACACTCAATCGTTCGGCGGGTTTCAATTCAACCGTTTTGTTCAACAACCACTCGCAAGTCTCAAAAAGCTCGCGCACGCCTTCTCTGCGGGCATAATGGTCCAACAAACACAGGTACATTCCGATGCCGGCACATAGCTGCCCCTCTTCCATCTCCACATAGGCACGGCGCCATGCCCGATCGGCAGGCCACTTCCGCGCCTGCACATAGGCTCGCTCCATACTAGTAGTAGGGACGAAATCTTCCGGCACGCCAATCACCTAAAAACTACGATTTTCCCATCCTAACAAAGAAGTGGAAAACCCGTCAGTCCCGCGCGACACTTTTGCTACCGCGCGGGTAGAAATTGATTTACAAGCCGTTCCAAAGTTTCAGCGTTCAGCGGTTCAAATATCCAAAATTCAGAGGACCAGAAAGTTGTTTTGCAAATCAAGAATTATCTTGTGCCTCAGCGCTCTAGCTGCATTCGGGTCACCGGCGATTGCTGTGAGCAACGACCAGGATGACACCCTTCCCGCCGCCGCGATGCCGTTGATCAAACAACTGCCTGAGGAAGATCAATATTTCCAAAATATCGCGCGCAGCGGTTTCTATTCATTTAAAAATGCACCACAGCCTCTTCGAGTGTATTTAAAACCGAGCAGCGCAAAAGTTTCGCCCGAACTGCAGGCCGCCCTTCAATCTGCCTTTGATGTATGGACAAAGGCCAGCAAGGAGCGCCTGAAATTTCAATTCGTGAAAGTCGACAATGACCCGGACATCACCGTGGTCTGGACCAACAATCCAGGAGACATCAAGGAAGGAAAGCAGGGCTACACAGACTTTGTGAAGACAAAGGACGACATTTCCAAATCGAAAATCACGCTTCTGACAAATCGGCGGAATGGAACGCCGCTCACTGCCCCATTTGCAAAAGCGCTGGTGATGCACGAAATAGGGCATGCAATAGGACTGAACGGACACAGTTACAGCAGCGGCGACATAATGTTTGGCGGACGCCTGGAGGACACATCGCATATTTCAGCTAGCGACCTGAAGTTTTTCAACAAGATCTACACGACCCCCCGTGAAGAATTACTGAAAGACACGCTGCCCGTTCTCGAAAAAATCTACGGTTCCGATTCGCTGATAGTATCGAAAAACATGGCGCGGTTGGCACGGATTTACAATAACAAAAAGCAATTTGCACTGGCAGAGCCTTATGCCGAAAAAGCACTTCCGGTTCAAGAGAAAGAACTGCCCGAAAACGACAAAAACTATTTAACTACGCTCAGCACCGCTGCATTCGCCTACTGGAACCTGAACAAATTCGACAAAGCATGCCCCTGCTACGAAACGATGCTCAGGCTTAAACGCAAAGGCGTGGATATCTACTTAACGGAAGAACAACTCTATCGCAACATTGTTCGTTGCCGCGAAGAGCAAAAGCAGACAGACAAAATGCTCGAAGCGTTGAACGAAATGCAAAGTACTTTTGAAAAGTCAAACCCGCAAGGCGAAGGTCGCGCCTGGGCAATGGCAAAGCTCGGCTATTTCGAATTCCAAAACGGGCAAAAGGAAAAGGCAAAACCTCTGATGAAAGCCGCTTGCGACATTTATACGCGTGTTCCTTCCAGCAAGTTTGGAAGCTGGTGCATTAACTTCTACAAGTCGCAGTTTACTGGTCCGTAACCGAGCCAGTCTCACTATCATGCGCAGGTTGTTGATATTTCACCGCTCGAAAAATCAAGCCGCCAAACGCAAGCAAGCCTAGCAAACTAATTGCGCATCCGATGTACAAGTACATCGGCTCGTAGCGGAATGCAATCGAGTGCCTGCCCGGCGACAATGACACGCCTCGCAGAACATAATTAGTACGCACAACCTCCTGCGGTTTCCCATCCACAGTGACTTTCCATCCTGGATAATACAAATCGCTCAGCACAAGAAATGAATCGCTGCTTGAATCCGACTCCACACTGACTGCCGAATTTTCCACTGAAATAATTTTTGCGCTGCCGGAAAAATTCTGCACTTTCAACGCTTTCGGCGGCGTCACAAAACCTTCCGCTTTCATTCCTGCATCCGAGATCAGAGCAACTTTAGCCGGGTCATAAACATCACCGCTTTGAAGTTCTCCGCGTCTAATCGTTCGCACAACTTCCGCGTCCGGCATCACGAGAGTTTCACCAACCAACCACACGCGCGGCATGGAGCGCGTGTTTTCATACACTTCCGCCCGACCGCTCTCGGCGATTTTCTTGAAAATCGGTTGCCCCTCGATTTTAAACGCGTCCAACCGAGTGTCGCCAAAAGGCACTATCAAATATTTGATCGCAAGAATGTCAAAGCCTCTGAATTCGGACGTGAAAGTCCAGGGCACCGGCAAAAATCCACCTTCGGTTATACCCAGCACCTCCAGATATCTCGTATTGAGCAGGGGGCCGAAGCCGCTGGCGCTGGGGATTTTCCACAAGCGCGACAGATTAGGAGGCGCTTCGTCGTCGCCGCCGGACACACCTCGCACAGGAAGAAGACGCTGATGAGTTTGGCTCAATTGCTCGGCAAAGGCAGCAATTGCAGGAGGCTTTTCAATAGATGCAACCGTTACTGGCAGACTGCGCCATTCGCCATACCAGCCGACAAAGGCGACATCTGCAACCGCCACCGCCAGCAGTGCCCCTTGAATCACTTTGGAATTTGGTCGACCAAGCCATATGAGAAACACTATAAGAATCAAGAGCGAACCATAAGTCGGAACCAGAATGGCCGGGTTTTCCCAAAACGGCGGCAGATTGCCCTCCAGCGACGACCGCTCGGGCAACTCGATGACTTCCTGAAGCATTTGCACGGAAAGAGAAATAGCGCCCCAGCACATGCAAATTACACTGGCGGCGAAAACTATGATGCGACGGCGGAGAAGTTTCTGCTCCATCAATTTCGAAAGCACCAGACCCGTCACTATTGCAAATGACATTGCTGCAAAGACATACAGCAAAGACAGCGCTCGGAATGAACCGAAGGGCGGAATGTTGTAGAGCAGCCAGGCGAGCGGCGTGGCATTGCCGAACGAAAGGAGGAAACATAAGGTCCCCGCCACCAGCCAGAAAATGGTCATGGCGTTGCTGCGAATGAGAAATAAAGATCCAAAAATAGAGATCATCGGCAGAAC
>JADYYD010000280.1 GCA_020853845.1 Candidatus Melainabacteria bacterium
AATACCCAGGTCCCGAACTGGTTGAATCTGGCGTCTTTCAGAGGATCAAATCGGTCGCACTCAAAGCGTCCCAGAAGATAAGTCTGGTTTGTGATAGAAGATGTGAATTGCAACGAGCTAACGACATTCCAGGTCAGGTTCTTCACCTGATACTCTAGAAACTCATAAAGAACCTCTTGGACAAACTCGAGCGGAATCAAATCGTGAGGAATTTCCGCGTCAGGATATCCCAACGAATGCATTCCGACGGAGAAAAGAAAGCCGTTGGTCTCGTCGTTGTAAACCTTGCAGTATGCGGCACAGACGTTGGCGGACGTTTCTTCAGAAGCGCAGTTGAAAATTTCTTCGCAAGCGTTTACTTGATTGGAATTTCTAATCAGCGCTACCGGCGCATTTATTGCGCGCATGAGCGGATCGAGTGTGTGCAAAAGTTCCGACGCTACCTGATACTGGTTTTTTGTGGTTTGAGCAAATTCGAGATTGGGCGCCTGCAGGTGAAAGAAACCGGCATGATTAGCTACTTGTTCAGCATGAAAGAAAGCGCGCGTTCCTTTTGTCAGTTCGATAATCGAATCCGCCCAGACCGGATTTCTGTCGAGAATTTCCATATCGTAAATGACTGAACCGTGCCTTCGCAATAATGTTTTTCCATCTGTAGAAATGTCCCGGCGTTTAGAAATTTTGATGAAAATCTCTGCCGGGTCGATAGTCGAAATCGGCAGCATAACGGAGATGCGCTGGCGTATCGGCGGGCCAGGGTCGGGATTTTTCGCATCGAGAAAGCGAGTTTTTGCTTCCTCAATCTTTTCCCAGTCGATTGATGTGGACTTGGGATTGGCGTCGTAAACTTCTTCGGCTTTATCGACATCAGCCAGTGCAGAGTTGTAGTCTTTGCGCGCGAAGTGTGCCTCAGCGCGAATTAGATAAGCGTCAATGGACGGCTCCAACTCAATCGCCGCACTCAGTTCCACCAGCCCTTGTTCGAAGTCACCACGCGCAAGAGCATTTTTTGCTTCTTGCAGTCGCTCTTTTGCCGCTTCCAGCAATCGAAAATCTCCGCGTTTCTATGAATCGGCCTTGGGTTGATTGTTCATTTGATCCAATTGACCTTTCGGTTGTTCCAAACGCACAAGCATCATTGGCTGGGTATTAGTGGCACTGTAGTGAACCAGCACAGGCGCATCGTCTTTGGTCAGATCGGCAAGACTGGTATCGAATACGGTTGCGTTGTTTTGTCCGAGTGTGAATGAGATTCGCTGAGTCTTTTTGTCTAGAGAGCCATATATCGTAGATGACTCATTGGTCAATTGATTGAAATAATTCCCTCTCACCGTGCCTTCTTTGTTGATTGCCATCTGGAAAAGCATGGTGGAATCTGTCTGTCCAGGCTGAGCCAGTGAGAAAACACCGAGCGCCTGCCAATTTTTCGGATCTGTGGCGCCGCCATCAGAGCTGTCGGCTGAATAGTCCTGATAGCCTTTCGATGCAAGACCGACGGCTTGATTGTAATAGTCCGCTGTGCTGCTGCCAGTCGGTGTTCCGTTGATATAAACGTTGTCGCCTTCGTAAGTGACATTGCTCACGCTGGTAGGGCTGTTGTTATTGCTGCCGCCACCGCCGCCGCCACCACCGCTCATGCCGGCCATCGCGGCTATACCCAGAAATGAAGTGAGCGAAGTCAAACCCATGCAGGTCCAGGCTGTGGCCGCCGACCATCCGGGGCAGTACCAGCCGCCCGGGTAGCCCCACCAGGCACCATGCCCGTAGCCGTACCCGTAGCCGTATCCGCCCCAATGTCCGTAGCCACCCCAGTGATTGAAGTTGTTTACGTTGTAATTGTTGAACGAGTTGCGGACGCTGTTGTTGTTGAAGGTGTTATTGGTTTTATTCCAATTGTGAAAATTATTGTTGTTGAAATTTCCGTTTTTGAAATGGGACAGATTGCTGAATCCGCCGTCATTGTGATTGCCGCCGCCCCAGTTCGGATGATTGCCGCCGTCAAATCCGCCGCCGCCGAAATTTCCTCGATTGGTGAAATTACCTCTGTCACCGAAGTCGCCACGGTTAAAGCCGGCACCGCCGAACTCGCCGCCGCCCCTGCTTATTCCGTTGAATCCGCCGCCGAAACCGCTGGCGCTTCGATCTCCAAAACCGCCACCGCCTAATCCACGGTCACCAAATCCACCGCCGCCGAAGCCGCGGTCACCGCCGCCGAAGCCTCTATCACCACCGCCGAAGCCTCTATCACCGCCACCGAAGCCTCTATCACCGCCACCGAAGCCGCGGTCACCACCGCCGAATCCGCCACTGTGAAAGCCACCGCCACCGCCGCCTCGGAAGCCACCAAATCCGCCACCACCGCCACCACCGTGAAATCCTCCGCCTCCTCCAAATCCTCTTGCATAAGTGGGAGGCACCATAAATGTCAGGCTCAAGCAAATAGCTGTGAGAGCGGCAAGTCTTCGCATGGGAGTAATTCCTGTTTTCAAATAAAGGGTTTGTGCAGGCGTTTGCAAAATCGTTCTTACTGGCTTACTCGCTTAACGGTAAGCGGCTCAGTGTCGGCAAACGTCAGTCCATCAACAGTTCGTCTCATCGATTGCCATTGGAAGGAATTTTTGTCGACTGAAGAAATCACATTGGTTGCTGTGGAATTCCAACCTGATTGCTCTACGCCTTCAGCATTGATGATCCATTTATTGTCTTGCTTGCGCCATCTTCCGTAGCCGAAGCCGCCGCTGGAGTCGAAGTGCCAGGAGATAATTTGATCTCTGTTGGGATCCCAGCCGATTACTTGCGTGTCGATTTTGGGAGTTTCGCCGGCTTTGGCGATCAGATATTTAAGGTGGAGGAAATTGCCGTTGCCGACTTTCTCGGCTGTCATCCGCACTTTTTCAGTGCCTCTCTCTGCGACCCAGTCTCCTACTAACCAGTCGAGGTCGGACAATTTCGCTGCCGAACCTTTGGGAGTTACTGTGGTTTCAGTCGCCGACTGAATTACCCAGGTGCCGTTTTGGTTGGTGAGCAGCATGGTGAATCGTGCGTCGGTACTCTTTTGATTGGCGATCTGTCTGGTTGTAGAACCTTCGATCCAGGCGGTGTCATTGCCGATCAATCGGATCTGGTGGGGTTCCAGCTTAAGTGCGCCATTCATCTCCGGACTGACATGCTTGGCAAAATGCTCTTTTAGCGATGGACGACCGACGACGCGCAGTCCGTCTTCATTCACATAGGAGCCGTCTAAAGCGAAAAAGGAAGCCATTTGCTCGGCGTCTGCTTTCATGGCGGCAGCGGCGAGGGAGGAGAGTTGGTTCTTGATGGCGCTTTCGGCGTCGCCTTGAGTGACCGTCTTAGTTTCGACGGTGGTCTTCTTGCTCTTGCCTGACTTCTTGGCGCAAGCAGCTTGGGGCGCCATATAAAAGAAATTGGCAGTCAGGGCTGCTGATAATGCGGACAATATAAATAGGTTTCGCTTCGATTGATTCATCGCTTCCTCGTCTTTGCCGAAATTGGATGTGATTATCCGCCGCAGCTCGGCACTGGCGGGCAAGCGAAAATAGTAACCGCTTGAAAGTGCTTGTGGACAGCCGGTTACATGCCTTTTATGTGAGGAACTTAACATTATGGTAATTTCACCATTGCCATTTAATGTTGGAAATGAGATTCTTACAGCGTCCAAAAGCGTTGCGTCCTACTTTTCACTTTTCCGATGATGTAAAGAGTCATCTGAAGGAGCTTTTCATGCCTCAATCTATGGATCGTTCTCTCATCGCCAGCACCGCGCGCGCTCGTCGAGTCACAAGAGAAGAAGTGGTCAAACTCAAAGTCGCCTCCGAACCTAAAGGCGTCCAGTCGCTCTTTCGCGGCGTCGGAAATTTTTTCAAGTCGATAGGGCTTATGCTCTCGGCAAAACCTTCTGCAAAAGCAGCAACATCGTGCAAAACATCCGGGCATGTAATGCCCGCCTCTGGCTGGCAAGCTGGTAAATTTCCGCACTGTGTCGATTGCGGTAAAAGAATCGACGACCCGACCAAATTGAGAAATTCGGTCTGGAAAAAGTAACTCGCGGTTGCACGGCGAGTATTGAATGAACCCACCTATTCAGGTGGGTTTTTCGTTATCGTCCGAACCTAAATGCGAGCCTTGGTCGGGTTTTTCAAATCGTTCGAATTCTTGATGCTGCCTTGCGCGTCACCGGAAGCCTCAGCTTCCACTTTATCGGAAAGGCTAAGCTTGGTGCAGGGCGCCAGAACAAGCGTGAGGTCGATAGATGAATGCGGCTCGACCATTACATTCACAGGCCAGGTCGTCAGACCGGGAAGCTTTTCTTTCAGTCGGTCGGTGAGTCCGTTGTCGGCGCGATAACTCATTTGCACGATCTGCTCGTGCTGGCAATCAGCCATGTCGCCGCGCATTATGTAACGAACCCTGTATCCAAGCCCATTCAAAGCTGTTTCCAGGCTGCGTGCTTCATGCTCTTGCCCGCGCGGATACTTGATAGTAATGCGGACGGGACGCTCGGTATCGTCACTGTATGTGGTGGCAGCCGTGGCGGCGTCACTGCCATAATCCTGGCGTTTTTCTTCTTGCTCGGCGACGCTGATTTTCTCATTGAGCAAGCGGCTGAACACGACAGAGCAGGCTTCCGGATCGGGAATCCAGTAACTGCCGCCGTGGATGTATTCGGCATGACCGGGCAAGGTGGCGGTTTGAACTTGATTAGGTTGAATGTCTTTGCCGAAGGCTGCAACCTTGGCCATGTCCTGAGCGCTTAAATCAGTGACCACATAGTCGGTGGCAAATTTGAAGATGTCCGGCAATTTGAGAACTACGGAAGGCTCTTTCAGTTTCTTCGTAACCTGTCTCAAGAACCACTGCTGGCGCTCGATTCTGCCGATGTCACCTTTTGGGTCGTGGCGAAAACGCACATATTCTTCAGCTTGTACGGGATCGAGCGTTTGCAATCCCGGTTGTAAGTCGACATACAATCCCGCGGCTCTGTCCCGGTATCTCATGCGCTTTTCGACCATTACTTCGACCGGGCCGAGCGCATGAAACAGTTTTTTCAATCCTTCCGTGTCAACAACGACATAGTGATCGATCGGCACGGCAAATGCTTCCTTTACCGCATCTACAGCCAACTGTGGCCCGCCCAATGCGTGCGCTGAATTGATTTTGTCGATGCCGTGAGGCCCTGGCAATTTCACTCTGCTGTCACGCGGTATGGAGACGATGCCCACGCGTTTCAAGTCCGGATCGATGTGCACCAGCATCATGGTGTCCGAGCGCGTATTGAGAAAACGCTGCGCATGGCGACCGTTCGAATCGACGCCCATGCACAGGATGTTCATGCTGCGATCGAGTTGCGGCAGAAGCGAAATCTTGGGCAGGCTGGGAAAAGATGAAGGTTGCTTGGGCGCCTGTTCTTCAGCGACCACAGCAGGCGCCACCCGCGCGCCCGGCAAGTAAGGGAAGATCGGACGCTTGGTGTAATGGATGATCGTAAGCCCGACCAGCACTCCAAAGAGTGTCGCCGCCAACATTTGCCCGGCAGTCGGTTGATCGGGGTATCTGCTGCTCACCAAAGTATCCCGTCTAAACTAAATACAGAGAGGCTAATATTTACAACTTGCCTTCTAAAAATCTTATCCCCAACATCTGTTAGCTATACTGAACACACCAGAAGTTTTCAGATAGATTTTACGAGGACTTATCAGAGGAGCTCCGCCGTGCAGCTATTTCTCGACACCGCAAACGTGGACGAAATCAAGGAAATCAACGCCTGGGGCGTGCTTTCCGGTGTTACTACCAATCCGAGCCTGGTCGTAAAAGAGGGCAAGGACTTCAAGAAAGTGGTTAAGGAAATTTGCAGCATCGTTGACGGACCAGTCAGCGCCGAGGTTACGGACGAAGACGTCGAGGGCATGGTCAGGCAAGGCTTGGACATCGCCACCTGGGCGGAAAACGTGGTCGTCAAATGCCCACTGACCGCAAATGGCTTGTCTGCTACGTCTCAACTCTCGAAGAAGGGTATCAAAGTCAACGTAACTCTTTGCTTTTCGGCAAACCAGGCGCTTCTGGCAGCTCGTGCCGGCGCCTACTTCATCAGCCCGTTCGTCGGACGGCTGGATGACATCAACCAGGACGGCTCGGCTCTCGTTGCCGAAATCGTCGAAATGTATCACATGCAGGGATTGGAAACCCAGGTCCTGGCAGCTTCCATTCGCACTCCCGTCCATGTGACCCAGGCGGCACTGGCAGGCGCTGACGTTGCGACCATGCCCTACAAAGTATTCAAACAGTTGGTAAAACACCCACTTACCGATGCCGGAATGGCTCTGTTTGCCGCTGACTGGGCAAAAGCCAACCAGCCTGTTTCTGCCAAGAAGTAGGAAAGTCCGGACTGGATGGGCGTCTCAGTGCAATTTGCGGTGACTGGGCTGTTTAACCTTGAAATTCCGGGGTTTAAACGGTTTTGCACTGGCGAAATCAATGGCATGATGCGAAAATCGGCTCATGGTGCCTACCGATAAAGGGTAAATGTCGACCAAGATTTCCACGATGTCTGAGCAGTCCGAGGGCCCTAGCGGTTTTATAGAGCTGGACGGGCAGATGTTCGTTGTCGACTACGGCAAAATTTGCGCGGCTGACGGCGCGGTGGTCGGATTTCTCTTCGAAGACGGCTATTTGAAAGGAAACTTTGGTCCGGTCACCGAGAAAAACGGTCTGGTTGCCATTGACGACATCGAAGGCTGCATCTTTCGCGGCATCGATTCCTCCGGAATGGAATTGGATTTGCCGGGAGTGCGAGTTGGTCCGGATGGAACATTGAAGTACAACGGCGTGGTTTTAACAGTCATCAATGGACGACTGGCGACTCAAAATCATCGTCTTGTCGGCGAATTCGATGACGAGGGCGAAGTCTACGTGCGCGACCGCGAGCTCAAAGAGCCGCGCAGAAAGCTTGATGAAACTACACAGCTCAATTTGTATTTTGAAGGAAACAAATCGGACGGCTCGGCTTTCACTCATGAATTCGGGCGTCCGCTTTACAGGAAAAACCTTACTTATTCGGACAATGAAATCATTCGCTATTTCGATGATTTCGACAAACTGAACACTCCGCAGAAGCAATATGTCATGGAAAGCATGCGATTGTGGGCGTCTTGCGGTCTTTTGCAAATCGTGCGCAAGAGCGAGGGCGTTGCCCAGTTCGGCAACGTGCGACACGGCGCCGCCGGTGTTACGGGCGTGAGACACGGCAATGTCACGCTCGATAAGGAAGAGTTCGAGAAAGAAATTATGCTCTACAAGCGATTCGGCCCGCTGGCCGTCATCGCGATTAGACTGCAGCCTTATGTCGAAGTGCGCGTCAATCTTGTTGTGTCGCACGAGTTTGGGCACCAGCTCGAATTTGTGCTCTCACAAGCAACGCAGACTTTGATAACCGAACTTTACGAGAAACATAAAGCGAAGAGCGCACGCCATTATCCTCTACCGAACGGATACGAAGGTTATGCAGAAGTGCTGACACCGCAGCAGGTGCATCAGCGTGTTTTCATTTCCGGTTATGCACGTACAAGCATGCACGAATATTGGGCTGAATGTGTGGCGGCATTTTCGGTGCGAGACAGCCGAAAGATGCTCAAAGAACTCGATCCGGCGGCTTACGCAATACTTCGCGAAGTGGTCACCAATCCGGCTAAAATGATAAGACCGGTATTTCGCGAACAGATAATGGACTTACAAACAAGTTTGAGAATTGGCGGCGAATACACAGAAGAATTGCTTGCTGAATAAGTAAATACGACGATGGGCAAAGTGAGACGTACGAGAGCGAAGACGGAAGCATTGTTCTTTGCAATGACCTTGTCCGTAAGCGTCTGCTTTCCTCCAGCTTTTTGCGCGCAGCCGCAGTTGCAGCCGGTGTTGAAAGCGATCGATCCTTCCGAAGCGAAGATGGACACGCCTGTGCCGCAGCCTGCTGCGCAAAATCCGAATCCGTTGGGTCGCATCAACGGACAGCCGGTGAGCCGTGGTGGCGGACTGAGCCGCAGCGACGTCAATCAGTCGGATTCCGATTCGTCCGGTCCCAATTACAACTACACGCCGTACAAGTCTCCTGATTATTCGAACTTGCAACCGCAACAGTTTCCATCAGACTCACAGATACCTGAGTTCGGCAAGCCTTTGCCTGATTCAACAAACAGCGGGGCCGGTAATGCCGACGGCAATGCCTGGACTACAAACCGCTACAGCAGCCAACCGGCACAATCCCAGAGTGCATCTGCTGATGAGACGCGCATCACTAAATTGGAACAGCAAGCCTTTGGTTCGACCTATCCCGAACATGAAGTAGACGACCGGCTCGATCATTTGGAAAAGGAGATTTTCGGCGCGCCGACGCAAGCTGCGCCTCCTGAGCGCCTGGCGCGTCTCGAGCAAAAGCTGGGCATGAAGAGTGCCTTTGGTCAGACTCCATCTGCGAATTCTCTGGCGCAAGGAGCTATTCCGCAGAAGGCTGCCAGCAATATGTATCCACAGAAATCCGCGCCGCAACTGCAAGCTGAAACACCACAGATGGCAGCGGTGCCACCAACTTCTTTCAGTCAGCCGAATAATTTCAACTCTCAGAATACAGCGGGCCCGCAGCCGAATCAGCTTGCTTATGTCCCGCCGCAGCAGGCCGGTCCGTCCGCGAGTTTCGGTCAGGCTCCCAGTCAAAGCCAGCCGTGGCGCGCCGGCGGCACTCCTTCATCGGGCGTGCCTCAACAACCTCAAGCATCCGCCAACTGGATGATGCCGCGAGGTAATTCTTCGCAGCAATATCCGCAACCACAGCAGCAATATCCTCAACCGCAGCAGCAATATCCGCAACCGCAGCAGCAATATCCGCAACCACAGCAGCAGTATCCTCAACCACAGCAGCAGTATCCGCCGCAGCCGCAGTATCAGCAGCCGCCTCAGTATCAACAGCAGCCGCCTCAGTATCAACAGCCCCCTCAGTATCAGCAGCCCCCTCAGTATCAGCAGCCCCCTCAGTATCAACAGCCGCCTCAATACCAGCAGCCTTATGGTCAGCCTCCGCCGTATCCGCAATCGCAGTATCCGGCGCCTCAATATGTTCAACCGCCGCAATATCCACCTCAGTATCAGCAACCGTATGCATATCAACAGGCGCCGCAACCACAGTATCCGCCCGTGCAGCAGTATCCGGCTTACGGTCAGCCGATCTACACATCGACTTTGCCGCAATCCAATCAGCAGATACCGG
>JADYYD010000281.1 GCA_020853845.1 Candidatus Melainabacteria bacterium
AAACATGGAGCGACTTTCTGCAAAAGGACAACTTTCACGACCGGCAGGTAATGGCATATCAGGCGGTGCGAGGAGATTATCCTACGGACCCAAGCGCAGTAATGCGAACCAGCAGACTCGACGACGCGAATGGCTCATCGCAGCAATTCGCAGAACATCTCTATTACTGGCTTCGCAATGGGCACTTAAGACCCAAGCTCTCTTCAATTCTCGAGATGTTGTCTCAAAGATTTCAATCAGGTCCAAACGATATCTATGCCTACGAATTCAGCAACAACGGCAGTATTTCGAGACGAGTGATAACGCGCGATCCGTTTCCTCGCGGTTTTACATCCGAAGATCAGGTTTCGACGACTGTGGACACGAATCTCAACTCCGGCGCCAATCCAATTATCATTTTCCGAAACAATGTAAAACGGCTAGGTATAGACACGGGAGGCAAGCACGCAGGCCAACCGGTAGCCGGCAATCCGCTTAACTGGTGTGAACTCACCGAATACGGTGGTGATGATTTCATTGCAGGAGCAGTACGCAAAGGAAGACTCGCGACCGGATTGACTTTGCAAAATCCCAGCGACAGCAAATCCTTGTTCCGTGGATTCGATGGCAAGACAATTTGTCTTCAACCGCGAAGAAGTTTTTACAGCGGGGGTTTGGCAGTCGATATAGAAATAGGCGGACTGAATAAGCCACAAGAACTACCTGAAGAGGAAGAAGAATCGATCAATGAGATTAGCAACGGGCGAGGAGGGTTCCGTGCTCACTAGTAGTGAACAATTCTCGATGCGCCAGACTTCATGCGGCTCTATTTTCTCCGCAAAATACCGATCGTGCGTAACGACAATCATTGCCCCTGTATAAGCAGACAATGCCTTTTCCAGCGATTCAATGGCAGGGATATCGAGGTGGTTGGTCGGTTCATCCATGATCAAAAGGTCAGGGTTTTTGATCATGCAAGATGCCAAAAGCAATTTTGCTTTCTCTCCTTGACTCAACATGGAAATGTTTTTGAAAACATCATTCTTCGAAAATTGAAAGCGATTCAAAAATGTTCGCAGACTTGATTCACTCATCTGCTTGGTGTCAATACTTTGAAAATACTGCAACATGGAAACGTCGGCTGGCAGAGACTCTTGATGTTGCGGCAGGTAGCAAACCTCAATGTTGTCCTTCAATGAAATTTCACCGGAAAGAGGTGTAAGCTCATTCACAATCAATTTCAACAGCGTTGTTTTGCCACTGCCATTTTTCCCAGCCAGAACGACTCGCCTGGAGCCGATCAAATCTGCCGAAACTGAGTTAAACAAAAGTTGCTGACCACGCGAATAGAAAACGTTCTCCAGACGCAAAATGGGCGACCTGTGAAGTTCTCGACCAGTGATGTTCAGCCGCATCGCCTCGATGTTTCGCGGCTTACCGACCTGCTCTTTCTCAATGATTCGCGCCAACCTCGCCTCGCGTGCTTTTGCTTTTGCCGCCACTTTTTTCGACCGCCCGCGAAGATAATCATTGACAGTGCTGTTTTCCGTTCGGCTGGCCTGCTCTTTCACCTCCCGCACATCGTTCGTAAGTTGTTTGATTTTCTCCTGCTGCACTTTGAATTGCCTTTCCGCGCGAACACGCTCGGCATCTTTCCTTTCCCTATACCAGGAAAAATTACCGGAATAGCTCACGATGCGGCTTGCAAGACTATCCAACTCCAAGATACGCGTACAAGTTTTATCCAGAAAGAAACGATCGTGAGAAACGATCATGCAAGCGGCGGAAGAATTTTTGATAAACCCTTCCAGCCATTCAATCGAATTCAAATCGAGATTATTGGTTGGTTCGTCCAAAAGTAGCAAGTCCGCATTCATGAGAAGAACGCGAGCCAGTGCCGCCCGAGTCCTTTGCCCGCCGCTGAGCGTTGCCATTCGCCGTTCCGCAGGTAAAGTATCCAATTCCATCTCCCGCATTACGGATTGAAATTTGATCTCCTCAACATAACCACCAGAATTCTCAAAATTCTCGACCGCCTGGCTGTATCGGGTCAGCATTTCATCACAACTTGCCGCCGATTCATCAAGAATAGACGCCGCCTTCAGCATTTCCTGGTGAGCCTTATAGAAGATCGGCAAGACGAATTCTCCCAACGCCATTTCCTCGTCAAGCTGCAAGTTCTGCGGCAGATATCCTATGGTCACGCGATCCGGTAAAGATATTGAACCCTGATCAGATTCAGTCAGACCGGCAATCGTGCGCAGCAATGTTGTTTTGCCGCTGCCATTGGGACCGACGATGCCAATTTTCTCGCCTCGGCTGAAAACGAACGAGACGTGCTGAAAAAGCAGTTGCTCGCCAAAATACTTCTCAAGATTTGAAACTCGAAACATAGAAATACCTCCCAAACCAAAACACGGCTCAGGATGGCTATCAGCCTGCAGGCACAGCTAAACAGCATTCGACGATACGAATCCATCAAGCAGCAACCCAAACCAAGGCGACGCCAAAGTCACGAAGACTTTAAGCTCCTGAGCTTTCTAGCGGGTGGCTTGATCAATCATCGATGCAGTCCCTCAATTGAAATAAGAAGTTTTCGGCGGTCTGTTGTTGCTTGCCGACAATGTCAATATTACACCAAGCAAAACCGGATTGTCCAGCGGGCGCTTTGCAGACGCGGTTTAACGCATAACCTCTATCTATCTATGTAAAATAGTTGGCTCTCAACAGAAGCCAGTGGTTCTCACACTGCAATTGCAAAAAAGGAACAACATATGCCTCTTCATTACATCGATGGCAAGTTCACCAAGGGCGGTGGCACCGAAACAATCGAAGTTATCAATCCGGCAACAGAGGAAGTGATCGACACTGTTCCCCGCGGCACATCAAAAGATGTTGAGGCTGTAGTTAAGTCCGCCAAGGAAGCTTTTAGAGAGTGGCGCAAAACACCGGCAAACGTGCGTGCCCAGCTCATGCACGAAGCGGCTGCAAAAATGCGCGAGCACAAGGAAAAAATCGTTCACCTGCTCACTCTCGAAGAAGGCAAGCCTGTTCCGGAGAATGAAGAAGAATTTGAGTGGCTGGTCAACACGTTTGATTATTATGCCGAACTAGGCCGTCATGAGCGCGGTCGTGTTTTGCCGTCAGGTGAATACTCGCAGTTGAATCTCGTATTGAAAGAACCGTATGGGGTGGTGGCGTGCATCATTCCCTGGAACTATCCTTTGCTGCTCATGGCATGGAAAGTCGCACCGGCTCTTGCTGCAGGCAACACCGTGATTATCAAACCGAGCGAAGTCACGCCGCTTTCGACTGCGTATTTGGCAGAACATTGCTGGGACCATTTCCCGCCCGGCGTGATCAACATTATCAACGGATTTGGAAAAGAAGTTGCAGAACCGCTTGTTCAACACGCAGATGTTCCAGTCATTGCATTCACCGGCAGCCTTGCGACCGGGCAGCGAATCGCATCGATTGCTGCACCGATGATGAAAAAGCTCCACCTGGAATTGGGCGGCAAGGATGCCTTTGTAATTTGCGATGACGCAGACCCGGAAATAGCAGCTCGTGCGCTTGCTTATGCCGCGTTGACCAACGCCGGACAAGTTTGCACGTCATCCGAGCGAGTGTATTTGCCGAAGAGCAAAGCTGCAAAATTCACAGAGGCGCTGGTTGCTCACGTCAAAGAGTTGAAGTTGGGACCGGGGCTCGATCCGTCAACCGACATCGGTCCGATGATCGGAGCGACATACAGGGAAAAAGTCGAAGGACACGTAGCGGATGCCATCAAAAATGGTGCCAAAGTTTTAACCGGTGGTCGGCGTCCGCAAAATCCGCAGAAAGGATATTTCTACGAACCGACCGTTCTCAACAATGTCAATCACAATATGAAAATCATGAGCGAAGAGACTTTCGGACCGACTATCCCACTCATGGAATACGACAATTTCGAGCAGGCAATCGAATATGCCAATGATTGCGTTTTTGGTCTTGGTGCCTGCCTTCTGACCAGCGATCCTATGAAAGCAAAATTGTTTTTGGAAGAAGCAAAAGCCGGAACAGTATGGATCAATGATCCATTGACGGACAATTATGCCGGTCCATTTGGCGGCATGAAATTGAGTGGTGGCGCACGAGAGTTAGGACAAGAGGGTCTGGACTCTTTTCGTGAGACGAAGCACGTTCACTGGGAATTTGCCACGGCGCCGAAGTCGTGGTGGTATCCGTACGGCAAATAAATGGCAAAGCGAAATTAGATCGGGTTGAATTCCAGCCTATGCTGATTTCAATTCGTCTTCCGGTGCTGACGGTTTTGCATTGAGCTTTTCAGCAAGCTTCTTCGCAATTCTCTCGTCTACTCCATGCTCTTCGCCGCTATCACCCCTCGGTTCTTCAGATTCGTCCGCTTCGCTGGCTTCTTCC
>JADYYD010000282.1 GCA_020853845.1 Candidatus Melainabacteria bacterium
AGCCACAATTCTTCCGCTTCCAGTGAACTTCCGAGATTCATCCGCGCGGCAATATTAATGCACATCACATAGCGCTGTTGCGCCTCCGCATAACGGCCCGCTCCTTTGTAAAAATCAGCGATCATGCGCTCAACTTCCAGTCCTTGAGGGCTTACCTCACCGCTGGTTTGATGCGCCAATTTTCTTCTGGTGCGGAAATATTCTTCTTTGATTTTGAATTTAGCCGGGTCGGCGCCATCGCGTGAGCGCGGCTGTTCAAGCGCGATTTCGCGTTCAACCGCACTGGGGTCGGTGCCCAGACCATAGAGCGGAGAATACATCGCCACACCCGTTCCAATCACGAGCATCACAACGATGAGCAGCCCAATTACCAGCTTCTTGGACGAACCCAGCACGTTAAACATGCGCCGGCGAATTTCATGCATCTCGCGCGAAACCAAAGCCAGCGATTTCAGGCCTGTGGTTTTGCCTACATCGACGGCTTCCAGCTCGCGCTTCAATTCGTCCATCGACTGCTGGCGACTGTTGGGATCTTTGCTGAGAGCTTTGAAAAGTATCTTCTCCAGCCGTTCCACAAGACGAACATCAGCCTGCACATTATCGAGACTCTTAGGCAGTTCGTGCACTTGCTTATACATAGTTTCGACGATGGTTTCCCCTTCAAGAGGAACCCGCCCGGTCAGCGCTTCGTACATCAAGCAACCCATTGAATAGACGTCGGCGCGCTTATCCACGACGATGCCGCGGCACTGTTCCGGGCTCATATAAGGAGGACTGCCCAGCGCATGACCTGTCGGTGTTTTACTCAATGTGCTGCGCGCTTCTTCGGCAAGCACTTTTGCAATGCCGAAATCAACAACCTTTACATAGTCTTTCTCGCCGTTCTCTTCGACAAGAACAACGTTGCTCGGCTTCAAATCTCGGTGCAAAACTCCCAGCTCATGCACGTGAGACATCGCGCTGCAGGCTTGGATAAAAATTTTAAGACAGCGCTCGACCGGCAGCTTTCCTTCTTTTGCAATCACGTCCGACAAAGACGGTCCATCAAGATAATCCATAATGATGTATGGACTGCCGTTGGGAGTGACACCAACATCGAATATTTTTACTGCGTGTGGGTGGCGAACTTTGTTGGCCGCCTGCGCCTCTCTGCGGAAACGCCGGACGTTGGCGGGATTGTCGAGCAAGTGCGCGTGCATGACCTTAAATGCGACTTTCTCACCGGAGTTCAAATCGCGCGCTCGGTAGACGGAACTCATTCCGCCTCTTCCGATCGGCTCTTCAACCTCATACCTGTTTTGAATTATGGAACCGACAAACTGCCGAGTAAACTCCGACAGGTCATCGAGATCATCATTTTCATCGTCCTCGTCATCAATCTCATCGAGCGCCGACAGGGAGAAAAAATTGTCCCTGATAAATGCCGGATCCATCTTGCGCGGACCCGGTTGCTGTCCCTGATTTTGCCCGCCCGCGGCACCATCGGCGGTTGCACCGTCGGCAACGGGCGTGTCGAACTTATTAAATCTGTCCTTGTCTTTTTCCGGCACGATAAAATCGGTTCTTTATAAAGTCACGCACTCTTTCCGATGACTCCACAGGCAATACCACTGCCGAAAGAAGCTGTTTCCACGATTGCCTTAAATTCGTAGCTGCCCGATTAACTGTTATCCTATTATCTATACGAGCGTAGTTTTGCTCGGTCGGCATGACCATAGTTATACCCAGCGTAACCACTCCAGATTCAGGTCGGTAAGGAGTTTTGGCGATTTTGGTGAAAGAAAAGCTGTTGTCTCTTGGGCTGATCGCTCATGCTTTGTTGTTTTCGGTCCCAGCCGAAGCAAAAAACCCTGCTCCCGCGGCCCCAGGCAAACCGGCCGCGGCGCCCGCCGGCTCGGGCGGGCCGGGCTCTCCCGGCTACAGAGTCGAGGCGACAAGTAATTACGCAGGCACCCTCTCCTGCCAGATGTGCAAGGACGGAATACGTGTAAAGTCTGACCGCATGGGGCTTACCTGGATTCTGACATCGCCTAAGTGGAATGCACAAATCTACAACACCGGCACCGAGTGCTACATGGACCTGCCTTACGACGACTGGACCAAGCGGCAGTCCTTTATGCCTATGAACAAGAAAAAGGCGAAGCTCAAGCTGGAGAAGACCGACAACACTAAAACAATGCACGGTCTCAAGACGCGCCAGTTCGTGATAATGGCTACGTTCGAGCCGGGTTCGCAGGGTTATCCGGGCGGTCCGGGAGCGGCTGGAACGGCAGGCTCGCCAGGTGCCCCCGCTTTTGCCGGCGGAAAATCCAAAGGCAAGCAAAAGCAGGCAAAAGCTGCCGCCGCACCTGCCGTTACGGTCAGAGAGGCGGAAATGTGGGTGGCTAAAGACCCTTGCGTTCCCAAACAATTCAATGAGCTGATGAGCAAGATTTTCGGCATACCGGCTGAGGATGGCTTGCCGCTCAGCATCAGTCTGCGGCAGAAAAACGGCAAAATTACCAGCATCTGGGAGACGGTCAAGCTGACCAAAGGCAATATCAGCCGTGACGAATTTAAGCCAATCCAGGGATACAAGAAAGTGAAGACCGAAGTGGAGATGATGCTGGGAGACCAGGATTTGGGCATGGACGTCGGCGGACTGGATTCGAAACCGATGAAACGTCCGAAACTGGACGATATGCCTTAATTTCGCAGGATTGGCGCATTTTTTGCCGTCGGCTGAAGTGGGCAAAACCCAGGCCAGGAAATAATCAGCGGATTATCAGCCGCCTCAAGGGCGCAAAACGCAGTAGCAGGCGCAATTGAGGGATGCCAAGCCAGGTTTATATTCTTTAGGTCGTGGCACATTTAATGAGGGACATATAGAAGCTGCTATTTTTATGGCATAGCAGCATTAGCTATGTGGGGGGTGGCAAGACCACCTTTCGGGAAGGAAACGTTATGGCTACTACTTGCACCGTATGCAAGCGCTCTTACTCCGAAGAACTGTGTCCGTACTGCACGGTCACTGACGTCAAGGTTTCGGAGTTGACCGATAAATTGCATCTACAACACGGCGGCGATGGCTCCGAAGTGCCGACTGCTTTTTTGGTCGACCTGGTCTCCAACCGCAAAATTCCAATTACTACGCCCAGATGCAAAGTAGGTCGCGACGATCTCAATGACATTGTGATTTCCGGCGACCAGTCGATATCCAGATTTCATTTCGTCATTACCAAAGATTCCGATCAATACATGGTCCAAGACAGCAAGAGCCGTCACGGAACCTTTCTTAACGGCAACCAAATCGCCGGGCCGATTCCGATAAATGATGGAGACGTTCTCAAAGTCGGCGTTTCTCTCTTCTGGTTCGTGATTGAAAACCAAGCTGTCGGTGCCGCCGATCAGTTTGCTCCAGTCGACATGCCCGCCGAAGTGCAAGAGATGAAAGTGAACGCCGGGGAAAAAACCACTCCCTATGCGCCTACACGCGAGGTAGATGTCGCCTCGATGACATCACTCAAAGAAGTTCTCGCTCAAGCAAAGGCCAAAGAAAATGCCGCCAGCGAAGCAGAAATGAGCAAGACTCTTCCACCCAATTACAAAGATCTGGTGGAAGAAAAGATTGCGCCGAAGTCTGAAGACAAACAAGACAAGGCGGATGAAAAGGCGGAAAAATCAGAATCTAAATCGGATGAAAAGTCTGATGATAAGTCGGAAGTGAAAGCAGAGGAAAAAGCCGACGCCAAGTCCGACAATAAATCCGAAGACAAATCGGACGCCAAGGACAACAAGGCGGATGCCGAGAACAAAGATTCCAAAGGCAAAGACAAAGAAGAAAAAGAAGCTGCCAAAAAGGACGACGACAAAAAAGAAGAACAAAAGGCAGAGAAAAAAGAAGACAAGAAAGAGGACAAGAGAGACGACGGTCTGCAAATCACCGCTTCTATGCTGATGGAAGCGCTGGAGCACGAATCGCTTTCAGAAGTCTCCAGACTCGATGATGCGCCGAAAGGCAAAGACAAAGATTCCGATAAAGAAGTCTCCGGCAACGGAAAAGACAAGCCGGAAGAAGCTGAGAGCAAAGAAAAAGAGAAAGGCAAGAAGAAAAAAGACGACGACTTGCTGTCTGAAAAGGAACTTCAAGGTCTGTTCTCAGACAACAATCTTGACAAAACTTCCGACAAGGAAGACGCTTCCGACAATAACAAGGAAGCTGCTTCCGACAATAACAAAGATCAAGATGAGTCAAGTAGCGATAAAATAAGTGATTCCCGTGAAAGTGCGGAAAAGCCCGAAGACAAATCTAAGGGCAATGATGAGGACTTCAGTCCGGGAGCTTCCGAAACACAAAAAACGGAAAGTGACTCGGAAACCGTTTCAAAGAGCACTCTAGACAAAATGGCGGATGCGCTTCAGGACTCATCCGAATCCAAAGAGAAAGAACAAGTCAAGGAAGACAAGCCAGAAGAAAAAACAGAAGAGAAAGCAGAAGAGAAGGCGGCATCAAGCAAAACTGAAGAAGCCGGATCACTGACAAATCTATCGTTCGAACAAGAAATCGTTGAAAAAACCAAAAACGGAGCATGGAGCGGAAATACGATGCAAGACACGAAAGTCCCCGACTGGTGCAGCAAATACTTTGCTTCAGAACTGAATCTTTTGGTCAAGGATCTCGATAATCTCAACGAGCAAGTTCGCACCGCGCAAAACAAAATCAAGGAAGTGGAAAACCGCCTTGCTGCAACGAAGAGTTTGCGCAACACGCTGCTCACTTCGACCGGCGAAGACCTCGTCGAAGCTTGCGGAAAAGTGTTGGCTCGCCTGGGCTTCCGAGTCAAAATCGTAGAAGACGACAAGCAAGAGCTTCGTCTGGAATCGGACGATAAAGTTTCAATCTGCAGAATAATTTGGACCCCGGGCTTGCCGGAGCGCACCCACCTCGGTCAGTTATCCATCGCACAGACTAGATACTGGTGCGAGCAAGGTGCTGAGCCCAAGGGCATTTTGATTGCGGCACAGGCGGAAGATAAACCGCCGCCCAAAATCACCGACACGGATTACAACGGTGAATTGGCCGACTACGCCAGCAAGAAGAACGTTCTTATGTTCACCACATTACAGTTGCTCGCCATGTACAAAGAAGTGGCGCTCAATGACGGCAGTGCCGAGTCGCTTCGTTCTTCCATCCACACTTCGAACGGCTGGCTGAAAGGCTACAGCCTCGATCCTTCAGATGAAGACGAGAAAGAACCCAGCAAACTCGCATCGGCTTCGGCATAACTAAGTAAGTAATGAGCGAAAAACCCAAAGATGGGCGGAATCCCGATTCGGGCAGCACCGCCCACAGTGAGTCTGCGTCGTCGGAATTCGACGAAACGGTCGAAACCAATACAAGCGCAAACAGCGATCCTGAATTGATGCGCGGCAAGATGCTTGAAGGCAAGTACGAAATCTTGTCGCACCTTGGCAGTGGTGCGATGGGTGCAGTGTACAAAGCTCGCCACTCAGGCTTGAATAAGGAAGTTGCAATCAAGGTTTTGATTGCAGCGGCCCTTGACGATCCTGTCAAGAAAAAACGCTTTATGCGCGAGGCAAAAGCGCAGGGCGGTCTGACGCACAGAAATATTGCCGCGGTTCATGATGTCGGGCTGACAGAAAAGGAACAACCCTTTTTTGTCATGGACCTGCTGGTGGGAGAAAGTCTTGAAGAGCATTTGGAAAAACACAAGTCGCTCGCGCTCGACGAATTTATCGCAATATTCGAACAGGTCGCTCGCGGCTTGCATTACGCGCACACAAAAGGAATTATTCACCGAGACATAAAACCAAGCAATATCATGCTGCTTGATACCAATGATACCGAAGACGGTGAAATCCACGCTCTCGTTGTCGACTTCGGAATCGCGGTCCACAGTCAAGAAGAGCTGACAAAACTGACAAAAATCGGCTACATAGTTGGAACTCCGCACTACATGAGCCCTGAGCAAATTGAAGCAAAGACGCTCGATGCAAGATCGGACATTTACAGTCTTGGATGCGTCATGTATGAAGCACTGACCGGCAATGTTCCTTTTGTCGGCATGAACGCCGCAGCCACAATGGCCTTGCACCTTGCGCAAAAGCCGGAGCACATTACGTCGTTCATTACGAAGTCGCCATTGCCGACACATCTTGCCGAACTGATCATGCGCTGCATAGAAAAAGACCCGGCAAAGCGTTTTTCCACGGCCAAAGAAATTGCCACTCAGTTGAGCAGCCTCAAATCCGCTGCAGCAGGCGGCGAAGAAGCAAAAGGTCTGGTTGCTTTCGGAAGCGAACACAAAAGCAAGAATCCAGCGCATGCTCCTGCTGCACCGAATGTGGTTCTGCCTGATGAAGAGCGCACAAGCAACAAACCCAATACGCCGGCAGACGACAAAGTTGAACTCATCGTCGGTCAAGATCTGAAAGAAGTAGAGCGTGACTCAAAAGAAACGACTACTAAGGTTTCGGAGATTCCACCCGTCCATGCCAATTCTCAGACAGCGCAAGAGAAATCAGCATCAACAAACGTTCTTCCTACCCAGCGCGTCACTCCACCGCAAGACAATTCTCCAGGTCTCGACAAAAACGAGATCATTGCCAAATTGATTGTTGCTTTTTTCGCAATTATTCTTTGGCCGTATAACGGCAGGCTTTCTGTGCCGCAGGAATTTCGCGTAACCGACAATGAAATTTTAAATGTGCTTATTAGCTGGTGGAATCTTTTTACGCTGCATGCAGGCTGGCAGTGGCTCGTTTGGGCTGGGATTCTGGTGCTTATCGAAAGAGGCGTCAGCGGATTTTTGCGTTCGAGAAGGTGAGCGCATCCGAGCCTTCACAAGTAACAAGGAGGACTTTCGCCCTCCTTGTGTTGCCCTTCTCTAAACGTCTGGATCAACTGAACATATTGGCGTCGCGAGCAGAAGCGATAAACCAATTCAAAACTCCAGGCACCGAAAGCGCAAGGATCATAATGCAGACTCCAAACACTATGCGTTGTGTCGGATTCAGGCATAGATTCAGACCGGGAAGCTGAACAGCGATTCGGCGCTGGAATATGCCATGCATCATGAGCGCGAATCCGATCAAACCTCCTGCCATCTCGATCAAATTGGCGAAGATATTCAGCAATGATTCGAGGTTGGCCAGATTGTTCACTCGGACCGTGCCTGCAGTGTTGATGCCCGTTATATATGAACCTTCCTGGCCTTGCGGTCCAACGGTGCCATTGGTGGCACCTTGAAGTTTCGGGCTGTCTTCGTCATCCGAGGAAGACACCGGCGGCTGCTCACCGATTGCCAAGTTGCTTCCAAGATAGCGATTTGGCACGATGGCAGAGCTGACCGAAGTCACCAGTCCATAGGTGGCAGCTATGGTGGCGGCACGCGGCGCTTTTCGCTCAGAAATCAACTGTTCGCAATAAGCGTTGGCATGCAATGCCATAAGTTCGGCCGCTTCCTTCGGCGTAGCCATACGGCAAGTCGGCTTGTCCGTCGTCTCTGCCAGCGCGACGGCATAATTGACTCTGTCGCTCTGCCAGCGAGAGACGAAACTCTCGATGTCTTTGCTGAGAGACACGCCTTTGGGAATCTGAGTGAAAGGACCAATTTCTGAGTGATTCTTGAAGAACTCCAGCGTGTCGGTTTCACCACTGTCAATCGAATATTCATAGAAAGCAGGAACATTCGAATACTGAGACATGATGTATATCTCGCGGTTGAAAGCTGGTTGTGGTCCATGGATCCAGAGAACAGCACCATTGGAACTTTCGCCTGCAAGTTCGGAGGCCTTCACCACTGCTTGCAAGTTATCCTGTCCGCCGACAAACTTCATGTCGGAAATCAATTTGACACCACTTTCGAGAGCCAGCGGTTCGAGGACTTTCTTTTGCTCATCAGATGCAACCATTACAGAAGTGATAACTCCTCTGGGGATGCTTCTCAGAGCGGCTGTAATCTGATCTGACTGTTTGGCCAGCGCAGATGAACCGTCTAGCACGACAATCAAGTTCTTCGGCGGTTTCACACTGATTGGTTTAATCGTCTCAACCACATAGCGTTTTGCCACTTGCCCTTTCTTTAGTGCTTTCGCGATCTTCTGTTTCTTCTTTGCCGCCGGCTTGAGAATTCGGGCAACGTCCTCCAATTGTTGCCGCACGCCTCGCGACCCGTCGATCATCACCACTACTTGTTGCGGTTTTCCGTCCTCCTCTGCAAGTTCTGCCTCGGCTTCCGCCTCTGCTTCTGCCTGAGCAGCAAGATCCTGTTCGTGTTTACGTCTAAGCTTCTCCTTTTCCTCCTGTTCTTTTAGTTTCGTAGAAATCATGTCGTACACTGCAACTTGCTCCATCTTTGCGGGAAGCTGCGCTGAAATACCAGTTTCTGTTCCTTTCAATTCCTCCTTGCTGAGCGGACCTGCAATAATGTGTTGCCCTGATGCACTCAATGTATGTTTCAACTTTGAGCTGTGCGCCTTCAAATTCAAAGGCGACTTGAGACGCAGCATGTGTTCGCCGTCCAGCGTAAAGTTGGCGGCAACGAATCTGGGTATAGGCAATGCCGCTTGAGTAGCGCTTTCCGCTTTCAAAGGCACGACCATAGTCATCCGTATCTTCAATTCCTGATCTTGCTCTACAGGATAGCAATGCAGGAGAAATCGTCCATGACCGACGGGAGTTAACATGGCAGGGCAATCGTGATCGGCTTGCACCCAGTCTTGATCTCCTTGTCCTTTCTCACTGACGGACACAGCAATGTGCGCGTCAGTGGCCTCTCCATTGATCCAGAGAGTCATGCCAGTGACAGCAGTGCCGGCCGGCAAAGCAATCTCGGCGCGCGCCTCCTGTGGTCCTGCAGATTCATTTTTGAATACATATGTCCAGTTGACGGTGGAGGTCAAAGTGGATGGGCTCAAGGCGCCGCTTACCAATGAGCGCGCGAGCGTCAGCCCTTTGACCGGCTCTCCAACGACATGCCGGCGCAGATAATCATCCGACATCGCCGAAAGGTCACCTGTATTCACGTCTCTAAATGGTTTTCCGGTGATGGCGAAATACAACTGTCGTTGCGTCGTCAACTTGATCGGATAAAACAATCCAGCCAATCCTGCCGCTCGATCGTCAGTGCATTCCATCCTCAACTGTGGCTCGACATTCAGCGTGCGCAAAACATTGAGCCCGCGATCGCGTTCAGCTTTATCGTTGGCTACTGCACTTTTCTCTGCCAACCGAACGTAGAATGATTTAGCTTCGGTTGCGCACAGTGCGGTGATCGACAGAATAATACCAAAGGTCGAAAACATCAAAACCTGCGCTCGCGAAGAACGAAAGTCGCGAGCCAGGCGAAAGCGATTGATTTGAAAAGCGGCAATCAGCATTGAAACAAAAGTGAAAGCGCTGAGAGCACTGAATCCGGTTTCAAAAGTCGTGCCGATTCGGGATTGCAAAGTATCGCATCCGACAATCAATGCAGCAGTGCAAACGGCACAAATAGTCAATGCGGCGCCGACTGCCGAGCCGGCCAGCACTCCTCGCAAAGCAGAAAATCTGTGATCTTCCCGCTTTAGAGAACGCCACATTCTAAAATTCGCAAGTGGTATCAAAAGCGCAAATAAGATCTGAATGCACGTCTCTAGCGGATGGTTCAGCAAGACGAGCGTCAACCTTTTCGCAGCAAAAGCGCATCCTGTAAGCAGCATTCCGAGAGGAATTACGACACCAAGAGTAACAATGCAAAGATCGTAAAAGGAAAGCGGAATTTTCCACTTTAAATTCAATTTCGTTCGTACGAATTTCTGCTTGCCATGGGTGTCCGCATCATCGCAAAATTCGTCAGCACTGCAGGCAGTATCGTTTTCAGTATCGCAGGCGATGCCTTTGGCGGCATTCCCGCCTTTTCCTCTTTTACTGGACTTTCTACTGGATTGACTTCGTCCATTTCCTTCAGCGACTGCTACTGCCGATCTACTTGTGGGCTCCTCTGATTGAGGAGTATCTTCGTCAGCATTCGATTCGTTGTGTTTCCCATTCGTCTCGTTATGTTTCCCATTCGTCTCGTCGGGTGCGTCAATGGGGCCGTTGTGAATATCATCGCTCATATGCGTTTCTCCGCTCCTGCGCAAGCAAGAGTCACCGGCGAAAAACGCGCAACAGCGTGTGATGCGCTGCGCATCGCCCTTAGAAATGCTTGCTGCAGATGTGAGTTGTAAGTTAGTAAGTTGGCGCCGGAAAACCCAGCGTTGCCAATTTAGCGCGAACAGAACGCAGAATCGATAGGGTTAACCCTGAGTTAGTTCGAGGCATCTGTTTCGGCTGCCGTTCCCGGATTGATTCCCGCCGCGCGGGCCTGCAATTCTGCCGCGTCTTTGGTGCGACCTAGTTGCTTTACGACAGTGGAAAGATGTTCGAGACACTGCTTCATCATCCAACTGTTGGAAGAGCCAACTTCCAGTATCGCAATCGCTTTATTCAGGCTTCGCTCGGCACCCTCACCATTTCCGAGCCTGAACTGTGCCAGTGCAGTGTCCTTGTATAGTGCGGCCAGCGCTGGACTTCTGCTGCCGTAAAGTTTAACGGCGGTTTTCAAAGCTTCTTCATAGGCGCCGACTTCTTCTTGCTGCATACCGCAAATCGAATAGGCGCGCGCCAGCTTTTGCATGCGACGAACATAAGCGAACGGCTCTCCGCAACGCAAGTTTATGGCGCCCGAGCGTTTTAGCAACGGTATCGCTTTCGGTGCAGTGGTCGGGTTTTGTGAATAGCAGCTAGAAACAATCGAAAGCAGGTTGCTGAGCTCCCAGTTGTTTTTCACTTCCCTGCGTTCGTTCTCCTGCAGCGCTTCCAGAGCCGGCTTGAGAGCTTCCTGATAATCTCTCATGTACAGCTTTAGAAATGCATGAGTGACAGACATTTCTTTCTCCTGGGTTTTCATCAGAATATCCTGAGACAATTGCGCATACTTTTTAGCTTGTTGCGTCTGTCCTTGCGAGCTGTAAAGTTCTGCAAGCTGGAAGCAGATAGAACCGGCGATATAGCTATTGGACTCCGGTCCACCAGCAAGCTCCAGTTCCTTCTGCAGAGCCAAAATTGCCTTATCAGAATTACCATGAAGTTGAAAGAAGTGAGCCGCATCGCTCAGATAATCTGCTCTTTCGAGCGGAGATACAGTCGGGGAATTTTTCAGCAACTTTTCCGCCGCTTCGAAACTCTTTTCTGCAAGATCTGGTTGACTGGTAGCGAGATATGCCAGCGCCAGTGTGTGCAAAACGCGCCCATACAGCGGGTGTTCTTCACCGGTCAATTGCTTGCAGACTCTGCGCGCCGATGTGAGGATCTCCATACATCGAAGTGCATTTGGTCCAGAGATAATTGTAAATTGATTATTTTCGGTTTTTCTAACAAGCAATTGCCGGCAATCACCGAGAACAACTGCCAGCTTCCTTTGCATCTTCAATCTGAGCGCGTCGCGCTTCGGTCCGGGAGGGGGCAGTGTCGCCAACTGCTTTTCCAGCTCATCGAGAGAATTCTGTGCAATTGCCGCAAGGCGATACGTGCGCAATCCAATCTGAGTTTCTTCGAGCGATGCAGCTCTTTGGCTCTGGTACTCAACGACTTTGTCCTTCTTATTCAGAACCAGGTTCAAGTCAACGAGCTGGTCGAGAGAAGCATTGATACGCGTCGGATTGTTAGACCGCTGCGCTTGTTTCAAAGCCAGAGTAAAATACGCACCAGCGCGAGTAAAATCACCGTCGTTGAAAGCTTGTTGCCCGTTGTAATCCATTTCAGGCCAACTCTTAATACTCTCCTCCGCGAAATATCGATCCATTGCATGCCAGAGTGCAAAAGAACCGATCGTGACGCTCACTACAAACATCAGCCAGAAGAGTTTGACCGGCATGCCTCTGCTCTTCTTCGCCGCGGCTCTGCTGAAGCCAAGATCGATCATGGCCTTCAAGGCACCAAAACCAACCATCTCGTCTTCGCAACCGATTTTAGAAAGCGCATCATCAAGCTCGGTGACGGTTTGATAACGTTGCGCCGGTTCTTTCGCCATCGCTTTGAACAAGACGGAATCCAGCTCCATCGCATACGGAAGGTCGAGACGCCGTGAGCTTATCGAATCAGGCTGCTCATGCAAATGCATCTGGATCGTTTCGAAAGCTGTCGCACCTTGAAACGGAGGCGCCCCGACAAAAATCGCGTAAAGAACGCAACCCATTGAATAAATGTCGGATCGGTGATCGAGCTTCTTGCCCTGACATTGCTCCGGACTCATGTAAAGCGGGCTGCCGAGAATTTCACCGGATCGCGTGAAATTCTGAGCATCGGCATTATCTTGCTGAAGAATTTTAGCGATGCCGAAGTCGACGATCTTCACATGCTCGACACCGGATTGATCTTTCTGCAAAAGAGTGTTGGCAGGCTTGAGATCTCTGTGCACCACTCCGCTCTCATGCGCATGCGCTAGCGCGCTGCACATTTGACGCAAGACATTGATACCCCTTTCCAAACCTAGAGGTCCTTCGTCGGCCAATACCTCCGCCAGTGATTTTCCTTCGATGTATTCCATCACCAGATATGGTGGTATCGTGTTGACGTTGAACTCGAACACCGTCACCAAATTTGCGTGTTTAAGTCGGCTGATAGTTTGCGCTTCTTGCTGAAATCGAGGCAAATCCTGCGTGGTGTGCCCAGACTGAAGCGGCATCATCTTGATGGCGACATTTCTGCCCAGCGATAAGTCGCGCGCCTGATACACAACGCTCATTCCGCCGATCCCCAGGCGTTTCAAGATTCCATACTTGCCGTCGAGTATCTCACCTACGAGCGAATCAGCAACTGCCGCGAAATCCGGTTCATCTTTCGATCCGGAACTTCCCCGGTTTTTGCCTGAAATATCCTGAGCAGAAGGCGGAGGACCTGCACGTGGCGTTTTGTCCTCCTCGATCGAAAATTCGCTCTCTTCAGGCTCCAAAAAAGTCTCCAGCTACGATATCGGCTAAAGCGTCAGATAATATGCCATGACCTATATTTGCTTATGATCTATTCCCCATTGGCAAAGACTCTAAGCCATAGCGTAAAGCTAGTATGGAGAGCCCACAGCACCAGTTTTCAGGGTTTTTGCCAAACTCGAAGACGGAGCACCGGCACTACGGATTTGATTGAACAGCGTCGAGTAATTGCCATGGTCCGGTCGCGGCCAGACTGATGTCTCAGAGCGGGTTAATCGACCGTCAGTCCGTAAGTGCAGCTTTTCGAATTGTTCTTGCGAAAACAATTCATCGCTATCCAGATGCTCGAATAGCCACTCAAGCCCTTTTTCTTTCAAGAGGTCGAAACTGCGAGCGAATAAGTAAGGGCCTCTGAATTGAAATGGCAAATGCAGATCAATGCGATGAAACCCTTTGTCAATCGACGATCCGGAATCCCGGGACGATTCGTCAAACTGGCATCCTCTCAGAATCATTCTGCAGTCATCTCGATTGATTGCATATGCATCCGCGACGACGGCTTCAACAAATGCTCTCAGTCTTGCTCGGCGAGACAACCTTTCAGCAACGAGAGAATCGAATCCTAAAGCTTGCAAAGCTTCATGATTGCTCAATTCCAAGACTGCAGCAGTAAGTGGCGCGCATTGAGATAACCGGTGCAAATCGGGCACGAGACAATCCTGCAAAATAAACCAATTGAGATTATTTGCCGAAAGCCGCATGCGCAGATGGTAGTCGAAAACATAACTATTGAGGCAAGCGAGAAGCGCACACAGTTGCTCTGGACTGTTGTTATCCGAACTCATCGAAAGAACAGGCACTGAATTTCCGCAAGGCCAGTCACCGATCATCGCGGCGATGCACGATCGCGCGTTTGTTGAAGCGCCCACTGCAAGATATGCTATCTTCGCTCCCCGCTCAGGCTGCATTGACAAATAATCGGAAAGTTCCATGGTGTATTGCGGATGAAGCATCTTGCTTCCAAAGGCAATTTCAGCCCACTCGGCGCGGCGCCCTTTACCGTTCAACCACGCTTTCTTTGCCCAGTCATACTGCCCAATCATTCGTCCCTCATAGACAGGCAGAAGCACTTTTGCAATGTCGTCAATTGCCAAACCAAACTGCCCATCGGCAGAATGAACGTACTCGCCCGAATGACGCGAATTGAATTTTGCGATTGGTCGCCAGGCGCCCTTTATCAAGTGCCCGAAGAGGTCTTTCTTAAAACCGTCATTGAGCGCAGCGGAAGTCTCGATGAACAGCCCAGAGTCGTTCGTCATGTCGAACTCGCGACGAAAGACGATTGCTCCGTCATTGCTTTTTTCATTGAGACCCTTTGCACCACCAATAGCACCCAGTGCAGTCGCCGATCTGCTCAGCGTCTCGACAAGTTGCAGATCCTGCACGCGAGTAACTTCGTTGAAAGAGAGACATTCTGCCGACAAGCGTCTCAGCAAGCCAACATTGTATGTGACCGGACTTTCGTTAAACTCGGTAGGGGAAACTCGCAAGAATGCACAACTCACATCGTTTGTGAAACCACCCTTAATTGCAGCCATAGTGCAGAACTTGAAAGATCTGTGAATCGGGAACAGCCCTTGCCGATTGTGATAACCATGCAAGAAAAGCCAGCGGCAACGCTCGAGAAAAAGTCTCCGCAAACTTGTAGCGCCCTTGTCGCTGTAAATACCTGATGGTACTACCTGCGCCACCACGCCACCATTTTTCAAAAGACAATAGCCAAGTTCCAAGAAAAGCTTGTACGCATTCGAATCTCCGCCTCCTTGATGGCGAAACGGCTTTTCGAGCCCAGCAGCAGCATCCTCAGCTTCAAGCGCACCAGCACCCTTAAGAAAATTCTTTAAGCCCTCATGATAGAGTTTGCAGTAGTTCCATTCATCAGCCAGTGCCGAGTCATTTTCAAGCAATTGCTTTTGCCTATGCTGCGCTGCTTGCTTTGCTAGCATCATGAAATCAGGATCCCATCGGGAGAAAAATTCACGAGAATTCGCCTTCTCAATTTCCCAGGGCGGATTTGTAATCACTGCGTCAAATCCCGGGTTGGAGCCCGAGAACACCTCAGCAAACTCCAGGTCCCAGTGAAAGAAGTTCAATCTGGCAAGAATTTGCGACGGCGACACTTTGCCACCAAGCGCAGAAATTAGGGAATAGAAAAATTGCAAGCAAACAATATCTCTGCATTCACGTTCTGAAAAACCTTTTTCGGAAGACCTATCCACCACTTTCAAAACTGAGTTATCGCCAATCTTTGCCAACGCAGCGGCGACTTCTGATTTTGCCGGACTTCTCCAAATTCCCAACAATGCATTGCCGTGCCTCAAATTTTGAAACCGTGAAGCTTCTGCAACCGGCAATCCGCAATGCATCGCCATGCCAATACGTGCCAACTCGACAGCCGCACTGTCAATATCAAGTCCGAATAAACAATTGCGCGCCACCACATGCGCTATCAGTTTTCTCAAACGGTCCTGGTCTTCGCCATTCAAACTGCCACCACTACGCCATTGCTCCGGACAGTCGGGAACATACTCTCTCAGCGCGTTCCAATCATCTTCATTTCCGCCCAGGGTCAACTTTCTGAAGATACATTCCGTCAACACATCGAGCGCTGTTAGAAGAAATAATCCTGCCCCCATCGACGGATCGACAATACGCAAAGACAGAATACGCATGACCGAAATGATGGAATCTGCACTTTCATCAATAAAAGCCTGCGGCTCGTCGCACATTTTTTCGAACTGCTCGCCTTTAGACACCAATGGCAATAATGCACGAATGGTTAGATCGGTTGCCAGCGAATCCGGGGTGTAGAAGACGCCGCGCTTTCGCTTTTCATTGCTCGATTCAACAAGTGCAAAGGCTCCGGGACTTCCCGCAAGGCGCAATTCCAAAAGCGCTTCGTAAGCTTCCGCCAGTCCAGGCAAGTCGATTTGAGATCCAGCCTTTTCCGCGACGATACGAACCACGAGAATTCTTATCGTCTCGAACACGAACGCCGCAGAAACGTACTCCGTCTCTACCGCATTTTCGAGCATTCTGGCGTTAATCACGTCTACAAGACGGCTCGACAATCTGCGAGCATACTCGACCAGGCTTTCCCCGATCGCCAATTCGAAAATTGCCTCTGCACCAATGTCGCTTTCAATGTCGCTTGCGCTTCGGCATGCGAAATTCTCCAGAAATTTCCGGAGCGTTTCTTTCGGAATTACTGATGCCGCAATCTTCTTTTTCAAGCAAAAATTCCACAGATACAATAATAGTGTACACGTAGTTTTGCTATTCTTTTGAAGGTTAGAAACTCAGATATTTTGCAGGCGCGACGGGGATCTAAGACATATACGAGAATAGTCTGCTGTAAGACGGGGCGTTTCCTTGAGCGATTTAACCGCATCAGAAAGAGAGCCGATGATCCAGAATTTGGGCGTCAAATTGGTTGCCGCCTCCGCAGCCTTCGTCGGCTTGCTGGACATTTGGCTGGGCATCAACCGCGATATCTCCGACAACCCGCTGTCGTCATTTCTGCCGTTCGAAAGCCATCTCACAAAGAGTTTGATTATTTGCTTCGGATTGATTTTGACTTATCTGGCGGTCAACCTGAAGGAAAGAAAGAAAACCGCATGGATAGTAGCTCTGTCCATCACCCTTTTGTCCGTGACGACGCACTTGATACACAAAGACATCGGCCCGGGAGTATGGGCGCTCGGCTGGCTGGCAATGCTCCTCATCGCGCTTAGGTCTAACTTTACCGTCAAGAGCGAACACCGCTCCATCGCCCGCGGCATCTATATTTCGCTTGCAACAATTTTACTTACGCTCTTCTACGGAACCGCCGGGTTCTTCCTCATGGACAAGCGAGATTTCGGCATCGATTTCACATTTGTGGACTCGCTTAAAAGAACCCTTAGCGGTTTCTTTCTAATGGGTAACGCCGATTTAGTTCCTGCCACGCATCATGCAAAGTGGTTTTTGCACTCTCTCGGTGTTGCCGGTGCCACCACAATTTTTCTTGTTTTCACAAGCTTGTTCAAACCATTGCAATACCACCTGGACACGCATGACAAGGAGAGAAAACTGGCCCTGTCTATTGCCGAGAAGAACGGCAAATCCTCGATGGACTTTTACAAAGCGATGCCGGACAAATTGCTCTTCTTCTCGAAATCGAAGAATTGTTTTGTTTCTTATGGTATCGCCAATGATGTGGTGGTCGTGCTCGCAGATCCGGTCGGTCCGGAAGAAGAATTGAAAACAGCGCTGAAAGAATTCGTCGACTGGGTAACCGACAGCGGCTGGCTTCTCTGCTTTCTGCAAGCGGAGCCTGAATATCTCGACATGTATAAAGCACTGGGATTCGAAGAAGTCAAAATCGGCGAAGAAGCTCGCGTTGACATCGACAAATTCATGACAGAAACGATAAAGAAAAAAGACTTCAAAGGGAAAGAAAACAAGTTCAAAGGCTTCAGCCTGGTACGGCACGAACCGCCCCACAGCCCAGAACTCATGGACACAGTCGAGTCGATATCGAATGAATGGCTGGCTTTGCCCGGTCGAGGAGAACACAATTTTACGCTCGGGCGATTCGAGAGAGGTTACATACAAACGACGCCCCTCATCTGTCTCAACAATGCTGATGGCAAGTCGATCGCATTCGTCAATGAAGCAAAGTCGTATTATCCGGGTGAAATCACCATCGACCTCATGCGACACAGAAACGAAGTTCCCTCCGGCACCATGGACTACCTCTTCTTGAAGCTGCTTCAGGCGTACAAAGAAAGGGGTTATCGATACTTCAATCTAGGGCTGGCAGCGCTTTCGGGAGTGGGCGACAATCCGGATGCGTCACTTAAGGAAAGAGCCCTTTTCCAACTGTGCGAGCATCTCAACAAGGGCTTTTCCTACAAAGGTCTGCAAAAATACAAGCAAAAATTCGATCCGATTTGGCAAGCGCGTTACTTTGTCTACCGCGGCGGGCCTGCCAAGCTGCTGAAGTGCGTGCTGGCCTTCAAGAAAGTAACGGGATACTGACCTTCTAGCGGGTACAATACCTGGGATTTAGATCATTGAGGACTATGAATGCGCTTTTCCTCCCGCTTGGCCGCTTCATTCTTACTAGTTCAGATAGCGTCAGGAATATCGAACCTTGCCGTGTACGCGCAAGGGATGTATGGTGCGGGCGACCAAGTACCACTGCCGCGACGCCACTCGAATAATTTTTCGCAGCAAAGCTCACCAACTCGGCAATCAACGGATTCCGAGTCATCAGGAATGGCTGCTGACACCGACCTGATTGTGCCGGCATCAGGACAACAAAACGCCCTGTCACCGCCGATTCAAAAAGCAAAACCGCCGTCCAACGAAGGTTCGCCGCTTCACGACCTGGATAGGACCACAGATCCCTGGTTTTGTGATGAACAGAAACAGGCTTTAATGAAAAAGAAGATTGCAACAGAAACCCAAAATATCATTGGCGATCCCGCACGCGCAACTCCGTACATCGCGCGTGCAGACGGATATCTGCATTTGAAAAGATCGCAAGAAGCGCTCGAAGACTCCAACAAAGCACTGGAACTAACGCAAGATAAAGTTCTAAGAGGACTTGCATACACCAATCGCGCTGAAGCGCTATTGCAGATGAAAAAGTATCACGAAGCGTTGACCGATTTACTGAGAGCAATTTCCCTCGACGACGAAAATGCAGATGCCATCTACTTTCGCGGCATGGCGCGCGAGCGGCTCGGGCAAATGGAGATGGCAGTAAAAGACTACCTTGTTGCACGTGATCTGGGCTTTGCTCCAAAAGGGGTCAAAGTCAACTATGAACCTTACATGGCAGAAATTCAGCGAAAGATCAAAAGCAACTGGCGTCCGCAGTGGGCAGCAAAAACCAATAAGACAATAGCCCTATTTCGCGTACTGCGCAATGGAACCATGGAAAATCCGCGCATAGAAAGTGAATCCGGAACGCCGGAATCGGACGCAGCGGCGCTAGCGGCTTTGAATGCTTCGGCTCCATTTCCGCCATTGCCGAAAGGCGCTCCAAAACACGTAGATATTTCATTCAACTTTGACTACAACGTCAGAACCGGACGGAATGGAGAACTGATGCATCGAGATTCGCGATAGTAGTACGTGAAAAAAAGTACGTTCGTTTTAAACCGAAGCAGGCGGGTTGATCAATGTTGTCGACGACAATTGAAAAAGGAATTTCTATCGATCTTATCGACACTCCATGTTTGCTTGTCGACTTAGATGTCGTAGACAAAAACCTGGAAAGTCTGTTTCAGAAATTTCGCTACCGAAAGGTGAATGTTCGGCCGCATCTGAAAACAGTAAAGAGTCCTGAACTCGCAAAGCTGCTTGTAAAAGCAGGTGCCGCCGGCGTTTGCACCGCCAAAGTATCAGAAGCAGAGGTCATGGCAGCGGCAGGAATCGAAGACATTCTCATCACGACGGAAATCATTGGGACCGCAAAAGTCGAACGGCTCACCAGGTTGATCGCAAAATATCCGCAAATAAAGGTGGTCATAGACAGCCAAACCGGCATCGAGGCAATGCAACAGGCGGCTACTGATGCAAACATCAAACTGAATGTTCTCATCGAGTTGAATGTCGGGCAGAACCGAGCCGGTGCCGAACCGGGAGAGCCGGCGTTGAAATTGGCTGACACGATCGCAAAACAGCCGAATTTGCATCTGCTGGGCGTGCAAGGATACGAGGGACACCTGCAGCTTCTCACTGACGAAGGTGAACGCAAACGGCTCTGTGCAGATGCGATGGAAAAGTTATTGGGCACAGTGAAGCTGCTGAGGGAAAAAGGGCACCCGATTGAAGTCATTACATCCGGTGGCACGGGCACTGCTGAATATTGCGCTGATGCCGGAGTCAATGAAGTGCAACCGGGAAGTTTCGTTTTCATGGACGGTGCATACAGGCGCGCTATTGGTGAGCGCTATGGACATGCATTGACAGTCATCTCAACAGTAATCAGCAAGCCCGCCGAGAATCGTTGTGTCATTGACGCGGGATTCAAATCACTCTCCACAGACAGTGGCAATGCAGAACTGAAAGTTTCACCTGATATTTCCTACCGCCCGGCTGGCGACGAGCACGGAATTCTCGAAAGCGTGTCCGGCTCGCTGCCGTTCAACATAGGCGATCGAGTGGAGTTGATACCAAGCCATATTGATACAACAGTAAATCTTCACGACTATTACTATTGTCACCGCGGCGGCAAACTCGAGCATGTATGGAAACTCTCAGCTCGCGGAAAAGTTCAATAGATGCTACGGAAGCGACTTTAGCGCATTCTGAGAAATCGAACGGCGCAGAATGGCTTGCGCGGTATTGTCCATCGTCTCCGCATCGTTCTGTCTGCCGGTGCTGCGCAATACGCGGCTAAAGTCAATCAAGCTCGAAGCAGCAAGAAGGCTTTGCTCGCCAGCCGCCTTTGCGGTACTTGCAACTGCCCATGAATAAATGCGCTCGGCGTTTGCCATCTTACCCTGACAGTAGAGAAGAAAAGCAAGGTAATTCAGTCGCAGCGCCACCTCCAGCTTTTGAGCGGCAAGCGGAACTGGCGGCAAGGACGAAACATAATCAGTCGCAACTGTGTTGGCGGGAGACTGCGGATTGTGCTCATCATCAACTAATTGAAGCAGTGCCTTTGTTCGCGTGATCATGCTCGACTCCGGGGCATATGATTTCTCGTAAATCGCCAGAGCCTTTAACAACAGAGGCTTCGCATCAGCGAACTTTCGCTGCGATAAATACAGTGCGGCAAGTCCGCTCAGGTCGCGAGCAACACTTGGATGGTCGGGTCCCAACGAAAGTATGTCGGTGGAAATCATCCTTTCGTAAAAGGCAACACGCTGCTTATTGATTTCTTCCAGCGCTGCAAAATCAGACATGCCCCGATGCGGATTTATCGATGGCGAAGTGCGACTGCCATCGAGCCCTGCAGGTTCAGGGAAAATGCGCTCCTCTTCGTTGGTAGATGCGCTTTGCTGTGCAATCCGCGAAGACACTTCTCTGCTGAAGATGGATGCCGATACTCCCCGAGTTCTTTCAACCGAAGCCACCGAATCCTTCAACAATTCCTTTTGAAAAGCCGACTCAAAAATCTTGCCTCTATTTTCAGATTTTGTCAGCAAGTCGATATAGTCAATCAGGTGTTGCTCCAACATTTCGCCGGAAGGCAAAACCTTTTGCTGCATCACAATCGTTAGTGACGCATAATACATATCCTCGGCCTTGCGCGGAAATCCGAACTTGAAATTCACTCTTCCAAGACGGTGCAGATAATCGGCATAGGTTAAACTTGTCTTTCCATCAGCTTTCTCAACAATAGCCAGAGCGCGAGTGAGCAGTTTGTTCGCATCGTTGTAGTCGCCTTCGTCTTCTCTGATTCCGGCAAGTGCCACTATGGGCGGCACCACTTTGGGACTGTCTTTTCCATGTTTCCTTTCGAGCAGCTTAATCGCTTTTTTATACAAAGGAACAACCACTTCATAGAATCGATCGCGCATGTAATGCACGCTGGCAAGACTCAGCAAGCACATTGCTTCATCGTCGGCTGTGGCATTCTTATCCTGCTTGACGCTCTTCAATGCCTGCTCGAAAGCGGAAACTGCAGCTTCCAGCTCTTGAGTCTTCAGCTTGCGTTCGCCTTCAACATAAAATGTTCGCCAGTCCAAATTTCCCGCTGATTTATCCATTGCCATCGAATGCGGTGCGGCACTGCTCAAAATAAACGCAGCAAAAGCAACGCTCAACAGCGCCCGCCTTTTAGTCGAATATGTTTTCCCTTTGATCATCGAATTCAGTCCGCCCATGGCAATTTCCGCTGAAAATCCGGGTGCCCGTTCAAATGATAAGGAACGGGATGCCCATTGTCAGGCTCTTTTACGAAGCCACCGTTATGTATTGGATC
>JADYYD010000283.1 GCA_020853845.1 Candidatus Melainabacteria bacterium
CCGAGCTGTTTATAAGCATGCGCGCGCAAAAGATAGGCGCGAGCATCTGCGCTGTTTAATTTTATCGCGTGATTCAAATCGATCAACGCCTGGTGCGAGCGTCCCATGGAAAGGTAAACTTCCGCACGTTCGCAAAAAATAGGAGCTCTTTGATCTGTCGCTCCCAAGCCCATCTTGATCGCTGTGTTGAAGTCTTTCAACGCGGCATCATACTGCTTGAGCATCTTGTAAGTACGCCCGCGATTGAAAAAAATGACAGCGCCATGCACTCCGATTCCGACTGATTTGTTGAAATCAGCAATCGCCTTTTCATACTCTTTCAGCTCTCCGTACGCGCAGCCGCGGCTCTGATAGGCTGCTGAAAAATCCGGTTTCAGTTCAATGGATTTTGTGAAATCTTCAATCGCTGGTTTCAACTCTTTCTTCTTGTACTTGACTCCGCCGCGATAAAAGTACGGCAGGTAATTTTTCGGACTCATTTGAATTGCTTGATTGAGATCGCTTATGGCTTTGTCGTAGCGATCAAGTTTGGAATTCAGTCCGCCGCGAAGTGCGATGGCCTGCGGATCTTCAGGTTTTAACTTCAAGGCGATGCTTATATCCGCCTGCGCCGCTTCCAACTGCGAAGCCTTGAGAAATATATGCGCACGCTTGGTAAACAGTTCTTGTTTTTTTGGTTGAATCGTGATCGACTGGTTCAAATCAGCAACCGCACCCTGCAAATCGTGTGCTTTGTCTCGCAGCTCAGCCCGCATGGTGTGCAACTCTTCACTGCCTGGTTTTTTCTGCAGGGCGGCATTAACGATCGCCATTGCTTCTTTTACTTTTCCTTCTTGCAGCAATTTTTGGCATTGCGCAATGGTTGCTGCATCTCCGCCTGCAGTTTCACCCAAGGTGCCTGCTCGAGACGGCAAAATTCCAGTCGAGCAAGTAAGAACGACGGCCGCAACCGAGACTAGTGCAAACACTGCAAGATTATCGCGATGTTTACAGCCGATGCTTGATGTCATTTTGCCTTACGAAACATGTTGCCGAGAAGTGTAAACAGACCTTTGGTTTTGCCCATCGGAAACGATCCATGAAGAAGACCGATTCCACCTTTGGCTACTTTGACTCTGGGTTCTCCATACGGATACCACCAGATGCGCTCAGAACCTGATGGCGAGTCGATGTTTATGTGCTTGATATTGCAGAGATCCTGCAATCCGAATTGCGAATGGCTGCGTCCAAATCCGCTTTTCTTCAGTCCGCCCCAGGGCAGTTGCGGCGCCGCATGCGAAAAAAGGCAGTCGTTCAATAAAACAGTTCCGACATTGAGATCGCGCGCTATGCCTTCGGCTCGAGCCAAATTCTTGCCCCAGACAGACGCAGTCAATCCGAATTCGCTGTCGTTGGCCAGCTCCACCGCTTCGTCTTCCGAATCCACTACCATTATCGGCAGCACCGGTCCGAAGCTCTCTTTTTGCATGATGGACATTTTGTGATTGACGCCAGTGACTATCGTCGGCTCGTAGAAAAAGCCGCCCAGATCATCTCTGCGATTGCCGCCGGTCAGAACATTCGCGCCCAGTGCACGCGCTTCATCGACATGCGAGATGACCTTTTCCAATTGTATTTCATCGATGACCGGACCGACATCGACCGTCATGTCGCCCGGATTGCCCAGCTTAAGCGCTTGCGTGTGATGCAGGATGCGCTCGATTAATGCGTCTGTCTTTTTGCCTTTGATGAGATAGAGCCGTTCGATTGAAGCGCACGCCTGCCCGGCGTTCGTATATGCGCCCCAGACAAGTCCTCTGGCTGTCCAGTCCACCGGTGCATCAGGCAAAACAATCGCTGCATCTTTGCCGCCCAGCTCGAGCGTAACAGGAGTCAGATGAGGCGCCGCCTGCGCCATCACTTTCATGCCTCCTTCGACGGAGCCGGTAAAGATGAGCTTGGCCAACCGACAATTAGTGAGATGTTCTCCTGTGGAGCGGTCGCCCGTTATGACGCTGACTACATCTTTGGGAAAACCGGCAAGATCGAACAGCTCTCCGATTTTAATGCCGATGAGAGGCGATTTTTCCGATGGTTTGAGAACCACGGTATTGCCCAGCATGACAGCCATGAGAATGGTCATCATCGGAATTGAAAACGGATAATTCCAGGGCGCGATCACACCGATAGGGCCGAGGGGCTCGAAGGCCACGAGGCTTTGTTTGCTGGATAAAAGAGGATTGGGCAACTGAATTATCTGGTCTTTCAGCATGCGCTCCGCGTTTTCGCTGAGCCAAATGCAGGTGTCAAGCGGACCAGTGAGTTCTGACAGATAACTTTCCACGCGAGGCTTGCCCACTTCGCGACAGACAAGGTCGGCAATTTCGTCCTGCTTTTGCTCGATGACGCGCCGGATTTCGAGTATTTTTCGCGAGCGCTTGTGAAACGGCAGCACATTCCACAACTCATAAGCCGCCCAACTGCGCTCGACTGCAGCCTGCACTTCGGTTTGACCGAGAATCGGCACCTCGCCCAGAACTTCTTTGGTGGCAGGGTTTATGGAGACAATCGTAGCTGTTTGACTGGCAACCATCCTCTATTCCTGACTTTCAGCCGCTAATAAATAGTATCTTCCCACGATGACGGCGAGTTTTATGAACACGCTTATTTTTGTCCCATGCCTTCTTTGGCTTTTGTTTCGTAATCATTGCCCAGAGCCCTGAGCCCCGGCACTCTCTGGCATTCCTTTGCTTCCGACAGCGCATCTTCATAGCGGCCGGTTTTAATAAACGCATCGGCAAGACAACTGTGCACGACCAGCAAGGATTGGTCCGCAGCCAGCGCTTGCTCGAAATTCTTTATCGCCTCTTGCGATTCATTGCGCTGCGCTGCCAACTTGCCTCTGGCCAGCAGCAGCAGCGGTCTTCTGTCGCTCGCCACCTTTTTCAAGCACAGCTCAGACTCGTCTGCATGCCCCTGGTCGCTCAAAATCATGGCTTTTATGGACAGGGCATCGTAGTCGTCCGGGCTGATACTGAGCATCTTATCGACTGTGGTGCGCGCTTCTTCAAAGTTGTTGGCGAAAACCAGACCGAGTGCTTTTGCCTTGAGCGCCGACGCCGAGCTGGGAAACTTTTCCAGCGCCTTGTTCGCCGCCTGAACGGCTTCGTTGTAGGCGCCTACTGCCAGTGCTTCGGTGGCAAGCTGGTCAAAATACTCGGGTGGGTCGGTGTCAGAGGAGAGCAGGCGCGCCGCTTCGTTGCGCAGGGCATCCGCTTTGCCTGCAGTGCGCAGAGAGTGCAACGTGCGAAACTTCGCTCTTCTTGCCGAAGGATCGAGAATACCCGCCTTCTCCCCGGCAGCTTTGGCTTTGTCCATCTCGTTCAGACGACCGTACAAATCGCTCAATGTAGACCAAGCATCATAGGAAGTCGGGTCTATTTGCGTAATGCGCTCGAATTCGTCTTTGGCGGATGAGGTCTTGTCCATCGCCATCAAGGTTAGAGCGTGCTGCATGTGCGCCGCGGTAGAATTCGGCGAGATGTCGCAAGCGATTTTCGCTTCAGATTGCGCCTCCGCTTTCGCGTTGCCCAGGCGCAAAAGCATGGTCGAAAGCAAAAGATGCAACTGAGCGTTGTGCATGCATTTAGCAGACCAGGGGCGCAATAAAGCAATTGCTTCTGCGGTTTTGTTGGCGGCAAACATTGTAGCCGCCTTGGCTAACGCGTCACGGCAACCAGGGTCGTCTTTGGAATAAACGGGCGCCGGCGGCTCCGCTTCCACTTGCTTTTTTGCCAGAACAGAGAGCGGCGCCAAGAAGACAGCCAGACTAATTGCCGCAAGGGATATAGAGACGGAAATTCTTTGCATCGCGCAGCCCACTTTGCCGGATAGTCAGTCAGCATAGCTGATTTCCTTTCAATTCGCCTCAGTTTGCGCCGGTTATCAACATATCCTAAACTGACTGATGTGCTGAAACTTCGGCGTCCACTCAATGGCAAATTTATTGGCATCTGGCTTGATATTGCTCGAAAGTAAAAATGGAAACAGAATAGGAGCCTCATCCGCTCCCGGATTACTGGCGTTCTCAAGGGCTTTCTTTCAAGGGCTTTTACTGGTTTCGCTCAGCGGGTATATCGCTGCGTTACAGTTCAGCCTGCCTGTAAAAGCTGCCGAAAAAGACTCTACTGATTTCGAAAGCCTGCTTTCCAAGGCTGAAAAGCTTTACGTTGAGAGAAAAATGGGAGAAGCAGCCAGCTATCTCAACACGGTAATTTCATCCGATGCGAAGAACGCGCGCGCCCATAATTTGCTCGGCAAAATCTATCATCGCCAGGGCAAGCTGGAATTGGCAATTGCTGAGTATCACAAGGCTATCGACGGCGATTCGCGACTTGCCGATGCGAGATACAACTTAGGTGTGGCATTGATCGATCAAGACAATTTTAGTGAAGCCGAACGCTATCTGGACGATGCTGTTCGACTGGACTCTCGCTCTGCAGAGGCGCATTACAACTTGGGTTTGTGTGCGGATAGATTGGAGAAAAACGATAAAGCGCTCGACGAATTTCAAAAAGCGGTCAAGCTGGATCCGGCAATATCGCAAGCGCATTATTGTCTTGGTCGCGCCTATTTCAAAGCCGGACAGCTCGAAAAGGCTGTTGAGGAGTATAAGGCGGCCATCGGATTAAACCCCAAGTATGTAGAAGCACATAATAATCTTGGTGTCGCATATAGTGACTTGGGCAAATATCCCGAGTCGATTCAAGAGTTTCAAATCGCATTAAAAATTGAACCGAATTATCCTGAGGCGCAGCGAAACCTGGGCTATGCGCAGGCTCACACCAGTTTGGGCATCACTTATTTCAAGCAAGGAAATTTGCGCAAAGCATTCGATGAGTACAAGAAGGCAATCAAGATCGATCCTGAGTTTGCTGATGCGCACTATAACTTAGGGATTTACTACCAGCATCAAGGTCAGATCTCGACTGCGGTCGGACACTATCAGGCGGCGATTCGATTTGATCCGAAAAATGCGCTTGCCCACAATAATCTTGGAGTTGCTTACGCACGCTTGGGAAAACGCGACCTGGCAGAAGCGGAATATCGGCAGGCGTTGAAATTGAAACCCGGATATCGCGAAGCCGAGCAAAACTTGCAGTCTCTCAAATTGGGACACGGCAGTAATCGCTGAGATTTTTGTGCCACAATCATCAGCGCTGATGCCTACCGTAATTGAGCGCAGCAAGCCCGCTCACTTGCGCGAGGGCCCTAGGTTACACTCGCGCACAGGACTTATGCACCATCACCGTAGTGCTCACTTCCTATATCTACAATATACATACTTCTGTATGTGCTGTCAACCAAAAATTAGTTCTTCGACGCTTTAATTTCAATCGGATAACTGAATATCAGTTTTCTTGGTTTAGTGCCTTTCGGAGGTTGAACTACGGCACACATCCAGGAGCCGCCGACCGAACCCTTCCAAACACACTTCCCTTGCTCGTCGGCTGATAGTGACCCGGCTTCCTGCAATGGTTTTTCTAAAGGCACAGGAATATTATTCGCCACAGGTGTGATACCGCGACCGGTGCCGCTGTAAAGGGAGATTCTCGAATTGGGAGGAACGTTCGAAATTTTGGCAATAACTTTGTCTTTGCGCATGGCCGACAGTATGTTTTCGGTGATCGGTACAATACGTGATGGCGCCTGGGGTTTCACCGATGGTCTCGCTTCCAGGTATTGGCGAAAAGGAATGCCGACTCGCTCGGGTGTGTTTACTACGTTTTTTGCATCTTTAAAGTCATAACCTTCACCCGCCTGGAAGGTGTAATTGTTGATCGCCACTTTGTATTCTTGGGTTTCATCAATCGCGCTGTAAGAGCCGTCCTTGTTCTCCGCCAGTGCGAACACCAGCCGCTCTCCGCGTTTTCTTGTCGGGTCATATCCAAGTTTCAAGCCGTGAACGTCGAGGAACCTGCCGCCTACAGGACCGGAAACGCTGTGCTCCAGCGCCGAAAGCAAAGCTTTGCCGGTGATTGTCGCAAAAGTAAGTCGATTGTCGAAGGGCAGAATTTCCTGAACTTTCTCGAGTGAGATCGGTCCTTTCTCGATGCGACCACGCATGCCGCCTCGGTTATGAACGCTTATCGTCGTGCCGTAACTCTTGCCTGCTTCGCAGAGCGCGTCCGTAATCAAGTCTCCCAGTGCCGAATCCCATGGGTATGCCGTCCAGCGGTTGTCGAATGCATCTTCGGCCTGCGAGACAATTGTGCGTCTCAGCGGCAACAAAGGTTCTACCTTCTTGTCGATGTACGCTTTCATCTCGGGATGTTCTTGAATTTTGTCGGTAATGTTTATAAGACGGTATTTCGTATCGGCGACGTCCAGGCTGCCGTCTTTATTAAAAGCGACGTCCAGGCGGCCGAGAGTTCTTCCATAGCTGCCGGTCTGCACGATAATCGTTTTCGAGCTGTCGTCGTGTTCGACGAAAAGTGCCTTGTCCAGTCTTGTGTGGCTGTGCCCGCCGATGATAACGTCGATTTGCGGTATTGCCTGCGAGATTTGCTGGTCCAAATCCGCACCGCAATGTGTCACGGCTACTATGTGATTGACTCCTTTGCCCTCAAGCTCCTTGACCGCCTGACGCACGGGAATCAGCCAATCGTCTTTGAGATTTTTGACCTTCACCCCGCCCAGCGACAGGGAAAGCCTTTCCAGCTCAGGCGTCATGACGCCGACAAAGCCGACTTTCTGCCCGTTTATCTCGCGAATCACATAAGGTTTTACGACCGATTTCAGGTCGGGCTGCGCGTCGACATCGAGATTTGAGCAAATAACGTCGAACTTCGCCTTCTTTAGCTGATGGCCCAGGTTTTCCGCGCCGTCATCGAATTCGTGATTGCCGATGGTGTAAATGTCGTAGCCGATGTGATTGAGAAGAGAAACTTCCACGTCCCCGTGGTAATGAGTGAATAGAGGAGTGCCCTGAAACATGTCGCCGGCATCGATGACAACTGTATTGGGAGTATTAGCCTTGATCGAGTGGATGAGATGACCGAGACGCGCCATTCCGCCCACTATCCGCCCTCTTTCGGAAAATGGCTCCGCGTGCGAGTGCAGGTCATTGGTATGTAATATGGTGAAATGGAGTTCTTCGTCAGCCGCTCTAGTAACCGACGTTACGGCGGAAACGTGCGCAATGACAAGGAGGCTCAATGCGATGAGTGCCAGCTTCAGAAACGGCCGGACTTTCAAATTGTTTTTCGGGTCTTTGTCGTTTTGCATTTTTGCCGTGACTTCCTTGGGAGCGCCTATTAATGTATACGGTCAAGTGCCGGGAAAAGTTCGAAATCTGGACGTTGAATTTGTACCCGAGCAAGGCTGCCCCGTAGCAGTGACGAATGGGCGAGCCGAACTGGACCTGGATCCATTCGACGTCCCAATCGACGCTCGCATCTATATTGATTACAAGAATATTTCCGAAAGAGCAATTGCGGCTGTCAAGTTCAGATTGCGTTTTACCGATCCCGAGCAGAACGATCGCGGCACATGGCACGCCCCCGATATGGAACTTCTTGCCCCCGGCGCCAGCGGGCAGGAAAAGTGGAAGCACGAGAAAGTCGATCCTCGCTGCACATCTTTGAAAGTCCGCATTTTGCAGGTGAAGTTTCAGGATAATTCGCATTGGGTGAGCATGAAAATGTCCGAGCTGGCAAATTCATCCAGTTCCGGCGGCAATTCTCCAGGTGCCACCGGCAGAGGTGGCGCGCGCGGGCAGAATGCAACGCCCCAGCAGCAGCAATCCAATCCGCTCATTCCAGACGCGCCGCAACAACAGGCACCCCCCGCTAACAGTGGTCAGTCCGGAAATTCCGGCAATCAAGCTGCGCCGGCAAACGACGATCCGTTCAATATCGGGCGGTAGCACCTGTGGTGCGCGGGCTTAACGGAACTTAATGAGCACGAATTAACAACGATACCAGTTTTTTCAAGAAATACAAGTCTTTTCGTATATCATCGCGGGATGTATCGTATATGCAACACGATGGCTCTTTGTCACCGCAAGGAGCCTGTACGAGAAAATTTTTTTGAAAGAAGGGCGAAATGACGGCGATTTTGTCGCTTGGACCTGTGGTAGCTGCCTGCTACCTTTTGGCCACTCTAAAAGGGCACGCTGTGCTCCTTTTGTTTCTGGCTGCCAGCCTTGCCTGGTGTGCGTGGGCGGTAATGAGAGAAAGAAGATGTTCGCAGCTCGAGAGATTGGCTCGACGAGCTGAGATTGAGCGAATGATGGAGTTGGATCGAGAGGCAGAGGAAGTTGCTCCGCCTTCGCCCGTGGTATCACATCCACCGGCAGAATTGCCGGGATTTTTGGTGGCATGTCATTCTGCTTCAAGGCGTCCGGCACCGTCTTATGCCATGAGCGCCGCCGGTGATTTGTCTGCGCCTGTGTTGCAAGATACCTGGCGTCAGGCTCCTGGAGCCGATCGCGTAAGAGCGTTTCCTATCCACAAATTATCTCGATAGAACAGCCTCGCTAAGATTGTCTCTCCTCATGGTGCATTTTTTGCGCCACCCTGCCGTGTTGAATGACCTCTTGGCAGTCCGGGCGGCGGCAATTTCGGATTTCTATATCGGGCTCTGACCTGACACCTTACTTTCGAAAAATCGATCTCAAAGGCGGTTTTCCAGAGTTTACCTGTGGGTTTCCCTATATAGGTAGTGCAGGATTGAATGGCATAAGTAAACTAGGAAACTCGGGGAATCCCTTATTCCCGATGGTGTCAATATCTCGGTGCGGCCAATCACGAGCCAAGGGAAAGCCCTTATGGGTTTGTGCTAATCGGCAGATCAGTGCTTTTGGATGTTTTCAATAGAAACTTTCAGCCTGCAAGAAATGACGGAGCTCAGCAGTGAGCTTCGCAAGCTGGGCGCAGGCGCGCGCACCCAGGAAGAAATTGCCCACAGGATAGTGAATAGTTTGTACGAAGGCTTCACCGTCGGAAATGGGGAAGAGAAAGCCTTTGTTTTGGTGCGCTTCTTTGTGAGCTTGCACTACAAAGATCTAGAATCACCTCTGAAAAGATTTGTGGAAAATCGGCTCAGGGATAATCAAGAACTTCGTCCCGACACTCGCTGTTTGACACTGCTCGCCACTAGCGGGCAGGAGGAACAATGGCGCGATCGCACCAAGTCCAACGACCATCGTGCCATCCCTATCGACAGTCCTAATCTGGCTACCGAATTGCCAATGGTAGCATTGCTTTGCAAACAGTTCGGCATCGAGTCCGATTCCATTTCAGACGTGGTTCTCACCTATCCTGAGAGGTCTTCTGGCGGTGTGTCTACTGTCGACAGCAATGTCGTAATGGATCAAGACCAGGCAACTTTCAATGTTTTCTTTGTGCCTGAGGCATTGAACTCACCGTACATTTATGCGCAGGAAGAATTCGTCAAACCATACGGAATCAAGTCTCTGCTAGGCTTCGGAGGCATTCTTTCAGCCGGTCAGATTTTTGCGGTGATTATGTTTTCTCGCGCCTCTATAAAACGCGAAGTCGCTCAACGCTTCAAACCTTTGGCGCTGTCGACCAAGAATGCTCTTTTGCAAGTTTCGCCGGGCAAGATTTTCGATTTGCCTTGATCTCGACAAGTTGTGCATCCGGGCGGTGTTGCAAGTGCACTAACTAACTTTGGGCGGAAGTGGTTTTACGTCTCTTTAGTAATCTGTCCGCCACGCTCGAGGGCTCTTCGAGTTTGAACGCCATGCAGACCAGAAGATATGCAAGCAATCCAAGACCGGCGGAAAGACTGAGCGAGACGAGCTGTCCGATAAAATTCTGCGCAAGGATGGCGCTGATTTGGTTGGAAACGAACCAGGCGATGGCACCGCATACGGTGGAGGCCGTCAGCATAATAGCGGTCGGATAAATAAGTTTGCTTGTGCCCAGGCGACCGATTTTCTTTCTGGCAAAGAAAGTTAGAGCAAACAAATTGAATATGGTGACAAGTGTCGTGGCAATCGCGATGCCGGCGATTCCGGTCTTGAAATATGAAACCAGAAGCCAGTCAAGGAACGTCTGCAGAACAATGGCGGCGACTGCAATCAAGAATGGAGTCTTCGAATCCTGGTGCGCGTAAAAGACTCGGGTGATGAGGTCACGCGCCAAATAGAAAAATATTCCAGGCGCCAGGAAGATCATTACCGTCGTAACCATCTCGGTTGAATGTGTGGTGAACTTTCCGCGCTCGAAGAGCAATTTGATGATTGGCGTGGGAATTGCCATCAGCAGGGCTGCAATCGGCAATGCAAGAAACCAGAGTAAGCGCAGAGCCCTGGAAAGTTCGTCTTTCAGATCATCGATGCGTTTGGCTGCCACCTGCTCGGTAAATCGCGGCAAAATCGGAACCAGCATTGCCGTAAGCAGAACGCCGAGCGGCAACTGAATCAAGCGATTGGCATTGACAATGGCTGTCCAGCCGCCTTCTTGAATCGTTGATGTGAAATACAAATGCACGTAGAGGCTGATTTGACCTATTGAGGTGCTGAATGCCGCCGGACCCAGCATCAGCAAATACTCTTTGAGACCAGGGTGAAAGACGGGGCTGAAACTCCATTTGAGAGGAGTTTTCAGCATCCCTGGTATTTGCACAACGGCCTGACCAATCGCGCCGGCAAGGGTCGCCCAGGCAAGGCAAACGATGCCTGCAGAGTCGCCGAAGGCAAACACGGCAATAATGATCGCCAGGCTGGCGATGGCGGGAGAAAAAGAAGGCCAGAAAATTTTGTCGTAAACGTTCAAAACTCCATACGACAAACCCACAAAACCAGAGATTGCCACCAAAGGCAGCATGATACGAATCTGCCTGACGGTTTCTTCCCAATATTCCTGCCGGTTAGGTTCGGACAGAGCGCTGGCAGGCGCTATCAACTGAATAAGATCAGGTGCAAAAAAGTAGATTGCCACCGAGGGCAGTATCAAGAAAATCATGGTGGCAAGAAAAATCTGCACCATCATTCTGCCGCTGTCGGGATCTTCCTTTTTCGGCGTCAACACCGCCACGGCGGAGGAATGGAACGGACCGCCCAAGCCGCCGAAAAGAATGAGAATATTGCCGGTAAATAAGGTGGCGTTATTAAATGCGTCGGAAAGATAATTGGTTCCGAAAGCCTGCAGAACAACGATGTCACGGATCAATCCAGCGCACTTGGAAAGAACGGTGAGTATGGCGACGATGCCGAATGTCTTGCCCAGACTGCGCTTTTTACCGCCGGTCGGCGGCGTAGCGTCCGGCTTATTAGGCTGTTCTGCCGACACGAGCGGCTCCTCACTCAATCAGTTCAATATTAGCGCTTCCGCAGCGCCCATGTGCCAGGGTTTACCCGCAGTTTTCGAGCGACGCCGCGCGGGATAGACAGACCGAGCCTGTTAGTCACGCGCTCTCTCTTGCTGGCGAGCGCTGGCTTCCCGTGCGTACTTCACCGACGGTGCTTCCGGAGCCGGAACAATTTTGTGATGCAACGCTTTGAGCGGGTCGGTCGCTTTACTTCCTGATGAGGTTTTCTCGTTTTCACCGGAGTGCGATGGCGGTATTCCCAGATAACGAGCGGCTTCTGCTGAAATGGCGTTGAATACCGGTCCGGCTACCGTATTTCCCCAACGTCCGTCGGTCTGCGGGCTGTCGACTACGACAATGCCTACTAACTGCGGGCTTTCTGCAGGCAGAAAACCCACGAAGGATGCGATGGTTTGACCGGCGAGATAACCTCTGCCGCTGGCGGAAACTTTCTGAGCTGTTCCAGTTTTACCGGCTACTCGGTAGCCCGGTACTTTGCCGGCGATCTGCGTACCCATGGCGATGTTGTCGCCGAGCAGTTTGGCGACCAGTTTTGCTACCCAGGGAGAAATGACTTCGCGTTTGGTCGGCTCCGTCCATTTCTCAGTTACGCCTGTTCTGGGATCGTAAATACGGCGGATGAGGTGCGGCTGCGTCCAGGTGCCACTGTTGGCGACGGCACCGACTGCTGATACCAACTGTAGTGGCGTGACTGCAATTGCGCCCTGACCAAAACCTGTTGTCGCTGCATCGAGCGGCTTCCAGAATCTGTCGTTTAGCAAGAGACCATGCGATTCTCCGGGCAAATCAATTCCTGTTGGTTGCCCGATGCCGAATTTGCTCAGCATGTCATGGAAAACTTTGGCCGGCATCATCATTGCAATCTGCGCCGAGGCGATATTGCTGGAGTGGATGAAGAGATGAAGCAAGTCGATGCTTCCGTGCCCGCCGTCGTGGTTTCTTATAGTCCGGTTGCCCACAGTAAGCGAGCCGCCGTCGTAGAAAGTTGTAGTCGGCTTGATCACGCCTGTTTCCAGACCGGAGCAGACTGTGAGAATTTTGAATGTCGAGCCTGGTTGATATACATCGACCATCGACCAGTTCTTAGTTGTTTCCAGCGCGTACTTGTTATATCGATTCGGATCGTAGGGCGGATAATTCGCCCACGCCAGAATTTCGCCGTTGGTCGGGTCGGCAAAAATTGCAGCGCCCTTCAATGCCGATGAATGGCGGCACATCGCATAGAGCTCTTTTTCCGCCAGGTGTTGCAGGTAATTGTCGATTGTCAGCTCGACGTGTCTGCCCAGCGGTGGAGAAATTCCCCAATCTGAATTCGGTTCTTTAACAAGGATGCTGCGTCCCCGACCGTCCAACTGGGGAGTCGGCATGGCGCCTGTGTCTTTGAGCATCTGTTCTTGCTTTTGCTCGATACCGCCCTGCCCCTGCGTATCCATATTTACATAACCGAGCAGATGAGCAGCCAGTTGTCCTTCCGGATAATGGCGGAAAGGACGCGGAACAATATCCACTCCAGGCCAATTGAGCGCCTGGATCTCGTCCACCATTTCCCGCTCCAGATGCCGTCCGAGCGTGATTACCGGATAACCGGCATTCATCAATTTATATACTTTTTCAGATGGCTGCTTTGTAATTCTGCCGAGAATTTCCGATGCTTCCGCAACGCCGGCTTTGACTAATTTCGGATGGATGTAGATATCATATCTGGTGGTATCAATCGCCAGCGGCAGACCGTGCCTGTCAGTGATGGCGCCCCGGTGCACGAGCAAATTGTGTTGCTGGCGCTGCACGTGTGCTTTCTTCTTCAGCTCCGGTCCCTGAATGACCTGAAGAAAATACAGACGACCGAGAATCATCGTGAAGCCGGCCAATAAGATGAATTGCCAGGCTCTTAAACGCCATAAGGGCGAACGCGGACGCCTGTCATGGCGTCGTGAGCGACCTCGAGTCCCTAACTCTGAAGGAGACTGCGTGGGCAACGTGGAGGGCCTCCCGAAGAGGAGATTAGTATCCCGACAACAACGGGAGACTATGCTTGTTGGGCTTGAATGCGGTCAATTTCGGCGCCGCTTTTTCCGGAACGATAAGGACATGCTCTGGAACTTGCAATCCATGACGTCCGACGACGCTGTCTTGTATACCTTCAAAGGAGATTGCTCTCAAAAGCTGCGCAGACAATTCGGAATTTTGTTCCGATAAACGTCTGGCTTGTTCTTGCAGGCGGGTTACATCATTGGTGCGAGCAACATCAAGCCCGTATCCAACAATTGCCAAACCGCAAAATGCGATTAGCGATGTGCGCAAAACTTGATTGACGCGCACCACCAGTGGAGCCTTGCGGCTGTCACGTTCTTGTGCCGGGGACGCTACCGAGACCAGGTGCGGTCTTGCTTGCGGCGCGTTATAGATAATCTGCTTGCGAGCACCGTTGGCTACTTCTATAGACTTTTCGCTTTTACCGGATTCGCGGATTGGAGATTCAGTAAACGCTAGAAGTTGTGCAGTATTCGGCATTAGGTGCTCCCATCTAGTTCCGCCGTAAATGATTTTTTGCGGTCGGAGTAAAAACGGTAGAAACGGTTTTTGATTTCAGTCTTGCTAGCGGACTTTAAACCTTTTCTCCAACCCGTAGTTTAGCACTACGACTACGTATGTTGGCAAGCACTTCTTGATCGGATGCAGTGACTGGTTTACTGGTCATTATCAGCAACTCAGGATGCTTTCCGCATGTGCAAACCGGCTGCCTGGGCGGGCATATGCATCCTTTGGCATACTGTCTGAGAATTTGCTTAACGATGCGATCTTCTAAGCTATGAAAGCTGATAACCGCGAGCCTGGCGCCCGGAGCGAGAATTTTCACAGACTCATGTAAAAATTTTTCCAGACTTGCAAGCTCGCTGTTGACTGCAATTCTTAATGCTTGGAATGTTCGAGTAGCGGGATGCGAGTCGTCAAGCCTATCTGATCGGCTTTTCGATCGATTCTTGTTATGCCCTCTGATACCACGGGCGGTATATATACATCCGGCAACAATTTCGGATAATTCCCCTGTCGTATGTATCGGACGCTTACTGACGATGCGCCGTGCGATCTGCCTGCTGAGACGTTCTTCGCCATACTTGAATATTATGTCGGCGATTTCCCTCTCCCCATACTCATTGACGATGGTGGCGGCGCTCAACTTTTGGGTATTGTCCATGCGCATGTCGAGAGGTCCGTCTCTCAAGAAGCTGAAGCCTCTTTCCGTATTGTCAAGCTGCATGCTGGACACACCGAGGTCGGCGAGGATGCCACCATCTACAGTGCTTACTCCCAGTTCACTCAAATGATAGGCAATATCGCAATAGTCGCCATGAATATACGAAGCAGCAAGGGGTAATCTCTCCGCCACCTTGTCAAGCGATATTTTGTCCTTGTCGAAGCCAATCAATTTCCCTTGCCCGCCCATACGTTCTCTAATGGCGGAAAGGTGCCCACCGGCGCCAACTGTGGCATCAACATAGGTGAGGCCCGGCCGAATATTCAATGCTTCCAGGCATTCTTGCAAAAGCACAGAGACGTGTTCTTGCGAGCCTTTCCCTTCTGAGGAAAAGTTGCTCTTGGAATCTTCCTTCGCGTTCTTTCTGTCTATCTGACTCTACTTAAGACTTGCGTTTCGCCAGGAAATCAAAATCCCAGCAAGTGAAGTAAATGAGCTGGACAGTCAAAAGGCTCATCAATGCGCTCAGCAGCATCGGGTTGAGCCATTCCGGTCTGTCAGCCCAGAGATTAAGATACAGCGAGCCGTGCAGAATCGCCAGCGGCATTAGGAAAAGGGAAATCATGACCATAACTTGCTTGGTGGTAGCTGTCGTACCCGCCCAATGCCAACGCAAGCCATCCCACCAATATGTCGGTGCTACTTTGATGCCCATGCGGTTGGCCGGATAAAGGCGCCTGCCGCCGCGAAGGGGAACAAAACAACGCTCACAACTGTTACACGACAAGGTTTCCGTCAGCCCGTACGGTTCCAGAATCCCTGCATTGCAACGGGGACAAGGATACGACTGGTTTAGAACGATCACTTGTTGGTGGAAGGAAAGCTGTTCGTATGATTGAAACATTGCCAGTAAGCCCAAATGTCAGGGAGTCACGTATGACCGGGTCGGTGCGTTCAAAAGAGGACGCACGGAATCAACACCAGACCTAACTCAGGCTGGTCGCGGTGCTGACGAAAAACCCTGTCAGATGGTAAATACCCGCAGAAGGGCACCAAACCGCGCTTATAAAGAAATATTAGCGAATTTTAATATCCGTACGGGCACCAGCCCGCGGCAGATAGGGCGCACAAGCCCACTGGCGTCATCTTGTGCGAGAAATGATTTAGTTGACTGTCAGAAAAAAACTGTTTAGAAGTCTGTTACTTAACTAAAAAATGGGTCTTTCCTGCTAGCTCCAAGCGCACCCAGAGCCAGCATTACGCGAAACACCACTTTGTAATCCTGGTCTTCGAACTCTACATCCCTGTCGTTGAGCCGCTTTACGTTTGGAATGAGTTCGCATGCATCCGCCATAGACGTGTCCGCGAGCGTGATGGTCAGTTTTGCCGGTGCCGGTGGCTTGAGCAAATTCCAGCCTTTCTTATTGATTGCCGCTATGCGAGCGCAATCTTCCAAATGTTTGAGGACTTCTTCTTGCGGCTTGAAGCAAGCGGAATAGCGTGAAACTGCCTGTTTCACGACCACGCATGAAACTTCTCCCATCAACTCCGTGCATTCTTTCGCCAGAGCATCGTCGCCTGTAATGAGGGCAATCGGCACGCCGAACGCTCCGGCAAGGTACGCATTCAGTCCTGTCTCTCCGACTAATACATCATTTATGCGCACGTCGCGAAACACCTGCGCTCTATATGTATGCGAAAGCACGCCGGTAGCGCATCCGGAACGAGCGTGATAACCGATAAAGCAGGCAAAATCCGGCTTCTCTGCGGCATGCACGCCGGAGACCATTGAGAAAGGTTTTTGCCAACCGCTGGTCAGATGCGCCTTTGGATGCAATTGTTCAATTCTTAGATTGCGCATATCCCAGTGCGAATCATTAACGAGAATGTCAGTGCAACCGGCTTTTACCAGTCCTTCGATGACGGCATTCGTCTCCTGGTGCATCAATTTGATAGAGCGCTCGTATCCGGGCTCTCCCGGCTGAGTTTGGCTGGAGTGACAGACGCCGTTTATACCTTCCAGATCCACCGATATATATGCGCGCATGTGAAATTCCCTTAGTTTTCGCCCAGCACGTGAGTATATCAATGAGAGTGAAGAATCAAAGTCTATTAAGGTCGAGACATGTCAAGCCTCAGCGGCTATAATACCGGCTGGTCCGAATGGCAAAAATCGCTTTTGCGCGCATTAATCAAAGTCATTCAATGTCATTCGGATACAGCACCCGCCGCGAAATCAGATGCACATCCTTTCGGAAACTTTGTCAGCTAAGAAATCCACTAATAAGCCGAATTCTGATTCAGCAAGCACGGCTCTGGCATTTGAAAAAATGCACGGACTGGGCAACGACTTTGTCATGGTGCTGCTCGACGATTTGTTGGCTCTTTCGTCATTCAGGCAAGCGCTCGAAGCCGGGAAAAATCCCGTTCCTGCTCTGGCAAAGGGTCTCTGCCAAAGAAATTTCGGCATTGGTGCCGACGGCTTGATCATTGGTTTTTCACTGGCAAAAACATCAGAGTTTGATGCGCGTATATTCAAATCGCTCGATGCCGGCTATGTGCTTGATACCGCATGTGATATCGGTTGGATTTACACAAACTCGGACGGATCGCCTTCCGCTATGTGCGGCAACGGTCTGCGGTGTCTGGGACTTTGGGCTCTCAGGAAAGAATTGATTGCATCTAATAGAATTTTGTTGTCAACTAAAGCAGGAGTCCAAGAGATTCTTGTCGAAGACGAAACGAAGATAACGGTGGACATGGGCAAGCCCGTTCTAAAAACCGAATTAATTCCATTGAATATGCCTGCTGCAGCTAGTTTTGTACAGGGGCGGTTAAACTCTTGCGACTTCGATTTCAAAGCATCGTGCGTGAGCATGGGCAATCCGCATGTGGTCATCTTCGATGCGCCTCAGGCTCAAGAGTGCCTGACCGCCAACCAATTTTCCGAGCCTTTGAAACGGCTGTCCGTGCATATCCAAGAACACAAGCTCTTTCCTGAAGGTGTGAATGTCGAGTGGTGCAAAACCATTTCGCGCAACGAAGTGCATTCACTTATATATGAAAGAGGATGCGGAGCAACTCTGGCGTGTGCGAGCGGCGCTGCTGCGGTTGTGGTAGCGGGAATTCTCGAGGGCAGGCTCGAGCGACGGGCGCAAGTTCGCCTGCCGGGCGGATATCTGTCTATCGAATGGTCTGAGTCCGACGATCATGTTCGCATGACCGGACCGGCGCAAACATCTTTTTCCGGCACGATTTCGGTCGCTGCTGTGGACGGTTTGATCAACGCAACGGGTAGTCGATCTATTTCTAAGGAGACTTGCTGCTCGTGATGATGCAAGCCGACAGGCGAAGAGAATGGATCAAGAGCCGGCGCAAACAGCGCAATCTTGCTCGGACAGCGCGGCTGCGGCGCCAGTTCATGCGCTATATGACACTTTGCGGTTTGCTGTTTTTGGGCGGCAGTATGATGGTGAATTTGCCGTGGTCGGTTGATGATGCTGAAACGCAATTGACCGTAAGAGGCAATTACGTCACCAGCCGCGAGCAAATTGCAGCCAAGGTTGAAGATTCGCTCGGCAAGCCGCTTTTCCGTGTCGATCCTAAAGCGCTGGAAGCGAGCATCCAGAAGCTGCCTTCTGTGAAACATGCGTTCGTTCGTCGCTATGCATTTCCGCGTCCGCATATGCTCGTAGAAGTCCTCGAAGAGTTTCCCTGGGCGACTTATGTGCCTGAGCCCGGCAAGCTGCCGGAAGCGGTCATCTCACAATCGGGAAGAGTAATTCCTATCAAAGAATTTCCCGGCATCATGCGTCCGCCGTTGTGTCTATATGGACCTGCCGCGCTCAAAATGAAAGCGGCTGACGTAACTCAGTGGGCAAGCTGGTGCAACTACATATCGCAGCAAACAAAAATGCCGGTCGAATCGATCAATTTGACTCATCCGCATGACGTGATTGTCGAAAATGTCGAGTTGAAATTGAAGCTCGGCACGCCAGACACTTCACTGACACGCCGCCTGGGCAGGCTGACTTCGGTGGTTGCTGCCGTCGATCCGATGAAGACGAAGCTCGAGTATATCGATCTCGGATTGGACAACAACATACCGATGAAGCTGGCCAAAATCGATCCGGTCAAGGAAGCGCAAAAGAAAGCTGCCGAAGAAGCCGAGCGCAAGAAGGCTGCTGCAATCGCTGCCGCGGCGCAAAGCGCTCCAGTTGCCGCACCGGCCGATCAGATCGCGGCGCCGACGAATGAGCAACTGGCAGGTCGAGAGCAGCCGCAGCTTTAGGGTTTTAGATTCGAATTTCCCAA